>JANQRQ010000210.1 GCA_028284485.1 Planctomycetaceae bacterium | reverse complement strand
CTGGCCACAATTCCTGCTATTTGTCTCAGTCGGCTATGGGTCGTGGTTAGGAATGCTGCTGGTCCACGAGTTTGGTCATGTGATCAACGCGTGGGCGAGTGGCGGAATAGTGACCGGAGTCGTGATCCCGCTACTGGGGATATCGCGAACCGATGTCGAGCCAAATCAGGCTCCTAAGTTTGTTGTTTGGGGTGGAGCCGTTTGGGGCGTAATGTTGCCTTTGGTGTCGTGGGCGTTGGTATCGACGCTCCGCTGGAAGTATGGCTATTTGCTTCGGTTTCTCTGTGGTGTTTGTCTGGTGGCGAATGGCGCCTATCTGGGTGCAGCGGTGTGGATGCCCGTAGGAGATGCGGAGCTGATGGTCAGATTGGGGGCGCCGATCTGGTTCTTGGGATTGATTGGATTTGGTTCGGTCATATCCGGATTCGCTCTATGGAACGGCCAAGGGCGCTATTTTGGCCTGGGACAGCAAGGCAACGAGGTGACCGCTCGATTGGCGATCGGAGTAACATTTGCTGTCTTGGTTATGATGGGTGTCTGCTGGCATTGGTTTCCGGATCGGTGACGTCATGGTTTGAGCGACAGGGTAAGGAACTGCTACACTGAAGATGTCGAATTTCTGATGGAATCGGCAAACGGCGCGCGACTTGTGACCCATGCGAGCGAGCAGAGGGGGAAATCATGCCGGTGGACTTTGGCACGTTGCCACGCTACGACATTTCGCAATCGTACCGCTGGAACTACGAGCACGCCCCGGACCCCGTCGAGGTGGAGGTGCCGATCGTCAGTGGCGAATGGACGTATTGCGGATTGCCCGTCGATTCTCCACTAGGCATGCCGGCTGGCCCACTGCTTAACGGTCGGTGGATCTTGTACTACGCGTCGTTGGGCTTTGATGTACTGACTTACAAAACGGTGCGCTCCGTTGCTCGTGAGTGCTATCCGCTACCAAACTTGCAACCGGTTTCGATTCCGCAAATGGTGGGTGGCGAACAAGAAGTCCCGGTCAGCGATCGCATGGAGGGAAGTTGGGCGGTCTCCTTCGGAATGCCGTCGACCGCCCCGGAAGTCTGGCGTCGCGACGTGGAATGGACTCGGAATCAACTACCGTCTCGAAAGATACTTTCGGTTTCAGTGGTGGCGTCGGTCGAGCCGGGTTGGACGTTAGACGATTTGGCCAATGATTACGCCCAATGTGCTCGTTGGGCAGTCGAAAGTGGCGCAGATTGTATCGAAACGAATTTCTCCTGCCCGAATGTCTCGACATGCGATGGCCAATTGTTTCAGCAACCCGCTTCTGCAGCGGTTGTCGCAGAACGGGTTAAATCGTCGGTCGGCGATGTCCCCTATCTCGCCAAAATCGGTCATGTGACGCATTCTGATGATGCGGCTGAGTTGTTGGATGCCATTGGCCCGTTTGTCGATGGTTTGGCGATGACAAACAGCGTGGCGTCGACGGTACGTAATTCCACCGGAGACTTGTTGTTCGACGGTCAGTCTCGGGGAATCTGCGGCACGGCCACACTAGACGCATCGATTGATCAAGTTCGACTGTTCGCCCGCCTGATGAGTGAACGAGGATTGTCGATCAAACTCGTCGGCGTGGGAGGCGCAAGCCGGACGGATAATGTTTTGTCATATCTTCAGGCCGGAGCCGAGTCCGTTCATATCGCGACGGCTGCCATGGTTGACCCGGCCGTTGGCCTTTCGATCAAATCTGAATTGGCGACAATGGTTTCATCAGGCGAAGCATCTCCCATGACTTGAGGTGATCAAACGGGCCACAATGTGGCCGCGAGCTTTCGTTCCACGTCATTCACAATCGTCATTGAAAATTTATGTTGACTGCATTCTTGAAATGAATCGGATGCAACGCCTTTTACGCAACCGGGCAGCATTTCGCCAACTCGGCATCGTCATTGCCGTCATGGCCATGGCGTGTGTGTGTAGTGAAGCCTCGCGATTCATGCTGGAAACCGAGAAGCCTGAGAGTACGACAGCTTCCGATGCGCGCCGACTGATGGCCCAACGTCGTGGTGGTTCGTCACCTCGAACGTGGCCCGGTGGATCGAGCCGTGGCAGCGGCCAATTCCGTGGGGGAGGTAGTCGGCAACGTCGCGTGCCAGACCGCGATGAGTTTCCCCAATGGGAAATCGATCAGGATTTCAAAAGAGACGTATTTACATTTGTAAGGATCCAATACGACTCGATAGGGCCGTTCGGCTGGTGGGACCGATGGGACAACGACTATCCCGATGGAGATTGGAACTTCTCGCATCGATTGCAGGAATTGACTTCGATCGAGGTCGCTCCCGACAGTAAGGTTTTGCGCCTGTCTGATCCCGAGCTGCTGAATTATCCGTTTGCCTATATGGCAGGCGTGCAAATGATGGCGCTGACCCGGCACGAAAAAGCTGCCCTACGGCGCTACCTTTTGGGTGGTGGCTTTTTAATGATGGACGATTTTTGGACACCGGATGCGTGGAACAATGTCTTAGCCCAGATGCGAGGCGTATTTCCCAAACGCTTGCCGCAGGAATTGACGTTGGATCATCCGATTTTTCATACGGTTTACGACCTTGAAGAACTCCCTCAAGTTGTCGACATCCGAACTTGGCGAGACGGCTATCGATTCGAACACTGGCACGGCTATTCGGGCGGCGATGAAGATCCTCATTTTTGGGCGTACTTCGATGACGACGGTCGGATGATGGCGTTGTTGTGCCACAACAACGATTTGGGGGATGGCTGGGAACGCGAAGGGGAAAACCATGAGTACTTCAGTCAGTTTTCTGAAAAATGGTCGTACCCGATGGGGATCAATATTGTCATTTACGCGATGACTCATTGAGGGACCTGGAGTTGCCAACTCCATTCATCACATCTTGACGATTAGGAAACAATCAGGTGGCCGCCTTATGATGTGCCGTTGGAATCGGAGGGTCCTTCAAATCGCCTCGTGCGTTGTGCTCACGGCATTTTCGAGCGCAGCGACTGCTGGAGAAAGAGCCTTCGTAAGTAGTAGCCGCCTATTCTTGGGAACGGAAACGAACCTGTCGGCTTCGGTGCGAATCGGCGATATCGACGGCGACGGAGACCTCGATGTGGTCGTTGCAAATGGCCGACATTGGCCGCAACAGAACTACGTGTGTCTCAATCAGGGGCGGGCAAGATTCAGCGTTATGCGACGGTTGGGAGAGGAACTGGCGACGACCTATGCAACCGAATTGGCGGACCTAGATGGGGACGGAGACCTCGATGTGGTCGTGGGTAACGATATGGCCCGAAATCGGGTGTACCTTAATGACGGCTCGGGGCGTTTTCTTCATCATGTCGATTTCGGAGAGGTTTCCAGTATTCGCAGCCTGACCCTCGCCGATATCGATCAGGACGGTGACGTCGACATCTTGACAAATAGTCGCGGCCGGCCGAATCAGGTCTATTTGAACAACGGTTCTGCGCAATTCGACCGGGGTCCGTCGTTCGGCAATCTCGATGATTCGACGATCGATGTTGCGGTTGGCGATCTGAATCGAGACGGCCATCTTGATTTGGCACTGGCCAATCGGGACAGTCAACAAAACTATGTGCTGCTAAACAACGGAAAGACGGAATTTGTCGACCGCATTCCATTTGGTTCCGGTCACGATGAGACACGAGCAATCGCAATTGCCGATCTCGATCGGGACGGAATGCTCGATCTCGTCACTGCTAACATCGGCGAGCCGAATGCTGTGTATCTCGGAGATGGAACAGGTGAGATACGAAAAACAGCAAGCTTCGGCAGTGCCAAGGGACAAAGTTACACTCTTGCGGTCGCTGACATGGACAATGACAAAATGCCCGACCTGATTATTGGAAACGTCGGCCAGGAAAATGCCGTCTACTTCAATCAAGGGGACGGAACATCGTATCGAGAAGTCCAATTGCCAGGTCATTCCACAAGCACCTACGGCTTGGCTGTTGGAGATCTGAATGGTGATGGCTATCGGGATATTGCAGTCGCAAATTCTGGTGCTGAAAATGTGGTGTACCTAAACGTTGCACGCAATTGATTGGAGGGCGTAGTGGGAATGGGACGACGAAACTTCAGCACGTGTGTCATCATTACTCTTGCGGCTGCAGGATTGTGTGCCAGCCAAAGTGTGGAAATTTATGGGGAGCAGAACTGGCCATCATTTCGTGGGACGGGTGGCCGCGGGATCGCCGACGGATACGAACTCCGCAGCTCCTGGAATGTCGACGAGGCCGCCGGCGAAGTTCAAGGCGTGCTTTGGCAAACACCGGTCCCGGGTCTGGGCCATTCCAGTCCGATCGTGTTCGGCAACAAAATCTTTCTGGCAACAGCCATCGCGGAAGCTGGCGACGCTCCACTCAAAATCGGCCCAGGTGGTGCGCCGACGGCTGCGGACGATCAAGGGGAGCAAAGCTGGGTCATTCTGTGTTATGACAAGACGACCGGTGAGGAATTGTGGCGACAGACGGCGCACAAGGGACTTCCTCGAGCCACGCGTCATGCTAAGGCCACGCATGCCAATACTAGTTTGTCGACTGATGGTCGTCATCTAGTGGCCTGCTTTGGTTCAGAAGGATTGCATTGCTATGACCTGGCCGGCAATCTGAAATGGCGACGCGATTTGGGAATCGTCAACATCAGCAAGTACGGAATCGGCTGGGGATTCGCCAGCTCTCCCACCATCCACAATGATCGCATCGTGTTGATCTGCGATGATCCGGATAACCCTTATGTCGCTGCCTTTCGGCTCGCCGATGGCGAAGAACTTTGGCGAGTCACCAGAGAGGGAATCTGTGAGCGAAGTTGGGGCACGGCGATGATCCACGAAGGGCCGGATCGAACACAAGTGGTCGTGAACGGATGGCCTTGGATCGTTGCTTATGATCTGCATTCCGGGGAAGAACTTTGGCGAATTCGCGGCGGCGGAGACAATCCTGTGCCGACGCCCTTCGAAGCCAAGGGATGGATCTACATTACGAATTCCCATGGTGGTGAGTCACCCATTTATGTCGTTCGGCCAGACGCAACGGGAGACATCACACCGTCGG
>JANQRQ010000181.1 GCA_028284485.1 Planctomycetaceae bacterium | reverse complement strand
AACCGCCGATCGGAAGCAATGCTGCATCGATGTCGGGATAACGTGTTGCAATTTGAGAAAAGCCGTCGAACCAGGCCGTATCTCCCGCGTGGAAAACCTTTGATTTTTCCGATTCGATAATGAATCCGCACCAGAGCGACCGGTTAACGTCGTTCAAGCTGCGTCGCGACCAATGACGTGCCGGAACGGCCGTGACGCGTAGCCCCGCAATCTCCGTCGACTCCCACCAGTCCAAGGCGGTCACGGTCGCGAATCCGCGCCGTTTGAACCATACATCAAGTCCGGATGGAACAACGATTTCAACGTGCCGTCCAATCGCCTCGCACGATGGTTTATCGAGGTGATCGTAATGGTTGTGCGTAATCAGCACGGTATCAATTGTTGGCAGTTGATCGGGCATTAGCCCAGGGCGACCATGCCTCGGATAGAACAATCCGATTCTTGAGGAAAACACCGGATCCACCAAAGCCGACATACCATCGAGAGTGATCAGGAACGTCGAATGGCCGAGCCAGGTCAAACGGTTCGGGCCTCTTGGATCGTGGATTAATGATCTGTTTGGGTTGACTGATGCTGCCGGCGGACCAGATGGCGCAATTCGCCGTTTGCCGGTTACACGATCGGTAATCGACCAACGAATCAATTCTGAAAAGTTGTGCGGTCGATGATCGGGGTTTAGATTCTGAAAGCAGTCCGCCATGACAATGAATGTTACAAGCCAAATGCAATAAGGCCAAATGGTAACGGGTTGTTGACTGAGAACTCTCCGAACACAGCGAAATGTACAATTCGCTTGTTGCCGCCCGGCAGTCCGCACGTTATCTTTTGAGGCACCACTCTGTGGAGACCTAAGGCGTTTCGGACAACGCTGCACCGACTGCATCGAATCCGGCACTTCGCCGTGCACTCAATCCAAAACAGAAGAGACTTCAACGATGGACGATCGAATCAAGGTCGATACAAACGGCGATGTAACAATTATTCGGCTCCTCGACCCGGAGCTAATGGATTTCGAAACACTTTCCGAAACCAGCAAGACAATCGACGATCTGGCGGCCAATTGCGAAAACAAAAAGATTCTAATCGACTTCAACGGAATCAAATTCTGGAACAGTTTGTCGCTTGGATTCCTCGCTTCCAAGAACAAGAAAGTTCGGGATGGCGGCCGCGTTTTGAAGTATTGCAATCTCAGCCCTGAGGCCGTGTGGTCGGTGCGAGCCACTCGGCTTCACGAGATTCTCGACATTTGCTACGACGAGGAAACAGCGCTCAAGGATTTTGCTACCGAAAGCGTCGGCGATTCATCGGATTGACGGTTCCTACGAAGACGTTGACCGCGCGCGATTGTCGCGGCCACAAGTCAGTGAAATTCGCTGTTGTTGGCGAGCGAACTGCCGTCACGGTTTGAAGGCATCTCTCGGCAGGAAATCAACAGACTTCATCATCAGCGGACGTTGACGAACTCCAGCGCTTCCAGCGATCGTTCGCCGTCCAATTTCCAGTGTTCGTTGTCGCGCAACCAGTAGGCGGCAATGACGGCTTTCGGAAAGTTCATCCGGACCACAGCGATACCATTGTTATCGTTCTGCATGACAACATCGATGTCGATACTCGATTGCGATGCGGACGATCGATTCGATCTTGCTGCTGCCGCACACTCCTCCATCCATGTCCTCGCCTGCCATTGCGTGCTGCCCGTTGCGATGGCCAACACCGCGTCGACATCTTCATGCATGACCGCATGAGCGACGAAGGCTGCCCTCTCCTTAAGAGTTGCTGGCGGCTCCTCAGCCGGATCAATTCTAGCCACCCAACTCGCCAACAGAATGATGAGAACGCAACCACCAGACAACAGAATCCCATTTCTCAGAATATGGGGCCGGTTGGTTAGAAATCGACGTCGACCGCGCGAAGGATCTTCCATCTCCCGCCGCAGATACGATGCCATCGTTTCTTCGGCGACCTCGTTGAGGCGGTAATAGAACTTTTGACCGCAGGACTCACACCGATACAGGTCTATCTTTTCGTCGACCACCGATACCGATGTCGACGCACAATTCGAACAGACCCTTTTGGGATTCCCCGGTTGAGATTGCGGTTCGGTCATGGCGACTCTGTGAATGAAATCCTACGGCCAGTCGTCAAACTCGAAATGAACAGGTGGCAGTCTTCCCTTCAACGAGCTCGTTCCCGTCCGTCCATCAACTAAGTAATCGCTCGGTCGCTCCTGATCATTGCTAAGGAGTGTTATCAAAGCTCTGTTTAATTCTGACCAAGAAATAACGATCGTCCGGTGAAAAGTTGATGAGCAGTAGCTCTCGCCGCGCGGGAATTGATGAAGGTTCTGACAAGAAACCATGAATGATTGGGGTGGCTCCAACCCCCAAGCCAGCCGCCGAACTTACGACAGGTGGTCCTCAGCATGATTCTTGCAATTTGTCTTGTCACTGCTGACCGAGTAAGCTGGGAAACGTAGACACGGAACACAAATCGCAAACAGCTAAGATTCGCGTTGGCGCTGCTAGGTTCTATCGACGCTGGACTACCCACATGCAATCAGTTTCCTCAAATCTGTCACCATCAAAAAGGACCAAGATCATGCGGAGTCTGTTGATTCTCGCACTATTCGTTGCTTCAGGCCAAGCAACAGTTGCAGACGATCGACCCAACTTTGTCGTGATCTTGTGCGACGACCTCGGCTACTCGGACATCGGCTGTTACGGTGGCGAAATCGCCACGCCACATCTCGATCGGCTGGCAAAAGAAGGGCTGCGGTTCACACAGTTTTACAACAACGCCAAATGCACCCAGACGCGGGCCGCCCTGCTCACCGGTCTTTACCATCATCAGTCCAACAATCTTAAGGTCCCCAACCATGTCACGCTGGCCGAAGTCCTGAAGTCAGCTGGTTACTCCACAATGATGGCGGGAAAATGGCACGTCGATTCCACTCCCCCAGAGCGAGGATTCGATCGCTATTTCGGATTTCTCAGCGGTGCCGCCAATTTCTTTACCGGCGCCGACTTCGAAACAGGTGAAAACCTGATGCGCATCGACGGCGAAGTCTTCCACGCCCCAGAGGAAGACTTCTATACGACGGATGCATTTACCGACTATGCGATTGACTTTCTCGACCAGGCAGCAGCCAAACAGCGCCCATTCTTTCTGTACTTGGCTCATAATGCGCCGCATTTTCCACTGCACGCACTACCGGAAGACATTGAAAAGTATCGCGGGAAATACGCCATAGGCTGGGACGAATTACGCAACCAACGCTACGCCCGCATGAAGAAGATGGGTCTTATTGACAAGAACTGGCCGCTATCGCCACGAGACGAAATCGTTCCAGCGTGGGCGAGTCTCAGCAGTGCCGAACAACAAGCCGAAGATTTGATGATGGCCGTTTATGCGGCCATGGTCGACCGCTTAGATCAGAATATTGGCCGTCTTTTGGCGCACCTGGAAAAGATCAACGCCGCCGAGAACACCGTCGTCATGTTCCTGTCCGACAATGGAGCCTGCCCTTACGACTTCAACCGCACGCCCGATTTGCCACCGGGTCCGAAGGAATCTTACCGCACCTACGATAGCGAATGGGCGAACGCCGGCAATACTCCTTTTCGCTTATATAAGCAATGGAGCCACGAAGGAGGCGTTTCGACCCCTTTTATTGTTCGTTGGCCGGGCCACATCGAATCAACCGGAAGCATGACGAATCAGGTCGGTCACCTCATCGATCTTATGCCAACACTCGTCGAACTGGCTGGCGCTACATATCCGAAGCAGTTCGCCGGACACGACGTTCTTCCGATGGAAGGGATCAGTTTGGTGCCGGCGTTCACCGGCGGGTCATCCCGGACGAATGAACCACTCTACTGGGAGTTCAGCGGCAACCATGCAATCCGCATCGGAAAATGGAAGCTGGTTGCGGAGCGAGCCAAAGACTGGGAACTATACGATATCGTGGCTGACCGTACGGAACTCAATGACCTGATTGATGCGCACCCCGAACGAGTTGCGAAAATGGCAAAACTGTACGACGAATGGGCCACACGAACTGGAGCCGTCAACCATGCCAAAGCCCGTGCCATGGAGCCCTCAACTCAGCCAAGGTAGCCGAACCCAGTGATTTCGAAGGCGGTCGCGCCTTCGCTATTCCGAGCCCTTCGAAAACGGAAAAATCTGTTTCGGTTTGGCGATCGAAATGTAGTCGTCCATCGCCAACACAATGGAATCGGTCAGGGATCCGGCGTTAAACGCGATCCTCTCGTTCTGTCGAATGGCGTCGTCGACGAATAAATCGAAAGGCAGAATCGGTCTGCCAAACGGCGGAACTGATCCGGGTACCAATCCCGTCAAATCCTGAAGTTCGTCACGATTCGCAAATCGCATCTTCCGCAGGCCAAGCGTCTGGCGAATGGCACCGGAGTCGACTTTGCGGTCCGCTGGCAGCACAAAGAGCTGGAACTGCTCGCCCCCCTTCATCAACAGTGCCTTACCACCAATTCGCAATTCTTCATTTCGAGCCAGCGCTGACTCCTCAGAAGTGCGCGTTGGCGCATGATGGATCTCTCGAAACTCAATTTCATGGCTCGTCAATAGGTCTCGAATCAATTGTAAGACAGTTCCGTCGGACATATTTCTCACTTAAATCTTCACTTGAACCACTGCTCGCTACAATGGCTGCCGATCTTCCGCGGCGCCGCTCAGTGGAACGGGAACACGAAACACAAATCGTCACGACCCTGTCTCGAAACACTGCCGAAACTATCATCGAGATGGTATAAACAGGGCGACCTCAGTAGGCACAAAATAGCCGCAAACAGGAAGAGTGTCACGCAATCGGGATACATTCCAATCGCAGGGAGGTGAATTATATGAACGTCCCCCTTAATCCGACATCCGCGTCGGAACGAACACAGGACCAGTCGAATACGGACCGACGTCCTGCGTGTCCCGTCTGTGGTGGTACGCTGATTGAAATCCGCCAGAAACTGCAATGCGAACGCTGCCATTCCATTTGCGAAACCTGCTGTGAAGGTGGGCGTGGCTGATGGAAATTCGAGAATTCGCGGAATTGGTGCTGTTGGCTGATTCCCTCGATGAAAAGCTGTCGCCGATCGGTCAGCCGATTACCGACGAATTCCCCGGCCCGCCGCGACGTGTGGAAGAACCGGGCCGACCTGCGAACTTAAAATTTGCACCTCGTCGGACTGCTCCCAATATGCCGAAACCAGCTGCCTTTCGCGATCCGAACAAGCGTGCCATTGCTCACCACATCATGGCGAACCACGAATTGCAGGCACTGGAGGTGATGGCGTTTGTTTTGTGCGCGTTCCCGGAAAGTTCACCCGAATTTCGAAGCGGTTTGGTTGAAGTGATGGCCGACGAACAGAAGCATACCCGAATGCATATCGAACGTGCGAAAGCACTGGGGGTGACCTTCGGCGAGCTGCCGGTCAATTGCTACATCTGGAAGAAAGCTCAATCCTTTGAATCGGTGCTCGATTATCTTGCTGGTTTGCCGTTGACGTTTGAAGGGCGCAACCTCGACCACACGTTGGAGTTCGAGGATTACTTCCGCGATGCCGGCGACGCTCGCAGTGCCGCCTTGATGCGTGTCATCCATGACGACGAAATCTCTCATGTCGCGTTCGGCCTCGAATGGCTCCGCAAGCTAAAGCCCAAAAATCAATCAGACTGGGAAGCATTCACCGATCATTTGAAATGGCCAATCCGTCCAGCCAAAGCGATCGGCGATCGATTTGATCGACATTCGCGACTGCAAGCTGGCATGGACGACAGCTTTATCGATCTGCTCGAACAGTCCCGCGATACCGACGACCTCTTGGAAGACTAACAACACGGAGTAAATCGACCGGCCACGAGAATTCCCATTCTTCCGAAAAATTCTGAACGCAGAGTTCCGTTTTCTTGCACAGAATTCCTGATTTTGCCATCATTGCGGCCTCGCCTGAGCAACAGCACGTAATGAACGGAGAAAAACGGTCCGGCTGCTGGCTGACAATTGCCCGTGTTGCTAACATCAGTTAACATCGTCGCCGGATTGAAACCCCCTTTGCACCCCTAGCTCAACTGGATAGAGCATCGGTCTACGGAACCGAAGGTTAGAGGTTCGAATCCTCTGGGGTGTACTTGCAAGTCCGTCCGCTCACCGATCAGGTGACAACAAAAACACACGATGTCGCTATCGCCCTCAGCCTCTTTCCGGCCTAATTGGCCGGCGGCTTCGGTTGATGGTTCGAATCCTCTGGGGTGTACTTTATAAACCATTAATCTGTTGAGACTTCCGCTTCTGGATCGCCGGCCAATTTAACTCTCTCCAGTCTTGTGTTAGCCGTTTCGTTAGCGATCGCCGATCATGCTGCTTTGGCGGCAACTTCTGCGTTCCTGCCCACGTAGAATTGCATCGTCGTCTTGATGTCAGCGTGGCGCATCATTTCCATGAGCACTACCGGCATGACACGCTGCGCCCACCGAAATCCGAACGACCGCCGAAAATCGTGCGCCGATGAATACTCGATGCACAGTTTCCGACGTCGACTTACAGCAGTCGTAATACGTCAATCAGGTCGACGAAGACTGCGTCCCGTAGCGAGGCCTGGTTGTCCGATTGCTCAGTCTGATCGGCAGCTTGGGAGTCGAATAGGTTGTCTGCGACGTCAAACTCTTGTGGAGAAAGATGATCTCTGACATGCCGTAAAAAGTTCTCGCCGTGCATCCTGGCGGAGTCGACGACATGAGTGGCTTTGTCAGCGATTTTCTGGCCGACTTCGCGGCGGATCTTGTCGATTTTATCTGTGTGCCAAACAGATTGCCAATTCGGCGTCCAAGTGTTGACTGAATCGCGAACGTATCTGATCACACTTGGTACGTTGGTGGGTGGTTCTGTGGACTTCTGCGAGACCAGCGAGGACTCAGTCGGTACACCAACTGATGCGGCTGCAATGATGGGGGCCTCTTCGGCTGGCACGGAGATTGACTGCGATGTGAAACCAATGGAAAGCACACCGCTAAATCCCGGCCATCTGCCAGCGATTGGCGTGTAGTCGTTACGATTTCCTCCCGGATAAAAATCATGAATCGTGTCGCCGCCGGCCACCTTATCCCACGTACCATTGCCAGTGGTGTCGAGGTAGAAGTAGTTGTCGTTGAACACGCCCAAATTGTCCGTGCCGCTTCCAGTCCAATCGCCGATGATCGGCTGATAGCCGCTACGACTGCCACCTGGGTACAAATCGCGAATCGTGTCGCCACCCGCGACAGTATTCCATACCCCGTCGCCCGTGGTGTCGAGATAAAAGAGCCCGTCGTTGAACAGCCCCAAATCATCCGTGCCATTACCGTCCCAATCGCCAATGACCGGATCGAAGGCACTGCGACTTCAATCCGGCTTGCGCGCCCTGCAGAATGAATGGTGCGATCACAGCCGTGGAAGCAGACTTGAGCACTTCACGTCGGGTAACAGGCGAATTCATCTGCTGATCCATCGTTAGGTATTCCTGTGGAGTGCTTGGCACGATATCCGAGGGCGGATTCTCGTTTCAGTTCTCTAGCGTCCTTGACTAGGCGGTTCCGCAAGATTACAAATTGGTCTTACCAATTGTATATCGAGCGATTGTCAATGCAATTCGCCTACACGACTATCCTAAATGCGCCGCGGTTTGGCTGGCAATCGCCACCCTCTCAGGCAGACCGCCTACAGCTTTACGGACAAGTGCATTCTGCTGGTTTCGATGCGATTGAATGGTCGCCACGCTGGCTCGACTACCATCGGCTGTCGTCAGCCGAAATCGTCTCGATGCGACGGGAACTGAAGAGCTGCGGGCTGACTGTCAGTGGAATCAATCTCAACCGCTTTATCTTGTCCCGCTGCCCCGAGGCCGAGCAACATCATCAACGGCTGCTTCGCTCCTTTGAAGTCGCCGAAATACTGGGGGCAGGAGCGGTTATAATCTCATTGAGTATGTCCCTGCCGCCAACTGCGGAACGCCCGCGGCTGATTGGTCAGACCGTTCCCGAGGCCGAGTTTCGCGAAACAGCCGATTTGCTACGGCAGGCGGCACGCCATTCCGCCCACTCCAGCGTTCAGCTTGTCTTGGAGTTGCACGATGACGGGCTACTTGATTCGCCGGAATTGTGTCTCAAAATGCTCGAGCTGATCGACGAACCCAATGTCTTCTTTAACCCTGACTTGGGTAATGTGGTCCGCAACGGTTCGCAAAATGGCCAGTGGCGGCAAGCCTTGGAGCAACTGGCCCCCCGGGCTGGCTACTGGCATGTCAAGAATTACTGCAATGGTCAGCCGGTCCCCATCTGGGAAGGAGACATCGACTACTCCGAGGCCTGGTCGATTATGAAGCAGAACGGATACGCGGGCTGGGTCAGTATCGAAAGTTACTTCGGTGACAATGTGATGGATCTGCAACAACAAAGTTTGAATTGGCTGCGCAACCTCAATGGCGGAACCGCGCAATGAGCATCAACGTATTCTATATGAACCCCGGAGCGACTCCGGAAGTCTGCGAAATCATCCAGAAGCAAATGCCCAATGGCTGGCAATTGACGACTCCATCTGATCCCGGTGAATTCAGCAATGAACTCTCCACTGCCGACTTCGTGGTGGTCGCTACTGAAAAGATCGATGATGATCGTTTGTCGCTTGCACCGAACTTGAAGATGATTCAGCACCAAGGGGTCGGTTACGAAAAGATCGATCTCGACGCCTGCCGCAGGCGCGGGATCCCCGTCGCCCTCACACCGGAAGGAACATCAGTAGGCGTCGCCGAGCATACACTGCTGCTCATTCTCGCTGTCTATAAACGATTGCCGATTGCCGTCAACGGAATTTCTCATGGCGACTGGATGCAATGGTCGCTGCGACAGAATTCGTTCGAGCTGGCCGGCAAAACATTGGGGCTGATCGGTTACGGGCGAATCGGACGCGAGGTCGCCAAGCGCGCCCTTGCCTTCGATGCGCAGGTTGTCTTTTTCGATGCGTTTATCGAAGGCGATCCGGAACTTACGGTTGAGCGAATCGGTTCCCTGGAGGAACTGTTGGGCTGCTCCGACATTGTTAGTTTGCACGTCCCACAAACCGCAGAGACTCGCCACCTCATCAACGAACAAACACTGGCTCAAATGAAACCGGGAGCCATCCTGATCAACACGGCACGCGGCGGTCTCATTGACGAAGCAGCCCTATTGCAATCACTGGAACAAGGACATCTGGGTGGCGCCGGACTGGACGTTTTTGAAACTGAACCGCTTCCGCCGACCCATCCATTGCTGAGATTTCCCAACGTCGTAGCGACGCCGCACATTGCTGCGGGAACTCGAGACGCTCTCAGTGCAAAAATGCAGGCGGTTTTTGCCAATCTGCTCCGCTATACGAACGGCGAACCGCTAAAGAACGTCGTTCCGGACCTGCACGACATTGCTGACAACCACATATCAAGTGAGAAATCATGCCGTTAAGTCGAGAAGAACTGATCAGCCGATTCCAGAAGATCTCGTCGCCGACAGCATACGACGTGTTGTTAAAAATGGGTCTGCCGAACCAAGCGGTGCACAGCGATATTCAACCGCTGTTTCGTGGACAGCGCATTGCCGGTCCCGCCCGGACGATCCAGGGCAAGTCTCTGGGCGCCGATGAAGGAGAATGGGGAACGGCTTTCAGCTACGAGTTTTTTCGGCAAATCGAATCGGGCGATGTCATTGTCTTTGATTGCGGTGGACATGCTCACGGCGGCCCCTGGGGCGGCAACACCGGCGCCACGGCGCGCGTAAAAGGGGCAGCCGGCATCATCATCGATGGTGGAACGCGCGACTTTTCCGACCTCGAAGCGATGCAGTTTCCGACATTCTGCCGTTTTGTCACGCCCGTGCTGGCCCATGGTCGATTTCAAATTACCGGGACGAACAAACCGGTGAAATTGACCGCGCACATCGAAGGACAAATCACCGTGAATCCGGGCGACTTCATCATCGCCGATAACGACGGAATCGTGGTCGTGCCCGAACAACACCTCGAGACAATTCTGGAGTTCGCAGAGTACGCCGAGAAGGTCGAAGGTGAGATCCGATCCGCCATTGATTCCGGCGAAGACCGCGAATCGGTCGATCAGCGGCTCGACCGCTGGGCCTTGTTGAAAGAGAAACTTGGCAAGTGACAGCCATTCCACCAACGGCCGACGAATTGCTGCGAGGAGCTGTGGACAGCCACGTTCACAGTTATCCCGATGTCATCGAACGTAAGGTCAACGACCTGACGCTCGTTGAGCAGGCTCGTGACGTCGGCATCGGTGCGCTGGTTCTGAAATGTCACTACGGATGCACGTCGGAGCGAGCGTGGCTGCTCAATGAGATTCAAGGCGACGTGCGCGTTCTGGGCGGCATCGTTCTCAACCACCAAGCGGGTGGTTTCAATCCACACGCGGTCGAGGCAGCCATTCTTATGGGCGCAACCCAAATCTGGATGCCGACCAAATCTGCAGCAAATCATCAGGAGCACCTCGGCGGCGACGGCGGCCTGACCATTCTGCAAGATGCAAAGTTGCGGACGGAGGTCTTGGACATTCTGAAACAAATCGCCGATGCCGACGTTGTGCTCGCAACCGGACATCTCTCTCCCGAGGAATCTCGCGTTCTCGTCGAAGAAGCTCTTGCGTTGGGAGTGGAGCGAATCAGCGTCACTCACCCAGAATGGGGTGTGACGGCTGTGCCGGTCGATGTGCAGGAAAAGATGGCCGAATCGGGCAAAGTCTATTTCGAGCGCTGCCTGGTTTCAGTGCAGCCCGACATACCGAAACGGGTCGAGTTCGAAGGAATCGTTCAACAAATTCGAAATGTCGGCGTCGATACCACCATCGTCGCCACCGATTACGGCATGCCTCAATACGCGACGCCGGCCGCCGGGCTACGGGACTATATCGAACGATTGATTTCGGCAGGTTTTAGCGCGTACGAAATTCGGCAAATGACCTGTGATAATCCACGGAAACTTTTGAAGCTTCTATGAATTCCATTCCGGACAACGCGAACAATTCCTTTTACGAACGCAACTGGCGCTGGTTCGTGTTGGCGACGTTGTTCCTGGCGACCTTCCTCAACTATTTTGACCGGCAGACTCTCGGTGCAGCGATGCCGCCGATCGCGGAAGAATTCGGTTTCGACGAAGAAGACCGTGGCAACCTTTTGGCAGCCTTCATTTTTACGTATGCACTCTCGCAACCGCTGATTGGCTTTCTGCTCGATCGCATGCGAAACATCCGCTGGTTCTTCCCCTTTATGGTCTGCGGTTGGTCGATCAGCACGATGCTGGTTGCTGCTGCGGATAGCTACACGACCATTCTTTGGCTCAGACGACTGCTCGGCTTTTGGGAAGCAGTCAACTTCCCGATTTGCATTATGATTATTGCCCGGCTATTTCCGGCCAATGAACGGAGCCTGGCTTCGGGAATCTTCGGCAGCGGCGCATTCGCAGCCACGTTGATTGCCCCCAAATCGGTCATCTATCTCTCGAATACCTACAACTGGCGATTGAGCTTTGTGTTCGCTGGGGCGCTCGGCTTGCTGTGGCTCGTACCTTGGTTCCTCATTTTTAAAGATCCCGAGAAACGCGCCATGAACTGGGGGCGATCGTTAGTCGATAGCGGTCCTCTGCGCCTCAAAACCGAATGGGCCAATTTGAAAGAAATCTTCGGCAGCCCCGGATTCTGGGGCGTGACGCTGATGGGAATGGGCTTGGTTCCAATTCTTTACTTCGCCACGCAATGGTTGCCCTCTTACTTCGAATTGGCGTTGGGCCAAAAGTACGATCAGGCGCTGGGCGACAAGCTGACAGTGATCTATTTGATGCTCGACATCGGATTGTGGTTAGGTGGCGCCATCGTGCTGTGGATGAGCCATCGGGGCATCGGATTGCTCGCATCCCGCAAGCTGGTCATCGCCGTCGGCTGCCTGTTCGTCATGTCGCTGGCTGTGCTTCCCACAGTCGAAACAGTCGCCTTGACAGTGGGCACTCTTTGTTTAGCGATGTTCGGTATCGGCGCATTTCTGGCCAACCAGCATGCGTTCAAGCAGGATGTCGCTTTAAAGCAAGTCGCCAGTCTATCCGCCTGGGTGGGCTGCATTGAAACCACATTTGCAGCCGTCGTGGTTAAGCGAGTCGGTGAGGAAGTGAAAAAAGCCAACGACTTTTCGCTGGTCTTTTACATGCTGTGCGGATTGGCCGTTTTCGCGCTGGTCATCGTTCTTGTTTTCGTCAGGCCCAAATGGTTTCGAGTCGAATGATGCAAGAATTTCGAATCACAATCTTGGCGTTGTTGACAATTCCATTCACCGTTGCGGCCATCTCCGCCGAGCGTCCCAACATTGTCTTGATCATGTCCGACGACATGGGGTACTCCGACATCGGTTGCTACGGGGGTGAGATTGAAACTCCCAATCTCAATCGACTCGCCGCCAATGGTCTGCGGTTCACGCAGTTCTACAATACCGGCCGCTGCTGCCCCACGCGGGCGTCGCTGCTGACCGGGCTGTATCCCCACCAAACCGGAATCGGGCACAAGGTGAACGACATTGGTACACGCCCCTATGTCGGCCATCTGCACGATGGATGCGTTACCATCGCCGAAGTTCTAAAAGAAGCCGGCTATGACACCTGGATGTCGGGCAAATGGCATGTCGGTGAGCGACGCCCTCATTGGCCCCGCGATCGCGGGTTCGATCGCTTTTTCGGGCTGATCAACGGCTATACCAACTTTTTCGAACTCGATCCGCACCAAACGATGGCCGTCGACAATCAATCGATTCGCCCCGAGCCCGGTTCGTTCTATCTGACCGATTCGTTTACCGATCACGCGATTTCGTTCTTGAATGAGCATCAAAATCCTGACCAACCGTTCTTTTTGTATCTGCCGTACACGGCCCCGCATTGGCCCCTGCATGCACTGCCGGAAGACATTGCCAAGTACGACAACCGATATGACAGCGGCTGGAAAGTGCTGCGTGATGAGCGGCTCGCGAGGATGCGCGAACTGGGTGTCATCGACACTTCGTGGGAGTTGTCCGTTCCCGACGACGACGTCCCCGAGTGGGACGCGGTCACCAACAAACAAGACCTGTCGCTGCGTATGGCTGTCTACGCAGCACAACTCGATCGCATGGATCAGGGTATCGGCCAGATCCTTGAAAAGCTGAATGAACAGCGACGATTCGACAACACCTTGGTGTTCTTTCTGGCTGACAATGGTGGTTGCCACGAAATCATTAGCGGCACATGGAGTAAGCCGACATCCGACGAGCAGCGTCGCAACCAGGCTGCGGGGACTCAGTCATCGTACCTTAGTTACGGACGGGGATGGGCGAACGCCAGCAACACTCCCTTCCGCATGTACAAACATTGGACTCATGAAGGGGGAATTGCGTCGCCATTGATCGTGCATTGGCCAGCGGGACTCACAGTGCGTGGCACGATCACACACGAAATCAGCCACGTGATCGACATTATGGCAACCGCGGTCGACGTCGCCGGTGCGAAATACCCCAGCAAATATCAAGGAAAACCGATTACTCCCCTGGAAGGGAAAAGTTTATCGCCGCTGTTTCGTGGAGAGACTCGCAAGGGCCACGAGGCACTCTATTGGGAGCATGAAGGCAACCGTGCTGTCCGGCGAGGAGACTGGAAACTCGTTTCCCCATTCGAAACCGAAGAGTGGGAACTGTACAACCTGAAGTCGGATCGCAGCGAGATTCATAACCTCATCGATAAAAAACCTGAGATCGCGAACTCCCTCCAAACTTTGTTT
Source organism: Planctomycetaceae bacterium (assembly GCA_028284485.1). Classification (GTDB taxonomy): domain Bacteria; phylum Planctomycetota; class Planctomycetia; order Planctomycetales; family Planctomycetaceae; genus JANQRQ01. Next base: position 382 of record JANQRQ010000181.1, on the reverse strand, counting down.
GAATCGAAGGCACGCGAATGGGGCATACGACCGTGGCCCGAACTCAAGGCATCGTATGCTGCCAGCCGAAATGCCGAGCGCAGCGACTTTCGCAATCGCCCGTATCTCGGGCCGCCGCAGTTTGTCGCTCGCGGTGCTTATCCCGATCTGATTTTCGACAGAAACGGACAAGCGCATCTCGTATATGTGGCCGGCGGGACGTTGCGCTATCGTGTTCGCGATGCGGATTCGCAGCAGTGGTCGGATGAACTGGATACGGGCATTGATCAAGGCTTGGTGCAGCGCAGCGACCCGGAAGTGACCGTCGACACCGGCGGTCGGGTCCATGTCTTGGTCGGATCGACGTACGCACGGCTGGAAAACGGTCAATGGAAACGCATTT
>JANQRQ010000175.1 GCA_028284485.1 Planctomycetaceae bacterium | reverse complement strand
GCGCCGGGTCGCGATGATGACGATTCACGCCCGCAACGAGCAGGTGTCTTGTGATCTGTTGGCCAAGTACTCCGGAGAACTTGGGTATCGCAGTTTGGTCGCGGTGACCCCTCGACACGATACCGGTCCAGATGCGGTCGCTTATCAAGACAACGATCTGAGACTGTCCGAAGCGGCGTCCTTAGCGGGAGGTTCGGCCACAAAGACCGGTTGGCGACTTCCGGTCGAGATCCCCGGAATCGAAAACCATTCCGAGCGTCTTGTTGCGGATTGGCAGCGGCAGACGGAGAACCGATTGCAACAGGTCCTCGTCGGTGGTTTAGTTGCGCAGCTTCGAACATGGCGTCCCAGCATCGTCATCATTGATCAACCGACCGAAGGCGACAGCACAACCGAAGTGCTCAACGAAGCCTTGCTGGCTGCGGTTGAGCAGGCGGCCGATCCCACGCGGTTCATTCAGCAGCGTGAACAGGCGGAATTACCACCTTGGGAGGTCGGCAAGGTTTACGTCAAACTCCTACCGGGAAGCACGGGCAACTCGCACTTGGATACCACAGAACTACTCCCGAGATTGGGAAAAACGGTATCGACGGTTGCTACGCCGGCATACGGAATCTTGCTGCCAAAAATTGCTCCCGCACAACAACGGGAAGCCTATCGGCTGATTGTCGACAATACAGCACCATTGGGCGCGCAGCTGAAAAGTGGCAGCCTATTTACCGGCTTGCCGATTTCCGCCGATTCCGATGCTCGCCGCGAACTTTTGCAATATGACGAGCGGCTCGCTGAACAACGGCGTAAGACAGCCCAGCGGCAGAAAACGTTTCGCGCGGTCACTGACAACCGATTGTTGAACAATGCCCAGCATGGCATGCGGCTGATTGCCGAATTGGAAGGGCTGACCCGCGACCTGCCGGACGAGCAGGCGGCACTGGAACTTTCGCAGTTAGCAGAGAAGTACCGCGAACAATCGCGATGGGATCTCGCCGAATCGACCTTGGTCGAGTTGGTGCAAAAGCATCCCAATCAGCCGGTCTCCAGGGATGCCATGCGTTGGCTGTTTCAGTTTTGGTCCAGTGCGGAGACGGCCTGGCAGCGCAGCCGAAAGGTGCAAATCGAATCGAAGTCGGTTCGCAGCAGCGCGGCTTCCGTCGCACAGAACATTCAGCGAGCAATTGCCATTGCCCAGGTTCCACCGTCGCACCGCGAAATCGAGCAGGCATCATTCGAAAACGATCCGTTCGATATCGTCGAACAGCCAAGCCGCTTGAAGATTGATGAAAACCAAGACTGGCGACAGGGAGCCGTTAAGAATTGGCACGACCAGGCCATTCAAATGGCCAAACTGATTCAGCGGACTTCGCCACGGCTGATTCGTTCGCCACAAATGCGGTTTCCGCTCGCGTCGCTAATGAGGCAACGGGGTGTCTATCGATCGGCCGATTCGATTTACCAATCGGTCCTCGGTGTGGGAACCAACGATCCCTGGCAGGCGACAGCGAGGGCGGAAACATGGCTCGGTCAACCGGTCGACAATGCCCCCAAGCCGATGATCATTTGCCGCGAGACGCGAACACGGCCCGTTCTTGATGGCGTGCTTTCGGACGAATGCTGGCAACAAGCGCAGGAGATTCGACTTTCGAACTCGGTCGGCCGTCAACCCGATGGCGGCGAAGCTGCGCCATTGGTCATGTTGGCCTACGATCAGGAACATCTGTACGTGGCCGCTTCTATGCCTCGCGTGGACGGTATGCCCATCGATGGTCCCAACTACGAAGGGCGACATTACGATGCCGATCTCTCGCAGTTCGACCGCGTCGCGTTGTATCTCGATGTGGACCGCGACTATGCCACGTATTACGAACTCGTCGCCGATCAACGTGGTTGGACCGCCGACACCTGCTGGGGAGACGCCGAGTGGAATCCCCATTGGTTCGTAGCCGCCCATGGCGACGAAACGCATTGGCGTGTCGAGGCGGCGATTCCATTCACGGAAATGACTCCGCAGACGCCGAAACGCAACTATGTGTGGTCGGTCGGCATTGTGAGAATCCTCCCGGCGATCGGAATGCAAAGCTGGACGCAGCCAGCCGGCGAAACACCGCGGCCTGAGACGTTTGGCCTCGTGCGGTTTGACTAGAGCGGTTTCCTTTTTCTTGTGGTCGATTCTGGATCGTGGGAGCCGGCTATCACTGAACAAAACGCGATTGTCGCGGCCACAAGTCAGCGTAATACGCTGTAAACCGAATGCCCATTAAGCGTACATTTCGCGCGACCCCGGCCATCAACCGGCCCGCTGCGCGTGTTATGCCGCGTGACGCTGGATTCTCCCCGGTAAAGTTGTGAGACTGTGCAGTGTCGTTTGCACGCAACTGCTCACGGAGGAGAATATGGGACTCGTCATAGGCATGGATGAAGCCGGATACGGTCCAAACCTCGGGCCGCTTGTCGTCTGCACAAGCGTTTGGGAGGTCCCCGATCATCCGCGCGAAACCGATTTTTGGTCCGCTTTCGATGGCAGCGTTTCGCAACAACCGACCAAGGCTGATCCACGTCTCCATATCGCTGATTCGAAGGAGGTCTATTCTCCATCACGTGGTTTGGCGAATCTTGAGCGGAGCGTACTGTGCACGTTGCGTTTGCTCGGCGAACGGCCGGCCACATTCCGGGAACTGCTGGGGAGTCTGCTGACATCGGAATCGCCTTCGGAAACTGACGAACCCTGGTTTCGAGATGGCGATCTTGAGTTGCCCACCGCGACTACTGTCGTTTCGTTGGACGAACCGGCAGCAGCTTTCGCGCAATCGTGCGATCAATCAGATATTCGGCTGCTCACCATTCGATGCGACGTGGTTGACCCGCAGCGGTTTAATCGCATAACGGCGGAATTCGATAGCAAAAGCATCGCGCTGTCGCGGATCAGTTTAAACCTACTTGCCGATGTGTGGGATCCGAACGACGATCGTCCAACGTTGATCGTCTGCGACAAACATGGAGCGCGCAACCGGTATGATCACCTGTTATGCGATGTAACCGGCGGGGCGATGGTGTTCCGATTAGACGAGCGCAAAGAATGTAGCCGATACAAAGTTGGCACGACCGAAATCCGCTTCCAAATGAAGGCCGAGCAACATTTTCCCGTCGCGGTCGCCTCGATGGCGGCGAAATATATCCGCGAACTTTCGATGGAATTGTTTAATCAATTCTGGAGCCGGGAAGTTTCCGACTTGAAACCGACCAAAGGCTATCCGGTCGATGCCCGGCGATTCAAAGCCGATATTGCCGAAGCTCAACAGCGACTGGGAATTCCTGAAGACGTATTGTGGCGTGCGAGATGACGCAATGCATGACCGCGATTTCGCCCCCTGTTGACGCGCGGCTTCCAATAGCCGCGATGGCCTCGGAAACGAATCGATGACCGACGACACACAATCCCCCATCGTTCGGTTTGGCTTGGGACTGATAGCATTCTTTTTGGTATTGGGGGCTCCGATAAGCGGCTTCTTTCTGACCCGAATTGTTGTTCAGGCGCTTGCCAGTACCGATTGGCCCTCGGTTAACGGTCTCGTCAACAAGGCCGAAGTCGGCGTGAACGATGTCGGTCGCTACTACGCAGACGTTTCCTACACCTACGACGTCGACGGCCAAAGTTTCACTGGGACGCGAGTGCGCATGTCGGATGGAGAGTACGAAAATCGCGACGGGGCCGCTTTGACGATTCAGAATTTACAGGTCGGGATGCGACTGCCGGTTCACTACGACCCGGATGATCCTGCAGAATCAGTCCTCAGGCCCGGAGCAGGCTACCAGGAATACGCGCTACTGTTGGTACCGGTGATTATGTTGTCGGCGGGACTCTATGGTTTCTCGCTGCTATGGCGAACGAGACCATCCCGCGATTCGAGCCGATAACTGCCCGGACCGTTATATCGCAACTGAACTGACAGCAGAGTAATATAAGATCTATCGAAATTGTTGGCCGCGAAATCGCAGGTATCGTTGAAATGAGCTTGAATGCCGGGGAACAACTGGGACGTTACACCGTCGTTGGCCCACTCGGCGCTGGTGGAATGGGTGAGGTTTACCGTGCGACCGATACCAATCTGAATCGTGAAGTGGCCCTCAAAGTCTTGCCCGAAACGATGTCAAACGATCCCGAGCGTGTGGCCCGGTTCGAACGCGAGGCCCGACTACTTGCGTCTCTTAATCACCCGTTCGTTGCGGCCATTTACGGCTTCGAAGAAGCCGACGGGAAGCGCTTTCTGGTTTTGGAATTGGTCGAAGGCCAAACGCTGGAAGAGCGACTTGTCGACGGTCGCTTAACGCTGCCAGAAACGCTGAACATCGCACGGCAGATTGCCGAAGCCTTCGAAGCAGCCCACGACAAGAGTATCATTCATCGGGATTTGAAACCGGCCAACGTCAAAATCACTCCGGACGGCCAAGTCAAAGTCCTCGATTTCGGTTTGGCGAAAGCGTCGGCAGAAGAGGAACCCGAAACTCGCGACCCCGGCACTTCGCCGACGGTCACGGCGCACTTCACGCAACCGGGGGTCATTCTGGGGACGGCGGCCTTTATGAGTCCCGAACAGGCTCGCGGCCAGGCGGTCGACAAACGAACCGATATCTGGTCGTTCGGTTGCCTGTTGTTCCAATGTCTGACGGGCGATACGGTTTTCGGCGGAGAAACGATCACCGATTCGGTGGCGGCTATTCTGCACAAAGATCCGAATTGGGACCGGTTACCGACAGAAACGCCACCGACAATCAAGCGGCTACTCAAGCGCTGCCTGACAAAAGACCGCAAAAATCGACTGCACGATATTGCCGACGCGCGCATCGAACTTGAATCGGCCATCGACGACCCAACCGAATCCTCGCTCGAAATCGCAACAACGCCCGCCTCTCCACAGGAAGCCGGCATGCGGAGAATTCCCACGGCGTTGCTACTCGTTATCGGAATGGCCGTCGGAGCCATCGTCACCGGTGCGTTTTTTTGGCGGCCGACGACCGTTCCCGGTCTCACCGAATTGCCACTGCGCAAGCTGAAACCGACACTTGAAGGATTGACGGAGTTGACGAGCAGCAGCCCGGCAATTCTGTCACCCGACGGTCGTCAAATTCTTTACGTTCGCGACGAACAAATCTGGATTAAGGACCTACAAAAGCTGAATCCACGGAGTGTACCTGGTACCGAAGGGGCACGGTTTCCATTTTGGTCGCCCGATAGTCGCTCCATCGCGTATTTCAACGATACTCACTTGTGGCGCGTCGATACTGCAGGTGGGACGCCAACTGCAGTCACAAAACGGCCCGATGACTTTCGATTGAACCCAACGAATGCGGGCGGGACTTGGTTGACCGACAGCCGGATCGTTTTTTGTGGAGCCAACACTTCGTCCGCAGCAAGCGGTGGACTGTGGGAAGTCTCAAGCCGCGGGGGAACTCCACGTGTGCTGTTGAAACCGGAGGGCAAGCAACGTGTTGTTTTGGCACCCAGCTCGCTGCCCGATGGTCGTGGGCTGTTGTTTGTCGTCCAAGGTCCCGGCCAATCGCAAGAAGAGACCATTATGGTCTTCGATGGCCGTAACCAGAAGATCGTTCTGCAGGAGGATGGGGAATCGTTTGCCACTCCGGTTTACTCGGCGACAGGTCATATTCTTTACCTGCGCCGAACGACCACACCCGGACTTTGGGCAGTGCCATTTTCGCTCGATCGATTGGATACAACGGGAGAGCCATTTTTTGTCGCGGAAGGTTCTCTCCCTTCAGTTGGTCGCGACGGTTCGTTGGTTTATCGACCCGGGGCTAGCTTTAACACGAATCCCGTGTGCCGTTTGGTTTGGATCCATGAGAGCGGCCAAATCGAACTTATTGCCACCCGTGATCAACCGATGGATGGAAGGGTGAGTCTTGTTCCCGGTGATGATCAATCTCGCGCCTTGGTGACAGTGTGGAATGCGCAGGACGGTTCGGAGTCTATCTGGCTTCACGATTTGGAACGAGGGACCGCAGACCGAGTGACATTTCCGGCGCCGGGTGTCATCGACTCACGATCCGCATGGCATCCGGACGGGAAACATTTTCTGTTTCAGCGCACAGGTGCGGGGCAAATGGCACAAATCATGATGGGCCTCGTTGAAGGCACCAGCCAGCCAGAGGAAGTCGTCACGGGAAACAACTTTTCCCTGTCGCCCGATGGCAAGTATTTGGCGTATGAATACTTCCCAAATCCAGACAATCTGCAAAACCGAGACATCGCTTATCTCACACTCGATAGCGACGCGGAACCTGTCGTATTGCTGGACTCGCCCTCTTTTGAACGAGGTCCACAACTCTCACCTGATGGTCGGCTGCTCGCGTATTCGTCGAATCGATCCGGTCGGTCGGAGTTGTATCTCACTCGATTCCCGTCAGGTGAGGGCCGAAAGCTGGTATCAGTCTCCGGAGGGACAGTTAAATTCTGGGGTCCGGACCGAGAACACCAATCGCTTTACTATCTGGACTTTCCCGGCACGTCGCTGTATCGAGTGACAATCAAGTTAGACGCCGAGGACGAGAATCCCGAAATCGGTGTTCCCGAGTTGTTATTCGATTTGCCTGAAGTTGGACTTCGGAGAATGAGTATCGTCGCGCCATCCGCTGATGAAAAACGATTCCTCGCCGTCCAACGTGTGGACTTCGATCCGAACAATCTTGAAGATCGAAATCAAGAAGTCGTGCTTGTGCAGAACTGGTTCTCGGAGTTCGACAGCGAGAATTAGGCGGTGCCGTCGAGTTTCGGCACTTGGTTCGATGCGGCCATTAGTCCTCTCTCAGTTCCTGTAGCGGTCTTTAGCGGCTAGTCGGAAGAACTTCGGTTCGTTATTAAGATGGAGCAATTTGGCAACAACCACTGTAACTTTTTGATACCTTCATCAGTTACTTGTGTTGCGTGAAGATCAACGTATCGAAGGCTTGGCAGATTTTGTAGATGCACAAGACCATCATCCGAGATTCTTGTGCTGGATAAGTCGAGACCCCAGAGTCTTGTCTTACGGTCGAGATGTTTGAGCCCCGCATCAGTAATCTGTGTCCTTCGGAGACTCAATACTTCAAGCTGCAATAGGTTACTGAGACGCATTAATCCCTCATCGCCGACAATTGTATTGCTGAGATTCAAACCTCTTAGGTGTGACATACTGCCCAGGTCATGCATCCCGTCATCGCTGACTCTTGTATTCGACAAATTCAAGCGTTGAAGATATGGCAGCGTATGAATATGTCTCAACACGTCATCGTCGACACGAGTATCAGCAAGATCCAGTATTATGAGAGATGTAGGTGCTTCGAGTTGATTAATGCCACGACTGGTAACGTCCGTCTTCGAAAGATCCAACTTCGCGAGATGTTGCAAGTGGCCGAGATGTGCCAGTCCCTCATCGGAAATCCCGGCATTGCCTAGATTCAACGAATGAAGCTTCGTTAGATATCGCAAGTATTCCGCGTGCTTATTAGTAAAACCCTTGCCGGACTCATAATGTATCGGGCGCTCGAACTTAATGCCGAAACGCGCAAACAAGGGCATGAGATTCCACCGTGTCATCAGCGCGGGCGGACTCGACTGCGAGTGCACGACTCCGAATTGCCGCAAGTCCTCAATGGCCATCTGCCGTCGGTAAATCGGTACGGCGAACAGCAATACCATTCCTGCAGTCAGTACCGCAATGAGTGGCAACCTCCTGCGGCCTTGTTGTTTTCGGATGCGGACTGTCAATTGTTATCGTCCGGAGCAATTGGCGATTGACGTCGTTGAATTGTGCACAAATTCAACACAGCTCTCATTGCGGTCGCGGCGGGATTCGAATCAACGAAATGATCTGTAGTCAAATCGAAACACAACCCTCTGCGAAAATCTCGCCCCCCATGAAATGGGTGTACGGTCCCCGCTAATCGTCGAGCACTTTCTCCAGTTTCCGGATCGCTTCGTCTTCGTCGTACGTCAGACTGTCGGCCGGAAAATCGGGGTCGCGCAAAACCGTCAGCTTCTCTGTGAAGGTTTCACCGTCCACCGTTAGTCGCACACGAAACGTTCCGGGCTGAACGCGCTGCCCGCTTCGATTGAAGAACCGAGCTTGTGCCGATCCGCGTCCGCTGCCTTGTGCATTACGGCGGACCAGTTGACGTAAATCCCACAGAACTCGGTGCAGCCCTGGGCCGCTTGGCGCGCGCAGCTCGCGGATCACACGGTTGTCTTCATCGAGAATCGTTAGCCGCACTCGCCGCGCCTTTTCACGTAGCGAATAGTAAATCGGTGCGCCGAAATCGGGATTCTCTCCCAGGAAATGCTTTTGTCCGTAAAACCGTTTGCCGGTAAACCCGTGCCATTCGATGGCAGCCGCCGGCTGGAAGAGGTGCACATCGGCCTTCATCACATCTTCGCTGATTTGCCGCAACGGCGCGATATCCATGATCCACAAACTGCGCCCATGAGTGCCGGCAACGATTTCCCCGGCCGTCGGATGAATGGCTATTTCATGGATTGCTACATTCGGCAGATTGTTGTTCAGCCGCGTCCAGTCCTGCCCCCGGTCGACCGAAATCCAAATGGCAAATTCGGTCCCCAGGTACAACACGTTTTCGTTTTCAATGTCTTCCCGCAGAACGCGGGCTGAACCGGTCGGAAGTTTGTCATGCAGCGCATTCCATGTCTCGCCGAAGTCTTCCGTCACGAACACGTAAGGCGTGTCGTCGTCGTAGTAATGTCGATCGACGGTCAAATAGGCACGACCCGCCTGGTATCGCGATGTTTCAATCGAACTATAACGACCCGTTCCGGGTAGGTCGGCAATTTCGAGTTTCGACCAGTCGTGACCGCCGTTTTTTGTGCCCCACAAATTTCCGTCATCTGTACCGACATAAAGGACGTTCGAATCGAGGGGCGATTCGGCGAGCGCTGTCGACGTGCCCAGCTTGTGTGTCGTCACTTCCGGCGAGATGCGTTGCAAATTCTCTCCCCGATTGAGCGACCGAAACACATAGTTTCCGGCACAGTAGTAAATCCGTGGGTTGTGGTGCGACAGCAAGAACGGAGTCTTCCAGTTGAAGCGATACGACTTGCCCTCTTCACGCGGCGGACGAATGCGGTTTCGATCCCCGGTCGCCAAATCAACGCGCGACATGGCGCCGTACTGCGATTCGTAATAAACAATGTCGGGATTCTCGGGGTCGATCAGGCAAACAAAGCCGTCCCCGCCACCGACAGCGTACCATTCCCCGACGGTCGGTCCTGTAGAACCGCGCATGGCGCTGGGGCCGCCCCAACTGCCATTGTCCTGCATACCACCGTAGATGCGGTAGGGCGTGCGCGTATCGACGCCGATGTGGTAGAACTGTCCGATCGCCAGGTTACTTAAGAATTCCCACTGCTCGGTGCGGCTATGGGTGATATTTAAGCCGCCGTCGCAACCGAGAATAATATGCTTACCGTTGGTCGGGTCGATCCACATCGCGTGGTGGTCGGAATGGACGCCACGACCCGCATCGTTGCTAAATGTTTTTCCGCCATCTGACGAGCGGTACAATGAAATTCCGAGGACATAGATGTAGTTTTCGTCCGAAGGGTCGACGCGAATCTGGCTGTAATAGAACGGCCGCGGATTCAGGCTGTTGATCCGCTCCCAACTTTCGCCGCCGTCGGTCGATTTGAAGATCCCCCCGGTTTGAAATCCGTCCGGTCCCTGTTGGCCCTCGATGTTATGGACTTGACCGCCGAGCCGCGTGCCAAAGGGACGATCGTTGTCGCCGCCTCGCTTGCCAAATGTGAGTTCGGTTTCAGACTCTTCGTTGTCGCGGCGGTACCGAATCGTGACCGTATCGCCGGCATGATGTTCGCGAATCTGTTCGGAAAGTTCACGATACGCGCCGACTTCGACATCGCCGATCGATAGTACCAAGTCACCCACCTTCAGTCCTGCCTTGGCTGCGGGCCCGCCTTCAGTGACGGAGGTCAATGCAGCAGCGTTGTCCCGGTCGGTTCCCTGAATCCCCATGAATGCGGGCAACTGCGAACCTTCCGGCGCCGTGCCGATTTCTTGCGATTCGACGACCGCATAAACATGGTCGGGATTGGCGCGATAGTACGAGACGCCGATGCGGCCCAACGGGACGTTCGGCAAACCTTGTTGCACGCGCCGCCAACTACGTCCGCCGTCGGTCGATTTGAACAACCCGCTACCAGGTCCCCAACGTTTGATGGGATTCGCGCCGTCGAACGGATCGCGCCGCCGTTCGTACATGGCGGCCAGAATGGTGTTGGGGTCGACGGGGCATAATGCGACTTCGATGCAGCCGGTCATGTCGTCGACGTACAGAATCTTCTCCCAGCTCCGTCCACCATCGATCGTTTTGTACAAACCGCGCTGTTCGTTGGCACCCCACAAGCGGCCTAACGCGCCGACGTAGACGATGTCGGGATCGGTCGGATGGATGGCGATGCGGCCGATTTGAAACGATTCGTCGAGGCCCATGTGCGTCCAGCTTTTTCCGCCGTCGGTCGACTTGTAAACGCCGTCTCCCCAGGAGACAGAATTGCGAGCGTTGTGCTCACCGGTGCCGATCCACACAACGTCGGGATTCGAAGGAGAGACGCAAGCATCACCGATAGCAATCGTATTCTCAAACTGGAACTGCGCCTCAAAAGTCACGCCGTAGTTCTCGGTTTTGAATAATCCGCCCGAAGCAGTCGCAGCGTAAAATGTACTCGGGTTATCGTCGATCACCTCCAGGTCAATAATGCGGCCCCCCATACTGGTTGGACCAATCGAGCGCCATTTCATCGACTTGACCCACAGCGGATCGAGCGTGCGCGACGCTTGCGAAACAGCCGCCTCGGGAAGCGACGGCGGCGGGGGATCTTCGTCGGCCAGCACACTCGGCAACGAAAGAATCGAAAATGTTGACCAGGCAATGGCTGTGATCGTTAGATTTCGCCACATGGCTCGCTCCCAGAAGACGCCAAGTTATGAACAACGCGGGTCACATTTGCGGTCGCGCGCCCGATCAATTCCACAGAGTGGAACTGTCGATCGACACCAACTCGATCATTCCAATCGGAGCTGTCGCGTGTGACCCCATCCGGCCGAAACCGTCATCTTGCTTTCGTAGTCCGATACGTGAGTGAGAAGCAAAATGAAGAATCCCTCGCTGACGCGACGGCGTTCTAGATCCATCCGTAACCTAATCTTCGTTACGGATCCAAGTTTCGGCCTGCATTCATTCTGTCACGACGCAGGCGGAGACGCCACTAGAAATCTGGGATCAAACGCTTCTTAGTCAATTCGCGTGACTCGAAATGGCTTTCAGTCCAACCAAGCATTCGTTGGCGAACTCCAACGCCTCGATGACTACCTTTCGTCGACCTGTAATCAGGGTTCACATGCCGTTCCAGTCTGCATGGAAAGACAACAGCACGACGAAATCAACCGTGCGACGAATTATGCACGGGCTTCAGTCGGTGTGGGAGATTGCAGGTTCTGTGCCGCGGGACGCGTGATAAACCGCCCTGCTCAGAAGATGGTGCGGATGTAGCGCTGGAAGCAGTGCTTGCACTTGTAAGGCCGCATCAAAACAACCAGGAAGACGAGTTGCCACCAAAACGGTTTGGTGGGATACAACTTTTTCGTCGTGCAATTAGGGCAATAATGCGGTCGACAGATCCCCATTGTTAAAACGTATCCCGATTCTGAAGATTTGGCGAGGTTAGGGTTTGGGGGGGGTTCGAGACACGTCCCCGGCAGTTGATCGAACTAACGGACTCATGTTGTGAATACTAAGTTGTATATCGGCCAACAGTCGGCAGAGTTAGTGAGGCAAGGTCACAACAAGTTAAAAAAACTTCAATCCGCATATCGCGACGTATATTGTGAGTCGAATCACGCTTCCTTGGTGCTGTGTAAACCCTTCCCCGTTAGGGAATTCAGCAAACACAACAGGAATCCTCCTGGGATGCCGATGCACCACCATTAGATCCAGAATAGCGTGCGACTTACCCTACATGAAGAACAATTTGAGGGACGAAGAATGACTTGCCGGTGAGGCGAAGGAGAGCCCAATCGGTTGGGCAGCGTCCACGTCAAAGAATGAAAACTACACCGGTTTTTGTGAAGTTTTCGTATCCCTTAGCGACCTACGGTAGCCAAGACGTGTTCATGTGTCAATTTCGTCGAGCCAGTTGTCGGGATCATTGCGGAAGTTCAGATTGTTCCGATTTCGAGTCCCGACTTAACGATTGTCGACACAATTTCCACTCCCGAACAATCTCTTCAGTATCAAGCGGAGCGATACCGGCCGCCGGACCGGGAACGTGCGAGAAGTGGGCCTGCCTTATGGATTCGTTGAGCTTGTGGATTCGGCGTCGCACCTGAAACTCGGTCTGCAGTTCGCCGATTTGCTCGAGTGTCCGCTCGACTTCTAAACGGATCTGCAATATGGGAGGTAACGCAGAGATCTGTTCCCGGCGAAGTTTGTCCTTCACCCACCAGTTCTCGTCCAGTGGTTCGTCGATGTTTTTGATTGGACGGCCGAAACCGGGTAGGTTTTCGAATGCTCCCTCCTCCTGAGCTTCACGAATCTTGCGCTCGGTAAACGACTCCCAGGTTTCCCTTGGTGGTTTCTTTTCGTGCGCCATGATCGAGTCGATACGAAACGCTTACTCCGTTGGACATCACAAATTATAGGCCATAACAACCTTTTCAGTAATGGACAGGATTCGCAGGTCAACTCAACGATCGGGAAAGTCTCGATAAAGAGCAGTCGTCAGATTGGTCACTGCAGAATAGACGGCGGCATGCAGTCCTTCGACTTCTCCCTCTCGTGGGCGAATTTGTTGAAACGCGCGATCGAGCTGTTCCAAATTCTCGGTCGCAATCGTCACGTGAAACTCCCCGAGATTACTGGGGCCAAAGCCCAACTTCCGCCGCGTGAGCTGAAAATCGGCGATCAGTCCCCGCTCTTTAAGAACGCCGAGATATCGATCGAGGTTGGCCGCGAATTCCAAATCGCGGTTGCTCTGTTTGAGATCGGCCCAAATGTGATAGTAGTCCATCGTGATTGTTTCGCTCATGAACAGGTATCGGATGTCGGGGAAATATTTTCGCCCATGGAGGCATCAAATAACCGCGACAGTGGCGGCATTCATTCTTACCAATCTGGTGCTGAACACAAGAAATGTCACCCGCCTCACCCGAAAATCGGGCACGCAAGTGAACCATTTGGATTCGTTTGCGTTATATTGAACTGGTCGGCCTCAATTGAGTATGACCAGCAGGAACGACAACACCCACTGGTCGGTGATTCGATTTGAACATCGAATCCCACAAACTGGTTCAGGCGCGCAGATGCGGAAAGGACACCTCAGATGTCTACCATGTTCGGCCTGTTTTTCTTCATGGTGGCCGCAATGGTCATTATGGGATTCATTTCGACCACGATCCTCTTTGCACGCCACTCGCGAATCGTCTCCAATATCTTCCAGAAAGCTTCACAGCAAATCGATCAGGAACTGGAGATTCGCGAACGGGAGAATCCTGGACAGAGGACATGCGGACACTGCGGCACCGTTGTCGAAGCCGTCGCAGACTGCCCGAACTGCGGCGCTCCCTTGGAGACTGCATGACAAACGCCGATTGAATGGAATCGCATGTCACCGAGAGCGGCAGCAGTAGCGACTGGTACTACCCAATTGGTGTCGATCCTATTTCGGTGCCAACTGCCGCAAGATCCGCACGGTTTGCTCGGCGGCATCGGCTGGCAAAAGCGCCGTCGAGGCGATCCCCGAGACGACCTTGGTAATGTTGTGATCGACTTGCCCCGGTTCGCTCCAAACTTCGCCCTTTGGTGCGGTCATGTAGACCGAAAAGGTGTGGTGACCCGTACCCGGTCGCTCTCCGATGATGTGCAGAATCGCGCGATGGCCCGGTAAATCGGCGAACAACAATTCGCCAATTCGGTAGCCAGCCCGGACTCGACCCGAGTTAATCACAATGTTATCGGTCGCCGGCCGATAGCCTGCCGACATCAGCCGGGCTCGTAAATCTTCAAGAAACGGTATTAGATGTCCTTCATCCATAATGGCCCAGGCATTCAAACCGTCGGAAATCACGATCTGCACGTCAAACCGGCCGGCATGGTCTTCTCGTAGTTGTCGCACGGTTCTTTCCGACGCCGCATCAAGTTGCTCGCCGGTTGTCGGATGCAAAATGTAATCCTCGCGATCCGCAGACTGCGTCTCCACCTGCCGTCGGTCCGGAACTGTCGCCACAAACTCTGGCGTTAACTCGGCCCAAATACTTTGCTTGGCGTCTGCGTAGATGCGCTGAATGCTTACCTTGAGGGCCGGTTCCAATTCCCACGGCTTCTCGCCATACCCTTCCGCAATGAACACACCCCGTTTGCGCACGTCGGCCAATTGCTGGCGACCTTCGCTGAAGATTTCGTCGTCGGTCCGCACATCCCCTTTGCGACGGCGGTACTGCAAATAGACCCACAGCGGATCACCGAAATGTTCTGTCGGTTGGCCAGCCGGACCGATGACACCGAGTTCTTCGAAGAAGGCCCACATGCGATCGTTCACACGGTAACCGAACCGCTCGCGAATGCGCACGTGATCCTGATAACCAGTCGTTAGATAACCAAGCATCGGATCGATTTTCGTCGGCAACGCCATCAGGTAGGCGGGATTGGCCGGCATGATGCGATCGAGGCACCAATCCAAGTCGTCGAGCGAAACATCCATGTGCAACGTCGAGCAAACGTCGAGACCGATCGTCAGTCCATGCAGTTTGCCCATCACGATGTCTTCCAGACAGCAGCGGACCAGTTGCTCTTTTGTGCGGAAGACTTCCGGCCCGATGAATCCGGCAACATCGTTCAAATGCACCCACGGCGCCGGCACGCGACCAGCCGATTGTTGAGCGGCCGCCACTGTTTCTTGTAGCGCCCGAGCAAATCCGTATTTCCGCGACTCGTGCAGCACCATGTCGAATCCGTGACTATGGCCGTTGGTAAAGTCGGCCCCTTGACCGGTTTCGAAATACAACCCGTACTTGCCGGTTCTCGACTGCGCGTAGCCCAGCATTTTGTCGAGGCTGATGTCGAATGTCGCATTGGCGGAATCACAACCCGCGATACTTTGAAACCACAACGCCGTACTACCGGGGTCCGCCTGTTCCACTTCCGCCTGCACGTCGATATGTGAAAGCACGCAATGCGGCAAAGCCTCTTCGATGCCGAACGTCACGAGCAAATCTTGCAGGGCCAGCTCGATTGCCTTGACCGATTCCGGTTCACTGGAAACAGGATTGTTTCCGAGGACGACATCTCCCACCGCATACGACCAGCCATCGAGAACCTGCCAGCGAATGTCGTCGATATTGTCGGTCGGCGAGTTTGGTTGGATGCGCGCCCCGAGATATCCGCGTGCACCGATCTGGCTGCCTGGCAGCGGATTGAAGACTTTCGCGGCGACGGTGATCAATTCCGCATTGGTCATCAGCTTGACGACGCAGCCGATGACATCGCTGGACAATGTCGCGGCAATCTGACGGATGGTGGTTTCGTCATCATTTAGCAATCGCTGTTTGAATTCGCCGAGCGTCGACGCGTTGGCAGGCGAATCAGGCGGAGCTGAATCGCGGCTGGCCAACAGCCGGTAGAGATCGTCTTCGAACACGGGGTGCGCATCGATATCCCGAATGCGCGTGCGGGAGAGCAGTGTGCGGGCATTGATGCGGGCCGCTTCGTCGATGGCTGCGACGCCGACAATTTCGTCCCCTTCTTTGAATTCGTTTGCCGCACCGAGAATTTGCCGGTACAAGTTTGCGTCGAACCCACCGTGCGCGCGATCGAGAAAAGCAAAGATATCTTCGCCGTCGCGTATGTCACCAAGCGCCACGCGCAACAGTTTCTGCGCGGCGGCGATGTTTGCGCCACCCCACAAACCAGAAATGGCCAATGGAGCGCCGATAGCCGCTCGCACAAATTCTCGTCGGTCAAACTTCACAGGTAAGCCTTCAAGATCTCTCGACTGATGACGACAAGTTTCTGGATTTTGCTGCTCTGTTCCTAAACAACATAACATGCTGATCAACGCAGGAATACCACATTCCGGAAGCGAATACTTTGACCAGTGATTCAACTCCGCTTGGCGTTACAGAACTGCTAGCATGAAGCCGAGTCTAATGCCGAGCGCGTGGTGATGTCGCTTGGCCGTTTTGGCTGGTGATGCAGCTCGGAGGGAGCTTGGCCCTCCCAACAAAGACTAGGTATCAATCGAGACGTCTGGGCGGCGAGGCCCTAGCAACACCGTTTTCAGTCCACCCGTGCGGCGACTTTTCAGATGAGCAAACATCGATCGATCGAATTCGATTTCCGCAAAATTCGGATTCCCTTTCGATTTCAGTATGGCCACGCCAAAAAGCAGCATCGCGGATTAGAGGCGGTCATTTGTCGGGCGATCGACACAGATGGCCGGGTTGGTTTGGGCGAAGCTGTTCCCCGGCGATATGTAACTGGAGAAACCTGCGGTTCGGTCATCGATGCGATGGAGTCGTTGGCCGGCGAACTGCTCCCAAATTCGTCGAACATCGCCGAACTGCTGAGTCAACGTCGGCAACTGGCGGCAAATTGGCGCGGCCCATTTCCATCGTGTGCCGTCGCAGCCATCGACACGGCCTTATTGGAATTGCAGGCGCGGCAACAAGGCTGTTCGTTCGCGGAATTGCTTGACGCACATATACCCGCCGAACTGGTCTATTCGGCGTCGATTGGTATTAGCAGCCGACCCAAATTGCTGGCAACGCTGCTTGCGTATCGCGCGATGGGATTACACAGTTTCAAAGTCAAAGTGGGAGATGCGGAAGATATCGAGCGGATCCGATTCATCCGTCGCATACTCGGTCGGGACGCGCGGCTCTTTGCTGATGCGAACGCCGGCTGGGAACCAGAAGCGGCGATTCGCCACATCGAAGCATTGGCTGACTTGGGGATTTGGGCCGTCGAAGAGCCGCTGCAAACCGCAGAAGCTCCGATTGAAAAAACCGGCCAAGCCGATCGGTTTTCGATATTGGATGACGAGCACTACGAGAAGTATCGCCGGCTGCGGGAACGTTCGCCGTTGCCCCTCATTGCTGACGAAAGTTTGATCTGCCTGCAGACCGCGGAAAAGATCATAGAGCACGCAGCCTTTGATATACTGAATATTCGTCAGTCGAAATGCGGCGGGCCGTTGTTTAGTACGGCCATTGTGGAGTTGGCCCGTAACAACGATTTGAAGTTTTCATGCGGTGCCATGGTCGGTGAGACTCCCATTCTGGCGACTGCCGGTGCGCATTTCGGTGCGGCACACAAAGACCATCTCTACATCCAAGGATTCTCGCATCGTCTTTTGCACAGCATGCGATTTGTGCGGGGCGAACCAAAGATGCACCACGGTGGCCGTCTCATGCTAGCGCCGGTCAACGGGTTGGGGTTGGCCGTAGACGACAAATTGTTGGACAAGGTAACCATTTCACAAAGCAGGTTGCCGCGATGAAAACATTTAACGTGATCATCTTGGCGGGTGGAGAAAAAGGGCCGCTTTTCGAAACGACCGGCTACGTCGAGAAGGCATTGATCCCGATCCACGGGAAGCCGATGGTGTCGCGCGTGATCGAAGCCTTCCATGCCAGCTCGCGGGTGAATCGCATCGTGGTCGTCGGATCGGCCAACCTCGATGCGCTGGATGCGATGCAGCACGTGCACAAGCGCATTGCACCCGGTCTGAACGTTATGCAAAATCTTCTGACGGCAGTCGCGTATGTGAAGCATGTGCTGTATCACAGCGCTTCGCATCATGCCGGCTACGTCATTTCGTTTTGCGATGCCGTATTCCTCACGCCGGAGATTATCGACGAGACACTCGATTCGATCGAACAGGCCGATTGTGAAATCGTCCTGCACTACGTTGAGAAATCATCATTCGAAACCGCAAAGTTGCCGACGAAACGAACCTACTTGCCAGTAGCGGGCAATCATTACACCGGTACGACGATTTACTACGTGAAAAAATTCAGCAAAGTTCTGGCGGCGGTGCCGACGCTGCACAAACTTCGCGAGCACCGCAAAGACCCCGCTCGAATGTTTCAACTGATCGGTTGCGAGAATGCCGATCTCCCCGGAATCGAACAAGCATTGGGCGAAGAGTTGGGAGCGAGTGTACGGATTTGCGTTTCGCCGCATGCGCGGTTGGGTCTCGATGTCGACAAGCCGTCAGACCTTGAACTTGCAAAGCAGGTTCTTAACGACGCTTGATAATTACGTGGTTCGCACGTCATTAGCGCACGGTTGGAAATCCAGACGATAAGCCATCCTTTTCGTTTCGAGTCGCGAAAAAAGGGTGGCTGGGGCGTTATCAATCCCTCGGATGTATGTATCATCCATAGCCCCAGTCAAACCTTATTTGAAATTCATAGCCGCGCTGCTGCCGCGTTGTCGATCTCGGCAATATTGATATTGGAATAGCTGGGGCTATGAATGCTCTACGTTTCTTGAGCGCCATTCGCACGATTATTGCGGAATGGTCGCCCGGTCGTCGCATCACGCCGCCAGCCACCCAGTGTAATCCATGCGGCACCCGGCGTAGCACAGCCCCAAAGCACATCCAATAACACCGCCAACTTCTTATGAAATCCACAACTTTCCTCCAACGCCGCTTACTGGACACCGCGTAATACCCGGTAGGACTCCTTACAGTCCGGCACATCATTGATCATTTCTTATCTCTCTTTTTCATAGAGGCAGTTTCAGAACCCTCTGATGCGTCGCGCGGGCCCTCGATATGCGGGCTCACGTCCCTGCATAACCAGGTTTTGAAACCTAGTTCGAGGAGTGCCGGTATGTCTGCGCCCAAAGTCCGTTCGCCACTTCTGAAATCGTTGTACAACCACAACCCCTTCTATGCGATCAGCACGGTGCTGATGCTGTTCGCCGTTCGAAACGCTTACGGTGAACTGCGAATCGGTGCCATCAACTGCTGGATGATGATGGGGGTGCTCGCCGGTTACACGGCACTTCTGGCCGGCATCGGCATATTGATTGTCCGCAAAGGGAAGGTCTGGGAAGACGCCCGCTCGATTCCGGTACTACTAATCATTCTGTTCCTCGCCGTCTCGATTAGTGCCGACGACCTGTTTGTCAAAATGGAGTCGACAACAGCCGGCGGGTTGCTGCTGCTGTGCGGGTATATTTTCACGGCCGTCATCACCGAAGCATTCTTGGTTGGAACGAAAATCCGTTTGCCGGCGCTTTACCGCGTCCCACTGCATCTGTTTCTGGCGCTATTCTACATTGCCCCCTGGTGGTGCTCTCCAGAGTTGCATCCCCGTTCCATCGCGGCACTGGAGTGGACACTTTTTTCGTTTCCGGTTACGGCAGCGGCAATGATTCTGTTGTTGCTGCCGGCCGTCCGTCGGGGACCGGGCTACGCCACTGAAAACGGCACACCCTGGCGTTGGCCCTGGTTCCCGTGGACGGCATTCGGTGTGATCATCGGTATGGTCGCGCTGCGCACGTTTACTTTATGCATGACCTATGGACCATCGGGACCGATCTGGATCGATCTCGCGCGCGGCCGGCAATCGATCTCGTACGACACGATGTGGGGGCCGTACTTTCTGATTCCACCGGCATTTGCCGTGTTAGTGCTGCTGCTTGAAGCGGGGCTAGTCACGGGAAACCGACGACTCGTGCGGCGAGTGATGTATTGGACGCCCGCGTTACTGCTGTTGGCACTGCCCTTTAGCCATGGCTCGGTCTTTCGTGAGTTTCTAGGGACATTCACCGAAACGGTCGGTGCGCCGTTGTGGTTGACAGTCTGGTTGCAGTTGGCGTTCTTCACATGGTCCGGGTTTCGTCGCGCACCGGGAGCTGGATTCGCGGCGTTGGCAACCTTGGGTTTGTTTGCGTTCATCGGTCCCGACACGATCGATTTCGAATCACCGCCGGTCCCTCGCGCGTGGCCCTTCCTGGTGATGGGTGCCGTCTTGCTCCCCGCTGGAATCAAGGCTCAATCAACACGCATGATGGCTGCTGCTTGTGGCCTCTTGACGTTGGCAGTGTGGATGTATCTGCCGGAAACTTCGCTCCACAATTATCGGCTCAGCATTTCGTACCATTTGTTGTGGGCCGGAATCGTCATTCTCGGTGTGGCTTGCCGGGACCGCTTCGCGGAAGTCTTGCGCATCGTCGGAGCGGCACAGGTTCCATTAGCGTCGCTGATTGTGCTCGCCGGCCCGCACGCTGAGCAAGTCCCCATGAATTGGCGGCTGGCCTATGTGATCGGTTTGGCGGTTGTCTGCTTCGCGATCGCCACGCTCGGACGGAGCCGCTGGTACTTGTATGCCTTCGGCGTGCAACTCGCGATGGCCGGTTACGCAGCCACGGTCACCGGATTTCGCGGAACAGTTTCGGTCTTGGGTAAGGCGGCAACGACATCGTTCGCCTGGAGTCTAGCCGCGTTGATCATGGCTATTCTAATTAGCGCGCACAAAGCGGATTGGCTCCCTCAAAGAATGTTCCAATGGATGGGCAATGGCAACGGTGGAGACGAACCGCCGACCGATCTACCGTCGGCCATTATCGAGCCGCCCGATCCACCGGAGGAAGGGGAAGGATAACTTCCAACGATTACAATACGAATCGACATCGAAATAGTGCCGCAACATGCCGCACTTGATGCGTACGCCGGCAACTTCGTCGGCTAACAAGTGGACACGGCCGTCCGACTCTTGGGCGGTCGTGTAAGTCAAACTCGACTTCCAGCGACTGGTCGGAAGCGTACTAATCAAATTATCGAGGTTGTACCGAACCACAGCGGGTGCAGTGCGCTTCAAACTCGATGCCCGCCACCGGAACACCTGTGGGACATTGCAAGATGTTGATATGGTCACAATCAGCAGATGGCGATGCGCGGAGCGGAGTCGCGGGCGCGGGGAAGGGAATTCCATACGGCATGATGGAATGCTCCTGAGATCGATTCTTGACGCGACGGATCGTGAAACGCTTTATACTACCGCAAGTGGCTGCCCGACGTCTTGAAATCTTGAGGAATCGCTCCTGAGTACACCGGAGACTGCGGCAGTTTGTTGAGAAACCGCAAAGTCACATGCTCGGAAACTGTTCGTGCAGAAACGCGTCTCACCTCGTCGACTGCTGACAACGATTCCCTATTTGACTTGGGGGGCGCTGTCGGTCACACAGGCCCTGGAAGGCTGGAACACGATTTTAACAGGCGGGCTCGTCGTGTTCCTCGTGGTCATCATTGCACTATTCAAGTACGGCAAAGCAGACGATCTCCCAGACAACACTCTGTGGGAGGAATTCAAACTGACCGTGATCGCCGTTTTGTCGATCGCAATCCCGGTCGCATTTATCATGCTGCTGGAGGAATTTCCGGCGCCGTATTTGGCAGCGATTCTGTCGGCCGGTATTGCCTGCGGATTTGTGCAGCTGATGTTCTCGCGGATGTGGTTGGCTCGCGTCGTGACCGCCCTCACAGCGGTTTCAATGGCCGGATTGGGCATCATTGTAACGGGTGTATTCTTGTGGGTCTCTTTGGAAATGGACGGCGATCCTCTCGCCGGCCTGCGGAGGTTGCCCTCGCAACCGGCACAGTATGCGGCAATCGCATTGGCCGCCGGTTCGCCCATCGGCTTTGTCGCCGGCATCCTCGTTGTTCGCGAAGAGTTGCCGTAATGCGAACATCGGTTGGGAAATGATGCAAGGCGGCGCTGCAATTTGCCGATTTGCATTGCTGCCTGACAATTCAAAGCGTTTCCACCATCGCACCGTGGCCGGTCAATAAATCCTGATACCAGTCGAAGGTCTCGGCCGCGCGGCCCGGCAATGCGTTCGTCCCCCAAATGACCGACAGCGTGCGCGTCGTTTCCAAGCCAGTTTTCGTCCGCTGCGAATCTTTCACAGCGTTGGCACACGGTCCTTCCGCATCGAACAAACACAACAACCCGCCAACATCGATTGTTTGACCAGAGGCGTTGAACACGTAGTCCGCACCGGGCGGGGCGATTCCGATACGAAGTGGTTCGCGTACTTTGTCCAAGTCCACAACGCTGATCGGTAGACCGCTGTGCAGCGAGACCGCATTGCAACAGTCGACTGCCACATTAATCGAAGTGAGCGCCTCGGATGTTGCGGCCTTGACAAGATACTCCGATGCAGGCTTGCTCCGACCGGTCGGTTTAAATCCGCCATGGCGCAGCAAGTCGCGGACCGTGGTACGGATTTCTTCACTCCGAAACAACGGCGCCGCTGAATCGATGGATAACAAAGCGATCAATTCGTCGCTGGAGTTTACCTCGCCCAACGGCTGCGGAAATGTCGTGACGAAGGTTTGCACGTCGAGCAGCGGGTGGGGATCAATGGTTAAGTCAGACATAGAACATCACTGGCGATCACCTTGCAGCGGCGATTCCTTCACCCGCGCTTTTGAAGTCGTGCCTTTGCATTATTCCAGGATAACAGAGTTGCGAATGAAGGCGAATTCTGGAATGGCTTCTCGATTGCCAAACCGACCGGCTGTTGACACAGCACATGTCGTAGCGGTGGCTTCCAGCCACCGGGAATGGTGAATTCAGATCGGCGGCTGGAAGCCGCCGCTACAGCAAAACGAGACGAGGCCTAGGGGTCACATTGGATCCATCGTTTACCGAACTCCTTCCCTCACTGACATGTCGGGTTACCAGCAACGAGAAGGGACCGATTCCACGTCAACGCGTCAGGCTGGAATGAATCAATTCAGTTTGCATTGGGATCGGCCGGTTGACCACCTTGCGGATTCTGTGGTTGATTTCCTGCGGGATTCTGGGGAGCGGCCGGCGGCTGCGGCGGAGTTGGGGCGGCAGGCGGCGTTAGCGGGGGATCCATGTGAAAGTAATTTCGGCAAACATCGATGACCGGAAGATATCCATTGTCGTCGATCTGCTCCTTGATACTGGCAGAGCGATACGTCGTCGTTTTGCCGAGATAGGCGAGCGTCAATCGTGAAGTCGCCTTTTTGGCACATTCGCGCATATGCGAGGGCAATGCCGCATTGGCTTTACACAAGGGTTGAGCAATTTTGAGCACACCTGTCTGGCTATCGGCCAGCATCGACGCCAACACGACGTTGCGGTGGTAACACGAAAGCGTCGCCTTTTCTTGCGAGGCTGAAAAATAGTTGGGAAACCAAATGGCGCGACCCCGTTTCGTGGCGTACAACACGTGACTCGCCGGCGAAGTCATAATATCAATTGACGAGTCGGCCAGGTCAGCCGGTGCAACTTGCCGATGGAAGGGACGCCAGCGAGTGGCACCATCGAGATCTTTATGCAGATCACTGTCGGCCGTCACCGTCGTAGCCGGATTGATCCCGCTCGCCTGAATGACGGTGAACACCGTAAATGGTCCTTCACTTGTTTGGCCTGCGGGCATGTTCGGACCGAAGGCGATCGTTCGCAAATAAGACAAAACCTTCGATGCAAGCTGGTCGTATTTGCAATCGACGGCTGCTTGGCCCGACAACGTGAGACTGTATTCCTTGTCGTGGCGCAGACGATAGCCCAACTCGACCGTTTGCTCCAACGTTCCGGAGTTCTCGATCGTCACCGTGAGAACGAACGCCATGCCGTATGGGAAATAGAAACCTTCGGCCAAACATTTGGTCCCGGCTGGTTTCAAAGCGATATCAGCACAGGGTGCCAAACGCAAAGGCACGAGTGCATTCCAGGCTTGCTTTCCGCCGGTACCGCCCGGCTCGCGGCCCAGGTAATGCGTCCAGAACAATTGACCGCGCGGACTCGGCCAGGGGGCTCGCAGATTCAAAGGTGCGTTTCCGGCACGAGCGTGGTCGAACAGTTGGGTATAGGAGCTTCCCGGTGCTATTGAGTGCAATTGCGCAGCGGGATCAATATTCTGCTCGAGAAGTGGCGGTAACGTTTCGACAGAGATCAGCGACAGTCGCGCTAGTTCTATCGATTGGGCCATTAATGAATTTCCTTGACGGTGTTGTCAGCTAGAAGTTAGGATCTTGTTGACTTTAAGCCGCAGAGAAAGGTTACTGTCGTCAACGGCGGAAGCCTGTCCAACCGGGCTTGTCTCTGACAGGCCGCCTCTCTGGGAGGCGGCCAAATTTTTGCGCTGACATCGCCTGTTCGTCCGGCAGATTGGGTGCATCACAGCTTCACCTCGACCAATTGCGAGTCGCCACCTTCCATGC
This sequence comes from Planctomycetaceae bacterium, assembly GCA_028284485.1. Lineage (GTDB taxonomy): Bacteria > Planctomycetota > Planctomycetia > Planctomycetales > Planctomycetaceae > JANQRQ01. Next base: position 1,437 of record JANQRQ010000175.1, on the reverse strand, counting down.
GGATCTTGTCGGACCCCAGGTAGAACGGTTTATTCAACCATCCCGCCTCGGTTATCCATTTGACTTCAGCCAGATTGGCATCGCTGGCTTCCTTGACTGCTTCAGCAACTTCCTTGGCGTCTCCGTCGAGGTTTTGCTGGCTATCAATGCACGCTTTCCAATCTGTAATCTTCTGCACCTCTGCCGCGTCTGTGGTCGTCTTCATCTTGACCACAACCCGGGGGGCGACAAGGTAGTTGGTATTCTGTGCCAGTTGTCCTCCGGTCTCTTCCATGAGAAAGCCGGTATATTCTTTGCCATGCAGCGTAACTTTGACCGGATCGCGCAGCACGCCCAGTTGCAGCGGATCCAGTTTGTCAAGGACTTGCATTGGCGTGTCTTTGATTGTGATTTTGGGTCCAAGTTTCGCCCGCTCGTAGGCACGCTTAATGAAATACACGATCAGGTACAGGACGGCGGCAACGCCAATGCTACCGATCCATAACAAGCTGAGATCCGCGTAACCATACGTGGTGAGATAGTCATGTTTGGTAATCAGCGGGTAAACCAGCGCCGCTAGTCCCGACAGTGTGACGGCAAGCAAATAGAAGCTGGCATCCTTCAGTTGGAGTACAAATTCTGCCTGGGACTTATCCAGCCTTAAGCCGACGTTCCACAAGAACCGCCACGTCAACACGATGAGAAATCCGGGCAGAAATAACAGCGACGGGACACCGATCAATTTGTAAAGCTCCGATTCGCCCAAGACGCCGGCCGACAAATCGTGTGTCGCCAAAAGTGTTGCCGATCCTTCAAAGGCAGGATCACCGGTGTCCCACGACATGTAGGCCCGAAAGACCAACTGGAAACTTCCCGGAGCAATTCGCGAAGCGGCTGTGACATAAACCGGTATCACCAGAGTCTCGCCCGGATCAATGGAATCACCGAAAGCAAAAGTCGTTGTTCCCATGGCAGTGAGGTCGATCGTTCCTTGTCGGCCCGGAATCGAGAACGTGAGAAACGGCGTATCGGGCTGGACACTTGCTGGATTGGGCGCACTGCCGGTTGATCCCGTTGGATCGACGCTGACTGGTCCGTATGTTGAGACTTCATCCAATGTCAATGGGTGCTTCGAGATGTTCGACAGCACCAAATGAATGACGCCGGGGCGCTGTTCGCTGACGGACTGTAATGTGGAGTTGACCGCGAATGTCGCCAATTCGGTGACAGCGGGGCGCGCAGCAGCCGTGAGAGTTAACGGCCCGAACTTCACATCGCGATGCGCGACTTGCTTGTCGTCCGTCCATTCGTAAGAGATGCCGACTTGAGCGGCACCGGCAGCTCGCGTGGCTTTGTTGGGAGAGATTTCGAATGTCCACATGCCCGCGGAATGCGGCGCAACTTCCGTATCGGGATTGGCCGGCGGTTGAATGTCAATCGGCAAGTTGTGAAGTACCA
>JANQRQ010000161.1 GCA_028284485.1 Planctomycetaceae bacterium | reverse complement strand
GCCGACTCAATAAATTTGTCGGGGCCACCAACCAAATTGCCAAAGAACAAACGCACGCTCATCTCAAACCGTAACGTGAAAGGAGAGACGCGCGTCGCGGAAGATAATAATAGCGAACGACTTCCGGCTGTCAACCGCCTGAAGCACACATAATTTTCCAAATCTCTGAACAGTCCTTCCGTCCCGAAAACGGCGCCAATCTGAGCGGATTTGCCCCCGAACTGAACGGCCACTGGCTAACGTACAAGTCGTCGACTTTGACATGTCGACGCAAACTTCAACCGGCACAACTCCCCAATTAAACAGAAGAGCTTTGCGAGAGAACTGCCGACGACAGTCAGTCGTTCTCGTCAACGTTGATCGATTCAGCCAACGTTTGCATGCCACCCCGGCTGTTTGCAACGATTCGATACTTTCCGGGACGCAGCATCAGTTTCGGCAATGGTTCACCGGATTGCCAGAGAAACTGGTCGACCGGGATGGCAGTTCGACCTTCGTTTTCAAGAAACGCCTGGATTAAGATTGGCCCTGAGTCGTCGAAGAAGGCTTCATTCGCCGCTTCCGTCGGAACAGAAACCGCAATACGCCCTTCATCCGTTGTCAGCCAATTGGGCCGACCTTCAACGATTTTTGTCGGCGGATGAAAAACCTGCATGTCCACCATGTTGCGGAACGATCGGCGAATGAAAAACTGCCCGTTTGATTGCTTTAGAACCACCGGTTCGGTAAGCCAACCCCTCTCCAGCGCGTAACGCCACTCGTTGGTCGCAAGCTCCATTGTACTGCGTTCAGTTTGAATGGTTTGATCAATGGTCAGTGGATCGAGGCCGGTCTCCTCGGCTAAGCGCGCGGCCATCCAGCGAATTTCTCGGTCATTATTCACTTTGCGTGGCCGTTCCATGACATGGTCATGGCCGACGTGGATCAACACCTTCGCATCGGGGTCTTTGGAAAAGATGTTTTTGATGAGATTCTCGCATTGGGCAGCTTCCCGGGTATTGATGCCGTCGGCCATATCGCTCGCCGGGCGTATGACAACAGCCTCGTACGCGACGGGCTGAAACCCGATCTTCAGTGTTTGACGAATCAGTTCGCCGAAGACCGGCTCGCTACTGTAAAACCCGGTTCCTTGAATCGGGTAACCACGAACACGTAGCCAAAACGTTCCGGGAGCAAAAGTCTCCGCCGCAAAATACGTAAAACCTTGCTCGCGTAGCTTGCGTGCCAATTGCAGGCTCAACGCGCGATGTTGCGGCACGTGGTGTGCTTCATTGAGGATGACGATTTGATGTTCCCGGGCCTGTTCGACGATGGCATCAATGGCACTCAGGGGAGTCAGTCCGTCCGGGATGTCGACCGGCCTGTTTAGCGGGAGTTGCTGCAACATTGCCCGCTGTCGATCCATGGCTTCGTGTGCGCCGGGGATGTCTCCCACAAACGAGCGAGCGGTGGCTAATAGCTGCCAGGCGACTTTGTCTTTGTCTTCGAGCGATTCCAATTCTTGAACGGCTGAGAGATAGTCCCCTTGCGAGTACGCGCGATTGAATGCTACGACGCCGGGCGACTGCTGCGGGTCAGAAGGACCGTCCTGCGCGTATCCGATCGAGGCACCAATGCTGCAGGTGAAGGTAATGACCATTCGTTCCAGCAGTGGTTGCAACCGCATCTGCAAATTCCAAGTTTGGGATTTGTTGGCGTCTTGGCGGCTTCCGCCTGGAAAGTCGATTCAGTGATTCTCTTCTGTCTATTCCTATTTGTGATAGACAGAGTTGTGGTGTGCTCTCGCTTTATCGACCTATTTGTGTACTTGGCCTTCCGAAATTCTCAGTGTGCCGCGAAACGAATAACTTAGAGCCTGCCTGGACATGATTTCGCTAAACTTAAGTGTGGCTCCGCAACCAATATTGTTAACTCGGATACGAAAACACCACAGATACAGAGGTTTGATGGCAATGAGCACTCCACGCACAATCTGGCGGTCCTTTTTCTGCTTGATCTTCATGATTGCCGTTGCAAGCAATGCATTCACAGCGGAGCCGCTGATCGTCGCGCACCGGGGGCTGTTGCGGCATGCGCCAGAAGATACCTTGGCAAACTTCCGTGCCTGTCTCGAACTTCGGCTCGGTTTCGAGTTTGACGTGCAACGAACCAAGGATGGCCAACTTGTCTGTATTCACGACAGCACCGTTGACCGCACCACAAACGGCACCGGACGAGTTGCAAATTTGACGCTGGAGGAGGTCCGCCACCTGGATGCCGGCAGTTGGTTTGATGACAAGTTTGCCCATGAACAAGTCCCGACAGTTAATGAAGTTTTCCAACTCATTGCCGAGTATAGCCGACACGATATTCTGATCGCGGTCGATCTTAAAGCGGAAAACGTCGAGCGTGCAGTCGTCCAACTGGCAGTTCAGCACGGCGTGCTGCACCGGCTACTATTCATCGGTCGCACGATTTCAGAGCCGGATGTTCGGTCGCATATTGTCGAAACTTCGGCCAACGCCCATACAGCCGCCGTTGCCAACAATGCTGCAGAGTTTCCCCAGGCGCTTGCCGATTCCCAGGGCGACTGGGTTTACTTCCGGTATTTGCCAACGGCGGAGCAGATCGAGGCAGTTCATCGCGCCGGTAAGCGGACCTTCATTGCCGGTACCACTGTCAGCGGAAACGTGCCCGACAATTGGCAGCACACAGTCGACGTCGGAATCGATGCGGTCTTAACAGACTATCCGTTAGAGCTGCGGACGCTGCTCCGATCGAGCGCGCCGCAGAGTTAAGCCTTCGGAGCTGTTTGTCGAATTCAGGGCCTAGTTTAACGAGACCACAACTGGGAGAGGCATGTGGAACTAGTTGACGTCACGGTCTTCTATCTCGAAATGCATGCTCCGCCAAAGCGAGCGGTCGCACGGCCGCACGATGGCCTAACCGTGATTCACGCGCAAAATCCGACTGTTCCTTACTATCGTTTTCTCTACGATTCGATCGGCCGGGACTACCATTGGCTCAGCCGACGCAAGATGACGGATGAAAAGCTGGCGTCGATCATTCACGACCCGTTGGACGAATTGCATGTGCTGCAAGTCGACGGCACTCCCGCAGGAATGGCGGAATTGGATCGTCGCCAACTGGATGAAGTCGAGTTGGTCCAATTCGGCCTGATGCCGGAATACGTTGGCCAAGGGTTGGGAAAGTGGTTCCTGCAGTGGACGGTCGAAAAAGCGTGGAGCTACGAGCCGAAACGACTTTGGCTTCACACCTGCACGCTGGATCATCGGGTTGCGCTGCCACTTTATCAAAAGGCCGGATTCACGCTGTACGAAGAAGAAGAAATCCGCCGCGAGTTGTGAAGGCCAAGGCGGTCGAACAGCGTAAATCCCGACGACAAAGTTCGTCGTTCCCGGTTCGTACTGAAACGTGTGCTAGCTATTCGGCCTGTTCCAGAAACTGGTCGACCGTGTCGGCGCCTTCGAGATAGCCCAGCGAAACCAAGAACTGATCGGCCCGGCGGACCGTCTTACGGAAGTTCTCGTTTCCGGCGCGACCAAAGTTGAAGAAACCGTGGGCCTGCCCCTCATACCCGGCAAGTTCGCAGCGCGTGCCGACTTCCTTCATCCGTTTTGCGAACGCTTCCGCCGTCCAGTAGGGAACGGTCGTATCGGCGATGCCGTGGATCACCAGTGTCGGCGGCGCGCCAGCGCTCAGTTGATGAAACGGCGAGAGCTTTTCGGGATCGACGCCCATCCGTTCTTTCATTTCCGCCGGATCGCGTCTGCTTTCGCGACCCGGAACCGATGCCAGCACGACCGCCGGATTGAATAGCACCATGGCATTGGGCACGGAACTGACCGACGTATCCTCGCCTTCTTCATCGAATCCGGGAACAACTCCGGTGCATGCCGCCGTGTGTCCACCGGCGGAACCACCGGAGGAAACAATCCGATTCGGGTCGATGCCCAGGCGGTCGGCATTGGCTCGCGCCCAACGAATGGCGGACTTCGCGTCAGCCACGCAATTGACCGCTTTCACGTCATGCCGGCTGGAGACGCGATAGTCTGCGGTAATGGCCACCATGCCGCGCGACGCCAGGTAACGGCAATGTTGCTCGAATTGTCCAGGCGTGCCGCTCCGCCACCCGCCGCCGAAGAAGAAGACAATTGCCGGTCGCGAATCAGAAGGCTGATGCCCCTCGGGCGCGTAAATGTATGCATTCAGCTTCACATCACCAACTGTTTTGTAAACCTCCACAGTCGAGCCGGGCAATGTCGGCGGATAGTTGCTGGTTCTCTGCTGCTGATTGCTATTCTGGTCTTCGTTGTTCTGCGCGAATACTGGTTGAACGAAGACGGCACAGATGACAGCGGCAATGATGAGATTCTTTGGCATGGCGAAATTCCCTCGTTGGATTGGCCGATCGGCAGACTTTAGTGGCTCCACTTTGCGGCCGTCTCGTGCCGCGAATTTCTATCGGTAGATATTACCCCAGAATCATCGAAGATCGCCAATGGATAATCGGAAATGCTGCTAGGACAGGGGGTTCGATCGGATGTCGGCAACCAAAATGTCGGGGAAGTCGGGCTTTGTATCGGCTGTTAGTTGCAAACGAGTTGCTCGTCTACTAAATAACGCTGCTCGAATGAGAGAGGTCTGCCATGCGAGCTGGCTCCTGATTTCGATGGAAAATGGTTTTGCCTTTCCCCCTGGACGTGGGACACCGTCCGCTATAATGAAGGTTGGTCTTGCGACATACGGCGGGGCCAAGAATCAAAACAATATTTCACGGAACTAAGATATAATGAGTTGGAACTTTCGATCTCTGCGATGTTTGATCGCTGGTTTAGGTCTCATCGCGATCATTTTCGCAGTTCGCGCCAATCACGTTTCATTCGCCCAACAGGATCGTGCCCCCGCAAACATAGGGCCCGATGCCGCCCAACTGCAGCAGTTACGGCAGTCGGCAATCAACTTTCTGAAAACGAATCAGTCGGCCGACGGCAGCTGGACATCGGAAAACGCACCGGGCATTAGTGCCCTGGTCGTCGCGTCGCTGTTGCAAAGCGGTTTGACGGCCGATGATCCCACTGTCGCCAAGGGACTGGAGCACCTGAAGACGTTCGTCCGAAAAGATGGCGGGATCTATTTCGAAGGCAGCACTCACCGCAATTACGAAACCAGTATCGCGATGATGGCGTTTCAAGCGGCCAACACCAACGGCCAGTACGACGAAACGCTTGAAAAGGCTGCTGGCTTCCTTCGGCACCTCCAATGGGACCAGGGAGAAGGGTTGGAAAGTACCGATACCGGCTACGGCGGCGCTGGATACGGATCCCATGAACGGCCCGACCTTTCGAATACTTCGTTTCTGATCGAAGCGTTGCGAACGGCTGGCGCCGGAGCCGACGACGAAGCCATCCAAAAAGCGTTGATCTTCGTTTCCCGCAGCCAAAACCTGGAGTCGGCACAAAATACGACGCCGTTCGCCGCCAAGGTGAATGACGGTGGTTTCTACTACACGCCGGCCGCCGGCGGAACGTCGCAGGCGGGGACGACCGACAACGGTGGTTTGCGTTCGTACGGCAGTATGACGTACGCCGGACTGAAGAGTATGATTTATGCCGGTCTCACTTCCGAAGATGACCGCGTGAAGGCCGCCTTGGAATGGATTCAACGACACTACACGCTCACCGAGAATCCCGGTATGGGGCAACAAGGGCTGTACTACTACTATCACACTTTCGCCAAAGCGCTGGCGGTGTTGGGCATCGATCATCTGGAAGAGACGGGCGGCACCCGACACGATTGGCGGAAGGATCTCGTGGAACATCTCGCGACGCTGCAACGTTCCAACGGCAGTTGGGTCAATCGAGCCGACCGCTGGTA
>JANQRQ010000133.1 GCA_028284485.1 Planctomycetaceae bacterium | reverse complement strand
GAATGGATAGATTTAAAAGATGAATCCGCAGCATCTTTTAAATCTATCCATTCCGGATCCAGTGAAACTCCGCCGATGTCAATCACCGTCGGACCAACTTCAGACGCGATTGATTACCACACAGTGGGTCAATTCTGCAAGGTCCGTAATGATAAGATCCGGAGTGAGATCCTCAACTCTTGGATCCTCCTCCCGTCGGCGTAGGCTGCGGACATCCCCGGCAAACAACGCCGTTTTGAAACCGATCATGTGGGCAGGATACACATCATTCAGCATGTCGTTTCCCACATAGAGCACTTCTTTCGGTTGTAGACCTCGTGCCGCCAAAGCGTCACGAGCCAACTCAAACTTGAAGAGACTCGGTTTCCCTCGGCCGTATTTGTACGAATAGAACTGCAAGTCGTCCTGAAACTCGAATGCGTCGACGCAATGACCCAGCAAACTATCGAAAAGCAATGGCGTAAAAAACTGTGCATTGCTGATAATACCTAACACCAAGCCTGCTTCACGCAGTTGTTCCAGGCATTCTTGAACATTCGGCATTGGCCAGACCGGGTTCTGCCTGACCTCATATTCGATCGCCAGCTTTTGATAATCAAATTCGGTCGGCGGACTTTTTTCGACCATCCCGTTGGCCTCCAACACTGGAAGCAGTTCCTGCCAAATTTGGACAATATCGACTTCCGGTGAATCAATCCCATTCGCCAGCGAATTCTCGTGCGATGTTTTGATCGCCTGACGCATCAGCTCGAACGCCATATCTTCTTCGCCCTGGAAAGTGACGCCACAGGCACGCAGCGAATTACCGAAGGCGTTTGACGAAATGTCGTTGGATGTCGTCCCGATATCGCCACAGCCGCTGATGAACAAGGTCCCGTACACGTCGAACAGAACCGCCCGGATCCCCTCGATAGGGTCCAATTGAGCAGTTTCACCTGTCGCGACCGGCTCTAACGGACGAGCATGTTGCCGAATGATTTCACAATACTCTTCGGTTTTCGTCGTCATACGCGAATCATCCGAAATCGCTCGACATTGAGAAATGTGTCGAGAATCGACTGTCCACCGGTTACTTGGCCAATGGACCCTGCCGGTTCAGCGAGCACCTTACCGTAAAGGGTTGCCAACCTGCGCCCACTTGCTTGGAATCCATATGTCTCCTCGATCTGCCGACGATTTCGCCGAACGAGATCTCTGTTTTCCGAAATGGGTCTCGCCAGGACCGGGTTGCGTTCGAGCAATTCGTCGCGAAGCTTGTTCGCCTGACAAATCATTCTGATCGCTTGCGCCTGCAATGGTTGACTCAGATCGCCGAAATCAACACAGCCATCGAGAATCTTGGCGTGACGGATTCGGTCACGCAAATCGTGGTCGTGATTAACTCTTCCGAAAGACTCCATCGTCCTGGCATAAGTTTCGTACAAGTCGCTCACAAAATGGTCGCTGCCGACCCAGTCCACGGGGATTTCGAGTCGCTCGTACAGGTTTTCGAAGACAATCCCCGCATCGACAAAATCGGGCGTGATTTCCGGCAAATCTCGGCCCACCAACGGTCGGCCGGCCAACCAGGATTCCAGAAACACCATGCCGAATCCTTCTGCAACACTTGTCGTGAGAATGGCATCCGCCGCCGACAAGAGTTCCTCGAAGGTCAACGTGTCGATTTGTCCGACTTCGAATCGACACGGAAGATTCAACTCCGCCGACAACTTTTTCCACTGCTGGTACAAATGCCTTTCTGAAGGATTGAGAGGCGGCTGAGTCACCCCAAACAAGGACTTGTCTCGGTGGCAAGCAGCCCACAGCAGGACTTCCCCCAGGTTCTTGCGACCGATTCCCCGAACCGGGTAAAGGTAGAATGCGCGGTCGTCCGGTAATTGCAAAGCGGCCTGGAGTTTGGCACGCGACGAGCGCTGATCGGGTAACTCATATTCTGCCGCAACTGGGTTCGGCAGGAAGTGGAGCCGCCGCTCATCGATACCGGCGTGTCTCAGCGTGTTCGTATCGCGGCGATTCAATGTCGCGTAATGAATCCGTCCCATCGACGGGTATAAAATATCACCGGGATCTCGCGTCTCGAGTGCCTCGCACAGGTACCGGTAGTTCTCCGGCCGAAAGTCTTCGGCAAAATCATGAATCTGCAACAGAAATGCATAATCCCGATTGGCCAATTCGCAAATCGCTTTGGGAAGCGCAGCGTTCTTCCCTAAGTTATGATTGTGAACATGGATCACCGTGTCCGCAGCATCGAACTCGAGCGATCGCAGTTCCCCCTGCAGTTGCGCGACAAGATCTTTGGATCTCTCGGCACCGGGTTGATCATATTCCAGGGCCGGCACTTCACGGAGTTGTACATCAACCGCATGCAATCGTTGCGAGAGTCCTCGGGGCCAGCCTTCGCATCGGCCACCGAACAAAATGGCGACACGAACAGAGCCCTTTTCGGAATAGGTCGACTCGAGCGCTTCCAGCTGGTTGGCGATGACTCGCGTCACGCCGCCTCGGTTCAAGTGATAGTGAACGACGGCGACATTCATTGGATTCACGCCGTCTGTTGCTGCTGTTGAGATTTGAACTTGTCGACGTACGACTCGATTTCAACAATCGGCGGCCGTTCAAATTCTTCGATAAGATATTCGACAAGTTCGAATTCGCCATCGACGCAGTTATGTTGCCGCATGATTTGCGGCAGCTCTTCGGCGAACTGCGAGCGTTGTTGGCGAGAAAGGCGATGGAACAACGTTCTCAGGATTCCAAATGCCATTCGCCCGAGCGCGATCGTTTCTTGATTTCGGTGAACCCGGCTATCGAGATCGGTTTGAGCGAACGCGCCCAACCCCAGCTTTTCGTAAATATCGATCAACATCGCCGTCTCAACACCGTATCCCACCGGAAATGGGATCTGCTCGAGAATCTCGCGACGACCGGCGTATTCTCCAGAAAGCGGCTGAATGATTGCCGTCAAATCAGGATAGAACAAACTAAACAGCGGGCGAACCAAAATTTCGGTAACGCGGCCGCCGCCCGTGGGGCGAACGCCCTGGGAAAACGCCAATGGGCGATCGTAAAACGCTTTCACATAGCAGACTTCCGGATCCCGGATCAAAGGCCCGATTAAGCCGTAAACAAATCGTGGATGAATGTTATTGATGTCGGAATCGACGTAGACAATGATGTCGCCCGAAAGCAAATACAGCGCCTTCCACAGATTCTCACCCTTTCCGCGATGGTCGCCGGTCTCCCTCAAATGCTCTTCAGCCAGGTAAACATCAGCACCGAAGCTGGCTGCGATTTCGCGGGTCTGGTCAGAACTGCCCGAATCGATGACGGCGATTTCGTCGATTAGTGGATAGCGATCTTTAAGTTCCGATTTCAGAATCACGATTTCTTTGCCGATTGTTGCCTCTTCGTTGTATGACGGTAGGCACAAAGAAATCTTCAACCCTTGGCGCTCTTTTTCTTCCACCAACCATTTCATATCCCAGAAATTGGAATGATGGAAAGTTCGTTCAGCCAACCATTGGTCACGGTCCATCGCATACTCCCGCGTCAATCGCCAGTATCACGCCGATCAATTGTGCGACGCCCCGCAACATCGGATCGATCAACACATGATCCGGTTTCTTTTTGTTCTTCTCACCTTGGGTAATCCCCAGCGTGACCGCCGGTATCCCACGCCCAATAAACTCTGAAAGTTCCGAAGGACTGTGGCCCTGATCCGGCTCGATGCCGAGTTCCGACATGACCGAAATCACACTTTTGACAAGCGGATGGGAAAATGGAATTCCTCCGGCGTCCCGCCGAAAGAAACAGTCGATCGAGGCGTCGACGGCATGTCGGGCTGACATTTCCGCGACAATATTCTCGAGACGCTGCTGGATTTGTACGATCATCCGATCGGAATGGCTGTTGACTTCAAATCCCAACTCGGCGTGGTCGGGTTCGACATCGTAGCTCATGCCGCTGTGGAATTTTCCGATGCTGATCTTGGTAAACGGGCGCTGCGGCGTTTCGATCTGCAACATTTGATTCACAATATGATTGAGAACGACAATCGCGCTTTCCGAACCGAAACTGCGAGATTGAATCGGTTTGACATCGCAGGAGATGTCGCCGCGCAGCGTCCCGATGGAAAAGTAGTTCAGTCGCCCCAACTGAACACCCTCGACGCAAATGCCGAAATCGACCGGGCGCTGCGTATGGCTCAAGTGAAACTTCATGCCGCCATGATTGCCCCGTTCCAAAGAACTGACCGATCCAATCAACGACAAATTGGAATTGAGCTGAATTCCCAACTGTTCCAGACAGGCGGGGATGATCGAAACGACAGCAGCTCCTAGCGCGTTGTCGCTTACGCCGGGCCCGAGAATGCGATTCGCCTCAACTGTCACGTTGTGGTCCACACGATGCGAGATGATCGAATCCAAGTGCGCCACCAACATGATCGTGCGCGCACCCGTTTGACCAGGCAGGAACCCCACGGCATTGCCGGCTTCGTCCGCGCCGGCTTCCGGTAGGCCGCTTTCAACAAAACGGTTGAGCACGTACTCGACACGCTCCTGCTCCCGCCCCGTTGGTGCCGGAATCTGGGCCAGCATGACTAGGTTCGCCAGAATCTCTTCTCGCAGTGGTGCTAACCGCTCGGGAAGATCGCTGACAGAATCAATTGCATCCAAGACTTCACTCATCACACTACCTTTTGGACTGTCACGGACAGCTCAATTCAGGATGCTCACTTATTTCGATCGCAAGCTCTCGATCTCGTCTGCATCGAGCAGTCGAAATCGTTCGCTTCAATATGCATCCTACCGCAATCCCACCGAACTGTCGAACGTCTCGCAACCTCACAAAGTTGTTGCGATAATGATTTCTCAGGGTTACTCTCAATCGAGACTGGAAACGATACGGAAAAGACTGACTGCACGTTTGGATCGGTATGAATTGTTTAGACAACTTCATAATTGTCTGCGATTGACAACTTGGAAATTGCCCGATGCCCGCAATTTGACGCGAGCAACGTACTCTGACAATTCATTGCTGCACGTGCACCCAAGTTATGGAGAGTTTCGAATATGATGACACATGGATATCAACGATTCGCGACCGGCCCGAATCTTCACATTGTCGCAGGCATGACAATTCTGCTTGGCTTCGGTTTCCAAACCGTGTCGGCGCAAGACGAAACACCTGTCGCATCATCAAACGTTGACCTGTTCGCTAAACCGAATTTGGTCGCCTGGTGCATCGTTCCGTTCGACGCCAACAAGCGATCTCCCGAGGAACGGGCAAACATGCTCAAGCGATTGGGACTCTCGCGCGTGGCCTACGACTGGCGGGCCGACGACATTCCATCGTTCGATGAAGAGTTGAACGCGTATCAGCGCCACGGAATCCGCTTACAAGCATTCTGGACGCCGGTCCGAACTGAGAATCCCCTCAAAGAGGAACACTGGCCCATCATTTTGGATCTCTTGAGACGCCATGATGTGAAAACCGAATTATGGGTCTCGCTTGGCGACCGCATGTTTATAGGTTTGGAACAAGGGGAACGCGTCGAAAAAGCGGCAGCCATTATCGAACAGGTCGCCGCGGCCGCCGAAAACGTCGGCTGCAAGATCGGACTGTACAACCACGGAGGGTGGTTTGGCGAACCAAAGAACCAAATCGCGATCATCAAGCACCTACAGCGTGACAACGTCGGCATCGTCTACAACTTTCATCACGGCCACGAGCATCTGACAGAGTTTGCCGACCTTCTGCACGCAATGCAGCCTCATTTACTGAGCATCAACATCAATGGCATGAACGCCGGCGGACCCAAGATTCTCCCTCTCGGCGAAGGAGAACGCGAACGCCGCATGCTCCAACAAATCCTTCAAGCCGGCTATCAGGGCCCGATCGGAATTCTCGATCACCGCAATGAACTTGATGCCGAGCAAAGTCTACAGCAGAACCTCAACGGCTTGGAGAAGATCGTTCAAGAGATTCACGCTGCGAAAGAGCCAACGCCATGAAGCGGATCATCGATTCAATCGTCCTGCTCCTATTGGGTGGTAGCGTCCTGAATGCAGCCGATCGCCCCAATATCGTTGTCATCGTGGCGGACGATCTCGGATGGGCCGACGTCGGATATCACGACTCGGAATTAAGCACGCCCAATATTGACCGGTATTGCCGTGAAGGACTCGAACTGAATCAGCACTACGTCGCGCCGATGTGCACGCCGACGAGAACAGCCCTGCTTACGGGCCGCTACTGGAGCCGATTCGGCAACACCGCTCCCTCGAATACACAGGTTTTACCCTTCGACACAGTGACGTTGGCGACAGCGCTCGACAGCCTGGGATATCACACCGGCATCACCGGGAAATGGCATCTCGGCTCTCTCCCCAAGTGGGGACCGACACTGTTCGGGTTTGATCATTCGCATGGTTCACTGGCGGGGGGCGTCGGCCCCTGGAATCATCTTTATAAGCGAGGCGAGTACAGCCGCACCTGGCATCGCAATGACAAATTCATTGAACAGGAAGGGCACGTCACCGACTTGATCACTGCGGAGGCCGTGCAGTTTATTAACAAGGACCGAGATAGCCCCTACTTTCTTTACGTCCCCTTTACCGCCGTCCACCACCCGCTCGCCGAACCGAACGAGTGGCTAAATCGTAATCAACAGATTGCATCCGATCGGAGACAATACGCGGCGTGCGTCATGCATCTGGACGATTCGGTTGGCAAGATCTTTGAAGCCATCGAAACAAGCGGCCAGCAAGAAAACACACTGGTCGTCTTTTTCTCGGATAATGGCGGCATGGATCAAATCGCAGACCGTGACAACGGCAATTACCCCGGCAAGTACCCCGAGGGCCAGATACTCGGCCTCAACCATCCGCTGAGGGGCCGTAAAGGCCAAGTTTACGAAGGTGGCATCCGCGTCCCCGCATTTGTCCATTGGCCGGCTCGACTGACACCGGGGAAAGTGGACACGCCGATGCATGTCATCGACTGGATGCCCACGATCTGTCGGCTTGCAGGTTATCAGTCAGCAAAAAGCCTCAAATGGGACGGCGTTGATGTCTGGCCAACATTGACTCGGAGCAACAGAGACTCAACCCCGCGCGAATTCTACTGGAAGGGAGTTCGCGGGCAGTCCTATGCCATCCGTCAGGGCGATTGGAAACTGGTCGTCCACAAAGGGGAATCTGACCGCGTCGAATTATTCGACTTAAGGACCGATCCTAACGAGCAGCAGGATGTGGCGAATTCGTCACCCAATCGCGTGCGACAAATGCAGGAACAGCTTCAGCGCCAAATGAGTCGCGATGACGACGCCGTTCCCCAAGGCTAGCAAGAGTGGCGTGAGCTCGGACATTCACGACAGGATCTTATGCGCGACGTGCCCTGAAACGTCCGTCAGACGAAAATCGCGTCCCGCGTAACGATAGGTCAGCCGCTCGTGGTCTAAGCCCAAAAGGTGCAGCAATGTGGCGTGCAAATCGTGGATGTGCATTTTGTCTTCGACAGCAAAATAGCCGTACTCATCGGTTGCACCATACCGAAAGCCGCGTTTCACCCCCCCGCCGGCCAGCCACATCGTAAAGCCTTCGGGATTGTGATCCCGTCCGTCGCGCCCCTGAGCCGTGGGAGTGCGCCCGAATTCGCCACCCCATAACACCAAAGTGTCGTCCAGTAGGCCGCGCGATTTGAGGTCGGTCAGCAAACCTGCAATCGGTCGATCGACTTCCAGCGAATTCTTCGTGTGCCCTTCCTTCAGCTTGCTGTGCTGATCCCATTGCACATTCGCATCGCTATGAGTGACTTGCACGAACCGCACGCCTCGCTCAGAGAACCGACGAGCGAGCAAACATTGCCGACCGAAATCTTCCGTCACCGGGTCATCCAGCCCGTACAACTTCTGCGTCGCGGAAGTTTCCTGGGAAATATCTTCAACGGTCGGAATTTCGCCCTGCATACGAAATGCCAACTCGAACGAATTGATCCGACTTTCCAATTGAGAATTCGGTCCCGTTTGATCGAGATGCCCGCGATTCAATTCACCCAACAGGTCGAGCTGCAAACGCTGCATGCGCCTCGACATTGCTTTGTTTTCGACGTAACTCACGCCGGCCTGTTTAGCTGCGAGGCTCGCGTTACCCAAAGGCGTCCCCTGAAAATGTGCGGGCAGGAAAGCCGGCCCCCAGTTACGCACCCCGCCGTGGGCAAGCGTCGGGCAAATCGTGACGAATCCCGGCAGGTCGCGATTCTCGGTTCCCAACCCGTAGGTCACCCAGGCCCCCATACTCGGCCGAATAAAGTTGTCACTGCCGGTGTGCAGCTTCAACAACGCCCCACCATGAGCGGCATTCGTACCATGCACCGAATTTAGAAAACACAAATCGTCGACATGCTCGGCGACATGGGGAAACAATTCGCTGACCGGCAAACCACTCTCGCCGTATTGTCGAAACTTCCAAGGGGAGCGTAACAGCGAACCGGTGTTGGCAAATTGCACGCGCGGCTTCTCAAACGGCAACTCTTTCCCGTCGTCCCGCTGTAAGGCCGGCTTGGGATCGAACGTGTCGACGTGCGACGGCCCCCCTTTCATGAACAGAAAGATGATCCGCTTGGCTCGCGGCTCGAAATGGGGCAACTTCGCTGCCAGCGGATCATTCGACCGCTTTGCAGCCAGTACCTCTTCCGCCAACAATGACTGCAGCGCCAAATAGCCAAAGCCGACGGCGCTTTGCTGCAACATTGTTCGACGGGACATTTCCCCCACTCGGCCGATCTGCACGCTTAAATGACCTTTCTTAGCTTGAATGCCGTGATAGTGATCGTTGTTCAGCGCACATACACGAATTCATTCGACGACACGATCGCCTGACACAACATTCGCCACGCTTCGTGTCGCCGCTCGGTTACGTCTTCGATTTCGCGTCCTAAAGCCGCTTCCGCACGCCTTAAAAATGATTCCGCGCGAGTCTGCTCTGCCGGCGTCGGCAATCTTCCGTAACCGATCTCGTACAGCACTTCGACCCGCTCAGTATCGCTTTCTGTCCGGCGGTCGAGTAACCGCTCCGCCAATGTCGATGTTACCTCGATCACGAAGTCGCTATTCATCATGAACAGCGCCTGCGGAGCCACCGTCGACGTCGTCCGATTGCCATTGGCAACGCCCGCATCGGAGTAATCGAACAGTTGAAACACGTCGTACAAATGATTCCGCACGACCGGCAAATACAAACTCCGGCGACGGCTGTCGTAGGTAGTTGTGTCCTGCGAGGTGTGATTGAAGAAGAACTCCCGATTCTTCACATGGACCAGCGATCCCCCCATCTCGCCGTCCAAGCGCTGACTGACCGCCAGCAACGAATCGCGGATTGCTTCGGCTTCCAACCGGCGGATATTGGCCCGCCATTGCAACCGATTCTCAGGATCGACCGCCGCCGATGGCGCGTCGAAACCACTCTGCATTTGATACGTGGCCGACAGCATGATCAGCCGATGCGACGACTTGATCGACCAGCCCTCTTCCTGAAACCAAACCGCCAGCCAATCGAGCAGCGGCCCATTGACCGGTTCTTCACCCAAACGGCCGAAGTTATCCGGCGTGCGAACCAATCCTTCTCCGAAATGCCAACGCCAAACACGGTTGACCATCACCCGGCTCGTCAGCGGATGATCGTTGCTCGTCAGCCAATTTGCCAACCGTAGCCGGCCACTCCGATCGTTTGGGAACGGTTGCTGAATATCGTCCGCCATGACTAATGGAAAACGCCTTGGCGTGAGTTCGCCTTGCGTCAAATGGCTGCCACGTAAATGCACTCGCACATCGGCTGTCTCTCGCTCGCCGACGCCCATAGCGGTCGAAATCTCGGGCGCTGCTTCTTCGAGCTCCGTCAATTCCTGCCGGAGCTTTTTTAGTTCCGCTTTTGTTTCTGCCGGGTATTGGGACTCCGGCTCTTTGGGTAAAGCTGCACCGGCCCCGAGCTTCTTTGCCAATTCGTCGTTGGCCCGCGCGACCACTTTGTCGATCTGCGACTGCAGTTGGGCCAGTTGCCGTTCGTGGGCATGCTGCGCGATCGATTCGTCTTCGGTCGGAATCGGGTTCTCCCACCAACGCGCGATTTTTGTGTAGTGCTCCATGGTGCGCGTGCTTTTGAAGATTCCTGCCAGCGCGTAATAGTCGCTTGTGCCGATCGGATCGAACTTGTGATCGTGGCAACGCGCACACCCGAGCGTCAGCCCCATCAACGACCGGCCGATCGTGTCGATCTGTTCGTCGATGATGTCCATTTCCATTTTCGTTTCGTCGACTTCCGCCAAAACTTTCGGCCCCAGCGATAAAAATCCGGTGGCGATCAATCGTTCGTACTTAGTCGACATGTCATCGCTGTTGTCCAGCAAATCGCCGGCCAGTTGTTCGGTTAAAAACTGATCGTACGGCTTGTCGGAATTGAACGCGGCGACCACATAATCACGATACCGCCACGCGTTGCCGTGCGCAATGTTTTCGTCCAGCCCGTTCGAGTCGGCGTAGCGGGCAACGTCCAACCAGTGGCGTCCCCAACGTTCACCGTAACGCGGCGAAGCGAGCAGCCGATCAATCACCTTCGCGTACGCCTCCGGGGATTCGTCTGCCAGGAATGCCTCAATCTCGTCACCAGTCGGCGGCAATCCGATCAAATCGAAAGTCGCCCGACGAATCAGCGTGCGCCGATCAGCCGGCATTGATGGAGCCAATCCATGCGATTCGAGATTGGCTAAAACGAAATAGTCGATCGGCGCTTTCGGCCAGCTTCCATTTTGGACTTTTGGAATCGCAGCAGCACGCGGTGTTTGAAAGGCCCAAAACTTGCGGCCTTCTTCCAGATCGATGGCACTTCGCGGCGCAATCGATTGTGCGCCGGCATTCGGGTGGGGCGCACCCATCGCAATCCAACGCACGATCGCCGCGATCTCCTGATCGCTCAGCTTGCCGTCGGGCGGCATTTGTAGTTCTTCGTTTTTGTAGCTGGTCGCCGCCACGATCAAGCTTTGCGCAGGCTCGTTGCCGACAATCGCCGGGCCGGAATCGCCGCCGCTCATCAAGCCGGCGAATGTATCGAGCCGCAGCCCGCTTTCCTGCTCTTCAGCGCCGTGACATTTGTAGCAATGCTCGGCCAACAACGGCCTGATCTGTGTTTCGAAGAAGCGGATGCCGGCGGCATTGCTCGCCGACGGCTGGTTCGGAGCCTCGTCGGCAATTGCCGAAACAGTACACATCGCCAGCAACCCAGCAAGTAGTGATGTCACACGACGCTTCATCAGCCATCTCTCGCGGAACAATCCTGACCCATCAACCAACGCCTCGATTATAACACAACAGTCCAGAAAAAGTGGTAGCCTGATGGCAAGCCTCCTATATCTACGGGACTGTTTAGTGCCGACACATGACAATCAAGTTGCCTGAACCACCCGCCGCTTTCCTCGGTGCCCGATTCTGGGTAGGCTGGCTGAACGAAACGCTTCCCCAGACTTTAGCAGCACGAATTGACATCGGAAGAACGATTATGGTGACGAAGGTCGTAGCCGTTTTGGTTGGGACATCAATTTACACGTTTGTACGCTACGTCATATTCGGCAGCGTCGACCTGGTTCATATGCCGGTGTACCTGGCCAACAAATCGGTTTCGATGGCAGCGGTGGTGGCGTTGTTCGCAGCGTCACTCGCTCAGGCGCGGGCAATCTCCAGCCAGGCACAATTTTGGGGGCGTGTCAGTTGGCATTGCGTCTGCATTCACATCCTGCTTTCGCTAGCGATAGTTTCGAAAGGCTACTACTCCAAATTCTTTCAAGCGGACAAAATGAACCTGACGGGCGAAGCTTCGATCCTTTTCGGAGTATTGGCCGCCTACGCCTACTGGATGATGGGAAGCCGCGACTCCCACATGGCCCGCAAACGAAATCTGTTGCTGTTGTCGATCGTGATGATCGCCGGTCACCTGGTGGCGATGGGGCTTGCCGGCTGGCTGAATGTGGCGGGTTGGAACGGCGGAATGCCTCCGATTTCATTGATCAGTTTTTTACTGGCAACCGGCAGCTTTTTGACCTTGGTGCTGGTGCGCGAGAAATCTGCTGGCCAAACCGTCGCGACAGAAATGACGCATTGAAAGTTTGAACGTCGCCGGCAGTTGGAGATTGCAGGCACTATTTGCAAACTGAATCGCCGGAGTCGGCGAAAGGTCCTGGACCACCGGCCGCGTTGAACAATGCTCACCTGCGTAGGAGTTCTACGGGCGCGATCGCCGACCATCGCAAAAAGGGCGCCAGAAATGAACGATCACGCGGAACGGCTCTCAAAACTCCTCAAAGAGCTTCAGTATTTCGTCGAGCGACCACGGACAGGATGGGTACTCGAAGGAGTACGTGTGAAAAAACCATTGCGGATCTCTGAAAGCAAATTTGGAGGGACACCGTATCCGGGTGACCGAGACCAATGGCCAACCTGCCCCACATGTGACGTGCCGCTGAATTTTGTTCTTCAACTGCACAAACGACGTTTTACCGGGATGTACTTTCCGCGAAACAAAAACCTCTTTCAAATCTTCCGCTGTCCGAACGCGTATTGCGATGCTGATGACGACGCAGCAGACCGGTTCATGACGTCAACATTTCATCAAACCCGGCCCGGAAGGCGAGTTCCACTTAAACGGCCGGAATTTGATCCCGAAGAGTATTTTGATTACCCAGAGAATCCGATACCTGAACACTCATTCCGGATACATCGCGTTGCCGACTACCCCAGTTATTATGAGGGCCGGGAAGAGTGGTGGGGAAAGAAATGGGTACGCTTTCAGAACAAATACACCTCTGATGACCCATTGGCGACCTACGACGCATGGTTCTATGAAGACGATTTCTGGTCACGAATCAAGAATCGCGTAGGAATCAAAATCGCAGGTCTGCCAAGTTGGCAACAAAGCGGTTACCCTCCACATTGTACATGCGGTCGGAAAAAGAAATTCATTTTTCAATTGGCATCAATCTATGACTTTCAGAGAGATGCCGATTGGCAGATTTCGATCGGGGACGCCGGCAACGTTTACCACTTTGTTTGCCCTCCATGTGGCGAGAAATCGCTACAAACGTGTTGGGACTGCGGTTAGGAACAGGCGCAGAAAAAGGGGACGCAGCTCTTTGTAAGAGTATTTGCATCCGCAAGCGATCGCCTCATTTTCTACGCGGTCATGGAGCCGGATTAAAGAGCTGCGTCCCCTTTTGCTTCATTCCCGGCTCAACGTTCGAAATGACGCGATCACTCGGGTAGAATCGTTTTAATCCCTTGTGCGAATCATTCCCTGAGGAACATTCAATGAATCATCGTCGCGTATCGCTGCCCTTGCTCTTCGCATTCTTCGCCGCCGCATTCGTCCCGACGACCAGCGTCTCAGCAGCCGATCAACCGAACATCCTGTTCATCTTTCTCGACGACTTCGGCTGGCGCGATACCGGCTACATGGGATCCGATTTCTACGAAACGCCGCACCTCGACAAGCTGGCCTCGGAAGGAATGATCTTTACCAATGCCTACTCTTGCTCGGCTAACTGCGCACCGGCCCGGGCCTGCCTGCTGTCGGGTCAGTACACGCCGCGGCACGAAATCTACAACGTCGGCACCGGGCCACGCGGCAATGCCAAGCATCGCAAGCTGCTGCATATCCCCGGGACCGACACGCTTAACCCCAACACACGAACATGGGCGCATCAGTTGCAGGAAGCGGGTTACACGACTGCCACCATGGGCAAATGGCATCTCAGTGATGATCCGCTGCCGTACGGGTTCGACGTTAACATCGGGGGCACACATTCGGGTGGTCCACCGCGCGGGTACTACCCGCCGCATGGTAAAGTCCCTGGATTGCAGGACGCACCAAAAGGCGAATACATCACCGACCGCCTGAGCGTCGAAGCAGTCAAGTTCATCCGTAACAACAAAGACAATCCTTGGGCGCTGTACCTGACGCATTTCGCCGTTCATACACCGCTGAATGCCAAAAAGGAACTAGTCGCCAAGTACGAAGCCAAACAGCCGGGCAAATTGCACAACCACGTGCCGATGGCCACTATGATTCAGGCCGTCGATGATGGCGTCGGCTTGATCCAATCGACACTCGATGAACTCGGTTTGACCGAAAATACCATCGTGCTCTTCTTTTCCGACAACGGCGGCTACGGGCCGGCCACCGACATGGCACCCCTCAAAGGTTACAAAGGGGCTTACTACGAAGGGGGAATTCGCGAACCATTTTTCGTGAAGTGGCCCGGCGTGATTGAAGCCGGAACAAAAACCGACGAGCCGATCATCGGCGTCGACGTTTATCCCACGCTGTGTGAAATGTCGGGCGCCAAGCTGCCAGACGATCAACCAGTCGATGGTGTCAGCTTGTTGCCGATTCTCAAGGGCGAAAAAGAGACGTTCGGCGAACGACCACTGTACTGGCATTTCCCTGCGTATCTGCAAGCCTACGCCGTTTGGGACGAGCAGCGCGACCCGCTATTTCGCTCGCGCCCCTGCAGCATCATTCGCATGGGCGATTGGAAGCTGCATCAATACTTTGAGGATGGCGGTTTGGAGTTGTACAACCTGCGTGACGACGTTGGCGAAACGACGAATCTTGCAGAATTGAACCCCGATAAGCGCAAGCAACTGCTGGCACAACTCAAGGCTTGGCGGACAGCAGTTGACGCACCGGTTCCTACCGAACCGAACCCCGAATACGACGCGGCCGCCGAAGCCAAGGCGATCGCTGTCATGAATAAACGATCGTCGAAAAAGAAATAGGTGGCACGTCAGCCCAATATCGCCAAACAAATCAGGGAATACTACTTATGATCCGACTCCTGTCGTTAATGCTACTGCTTGCGATTTCCGTAAACGCGTATGCCGCCGACCAACCGAATGTGATTCTGATCTTTATCGATGACATGGGATACGGTGATGTCGGCTTCAACGGCGCGACTGGACCGCGTACTCCGAATCTCGACCGCATGGCCGCGGAAGGAATGAAGTTCACCGACTTTTATGTCGGCTGCGCGGTCTGCTCTGGCTCGAGGACGGCCTTATTGACCGGAGCGCACTACCAACGTGTCAGTATGAAGCCCGTATTGTTTCCCGATGCCAAGATCGGCCTGCATCCCGATGAGGTGACCGTCGCGGAAGTGCTGCGCGACGCCGGCTACACAACCGCCTGCGTCGGCAAATGGCACCTCGGGCATTTGCCCCCCTGTTTGCCCACCATGCAGGGATTTCAGTCGGACTACGGAATTCCCTACAGCAACGACATGTGGATCGATCCCGCGAACAAGTTGGCTGACGACATCGTGCTGCGGGAGGGATTAACGCTGGAAGAAGTGAAAGCGGGCCATAAGATTAGAAACTGGGTCCCTCTTTTCCGGGACGACGAAGTGATCGAGTATCCCGTCGACCAAACAACCGTCACCAAACGGTATACGGAAGAGTCGATTCGGTTCATTCGCGAACACCGCGAAGGACCCTTCTTCCTCTACCTACCACATACGATGGTGCATCTGCCGCTGGCGGTCTCCAAAGCATTCGAGAACCGCACCGGCAAACTGATTTGGGATGCCATCGAAGAAGTCGACTGGTCGGTCGGGGAAATCCTCAAAGCTGTCGCTGATGAAGGGATCGACGAGAACACGCTGGTCATCTTCACTAGCGATAACGGGGCCGCTGTCGGTTCGTCCCTGCCATTGCGAGGAAAGAAGGCCAACGTTTACGATGGTGGTATTCGCGAACCGACGTTGATGCACTGGCCGGGAACGATTCCCGCCGGCTCAGTTTGCAGCGAAGTGACTGCCAGCATCGACGTCTTGCCGACCTTGGCCAAACTGGCAGGTGCCGATCTGCCGAATCGCCGGATTGACGGTCACGACATTTTCCCATTGATGACCGCCGAAGCCGGCGCCACTAGCCCGCATAAAGCTTACGTCCTTATGCATGGTCCTGGTGCAGTACGCAGTGGCAAGTGGAAGTTTTATCCCTGGCAGGAAGGGAAACAGGGCCAGCGATTCGCCGATATTGGCCGCGAGTTCTCGACCGACCCGGTGCAACTGTACGACATCGCTGCCGACATCAGCGAAACGAAAAACGTCGCTGCCGACCACCCGCAGGTTGTGAAACAATTACAAGCCGCCTACGACGCGCACATTGCAGATATCGAAGCGAGCCGTCGTCCGACTGCACCTCTGATTCGGCCAGCGGGGTCCCATTCGCCGGCTCGTCCGAAGGTGCCGAAAAAGAATGCGAAGAAATGATGGAACGGAAAAGTGTAATCGACGATTCCGGGGCATCCCGGACCAACCTTCGGTCGGTGCCCTCCACCCCGGCCATCCAATTGACGCACAAAAAGAAACAAACCAGGCCGCTGCCATGAAGAACACATTCGCCTTTTCGATTGCCTTTTTGATCGGCGCATTAACGTTTGCCA
>JANQRQ010000131.1 GCA_028284485.1 Planctomycetaceae bacterium | reverse complement strand
TACGCCACTGCGGCGAGCAGCCCCAGCGCGGTTCCGAGAGTCACCGGATCGAAATGGGGTTCGCGCGCGGGTGGCTCGGCGGTGGCCGGCATGTCGACTTCTGCAGGAGGCAAGCCGGCGGCAGGACGAATCATCGTTTGAATTTGTTCTTTCTACGGGAAACGCCGAAATTCAAACCACAATTCGTTTTGCCAAACTCATATCGCCAACAATTACTCGGCCAACAACTCTTTGACCTTCTCTTCGATATCGCTCGATGTAAATTGCCGCTCTGCCAGCGGGTCGGTGGCGAATGTGTGTCGCAGCTTGCCGGTCTTGTCGTACACCTTGAAATGCGGCAGCGCGCCCCCGTCGACATTAAAGACTTCAAAGCAATCTTTGTCCTCGGCGACTTGGCAAATCAGGTTATCGAAGGAGGCATTGTTCTTTTTCAAAAATTCCAACACATCCCCTTCCCGCTCGGGATCGTCGAAACTCATCGAGACGACGGCCAAACCTTCGTTGCCATGTTCCTGTTGCATCTTGACGGTGTGTGGAAACCTTTGGATGCAAGGGATACACCACAACGCCCAGTAGTCAACAAGGACCACTTTGCCGCGGTGCTTGTCGAGCACCTGCTGATAAACTTCAGCGTCAGCGGCAACGACGGCAATTTCGGTCGCCTGGCTCGTTTCATTTTCGTTCGACGATTGTTCGCTGTCGGGATGAGCCGTCGGGACTTCAGCGGGTAGCTGCTCAGCCGCTGGCTGATCGGAATCGGATCCGTCGGAGCCGCAGCCCACAACAAACAACAACGCTACCGCAATTCCGACGGCACAAAGACCTCCCTGCCGCCACGATGTTCGAATCATGACCTTGTTCCTTTACCCCTGTTCTTCGTAAGAGATGGAGCATCCGACCTGCAGTGTTTCTTCGACTTCGGGCTTTTCCCCGCCGAGCAGAGAATCGACCGCGTCACGCAGGTAGTGATACTTCACTTTTTCGATTTCCATGTTGTCGTCGAATTTGCCCATATAGGCAATTTGTCGCTGTTCGTTCAATACAAAGGAATGCGGAGTACAGGTTGCGCCGTACTTGCGCGCGATTTCCTGGCTCGGATCGTAAAGGTACTCGAAATTGAATTCCTGTTCCTTGGCACGAATTTTCATTTTATCAAGGCGATCTGCCTCGATGTTACTGACATTAATCGCCACAACATCGACGCCCTTGTCCTGATACTCTTTTACAAAACCCTTAAAACGCTCTTCGTATGCTTTGGCGACCGGGCAATGATTGCAAGTGAAAATGACCACCACGGCCTTGGCATCTTTATGATCCTTCAGGCTGTGCTGCTCGTTATCAACACCGATCAAGTTTTTCCACGCCGGGGCTTGATCGCCGATATCAACAACCTTGTTAAACTTGCCGGAATATCCATGGTCACAGTAGCTGAAGAATACGAACAGTCCCACGGCAACCATAGTCAAATAGCTGCGGATCATTCCTTGTCTCCCTCTCCTAACGTCTGCCGAAAACAACCAACAATTCACGATGTCGTACTTTGAGCAATATCATTTTCAGGTCCTATCAACTGTGCTGCATCATACAATTCTACATGCCGGTTGTCATCGAATCACGGACGGGATATTGTCATCTTCACGGCCAGCGGGCGAATTAAGTCGCAGCCCGCCAAGCATTTGCCGGGAACAATGCCGAACAATCGACGGCCCGTATTCCTTTTGGGGCCGTGCACGACAATTCGGCCGATTCTGGGTGCGATAACGGACGATCGAATAAATCGAAGCGGAAAATGCGAACTACATATTTCGACAGGCGCTGACAACGAACCGATCGGAACAGGATGACGAATCGTTCTTTCAAGGCTTTTCTGGCAGCGATGGGCCCGGGTATTCTGGTCGCCGCCACCGGTGTCGGCGCCGGAGACCTCGCGACCGGCGCGCTTGTCGGCACGAAGATCGGCGTCGCCGTGCTTTGGGCCGTTTTGCTCGGTGCTGCCATGAAATATGTGGTCAATGAGGGGCTGGCGCGATGGCAATTGGCCACCGGCGAGACCCTGCTTGAAGGGGCCGTCAGCCGTCTCGGTCGGCCGATTCGATTTCTATTTGTTCCGTACCTATTGTTCTGGAGTTACTTCGTCGCGCTGGCCTTGATGAGTGCGTGCGGAATCTCGGCGTTTGCGATTTGGGATGCGCTGCGCCCTGCCGAAATGGCTGAAACACTCCAGCCGATGGACGGCAAAATCGTCTTCGGGATTATGCATAGTATCGTCGCGGTTGTGGTCGTCCGTATCGGCGGCTTTCGCTTGTTCGAAAAGGTGATGAACGTTTGCATCGCGGTGATGTTCGTTACTGTTGTCACAACGGCCATTGCCGTCCGGCCCGATTGGTCAGCCGTCGCCGCCGGTCTCGTCTTCCCGATAATTCCCGATCTCGCTGACACCGGTTTGTCCTGGACGATTGCATTGATCGGGGGTGTCGGCGGTACGGTCACCGTCTTGTGTTACGGATATTGGATTCGAGAAGAGGGCCGGGATAGCACCGATGATATTCCCGCCTGCCGTCTTGACTTGGCGACCGCCTACGGCATGACGGCGTTGTTTGGCATCGCCATGGTGATTCTCGGCAGCCAGATCGAAGTCGAAGGAAAAGGGGCGACTCTGCTGGTTCAAATCGCCGACCAACTGGAACAGGCTTTGGGAGGCCTTGCTAAGTGGGCGTTTTTGATTGGCGGTTGGGGTGCTATTTTCAGCAGTCTGCTGGGGGTTTGGCAAAGTGTCCCCTATTTGTTTGTCGATTTATGGACGATGCCTGCCGATCGGGCCGAGCAACAGAACCGTGCTCCTGTCAACGCTGCGTCGCGCGGATACAAATCGTTTCTTTACGGGCTGGCAGTCGTACCGATGTCGGGCCTGTTTGTCAGTTTTGATCAGGCACAAAAGGCGTACGCGATTGTGGGAGCGGCTTTTGTGCCGATGCTCGCCGTGGTGCTGCTGCTATTAAACGGGCGCGCCGACTGGGTGGGCGAGCGATTCCAGAACTCCCGGCGCACGACGATCGTTTTGTGGGCGATTCTGCTGTTTTTTGTTGTCGCATTGGGTTTTGTGATCCATAAGAGCTTTTTCGCAGCGTGACGATCGATTGAAGTTGCATCGATTTGTCATTTCGTGACACGATCGACGCCTCTGCCGCGAATGCGAAACGATTCATCGTTTCGCACACCGTTTGACGTCATTCCCGCGTAGGCGGGAATCCAGTTATCAAATCAATTGTTATCGTTAGAGAGGTTTTCTTTCTCTCGTAGGCGTTTCTGGCTCGCGGGAGTCCGCTTTCATCGAACAACACGCGATTGTCGTGGCCACAAGTCAGCGTAATACGCTGTAAGCCGCTTCTTGATTCAAGGCGAGGTGAATCGGGCACCACTCGCGCTCTTTGTGGAGGAAGCTTACCTGCATGACGACCTGGATCGGGCTATTCATCCTGTTCGGAGTCCTCGTCGCGATCGGCATTTGGGTCCGCCTATTGCCGCCGTCCGAAGCGACCACGGTCATTCGCACTTATCGTGGTGAGTTAACAGTCACCCGCGGGCACTTGCAGCCTTTGGCGAAGGAGCAAATCGTCGATTTGCTCCACGATGCCCATGCTTCGGGCGGCTTCATTGCTGTCGTGCCGAAAGGCCGTGTAGTCTTCTCCCGGCGCATCCCGAAAAATATCCGTCAACAATTGCGAAATATCCTGCTCAGCCAGAATATGTAATCGCAATTCGGCCTGCGTCCAAAGGGACCATGTCGCGATGCCACCATAGATGGTTTCGTTATTGACGCAGACGCCTGAATCCCAATTCAAGTGGCGGAATACTCTTCGGTGGCGGTTACTGCTTCAAAAGTAGCGGGACAATTCCACATGCATAGAATCCACTGAATGCCAACGCGGTCAGTAGAAGCCGTATCGATACCGAGCCAATACCGGCGGAATGAAAACGGTTCTTCAGCCGGTAGAACGGGATCGCACCCAAAAAGCCGAGTAAGAACGACCATTCAAACACCAAGCTCAGACGACGGCAGATTAAGAAATAGGCCAGGCAGACAGCTAGAAACCCGATGAATGCGATTCGATCGGCCCATGCTGCTGGCCGGCTTCGGGGCGAGTCCTTCTTGTTTCTTACTGACGAGACAACCGGTTCGAATGCTACGAATAAACAGACCGGCCATGTGAAGATGAACTGATCTAATGGCGTGCTCAATACGGTCGTCCCGGCAAGTCCGCCGGCAAAAGCCAACGCTTCGTAGCTCCTTTTTTGCACGTCGATGCGATAAGTAACGGGAACAAATCGAGCAATCGCGACCGCAATGATTCCGCTGCTCAAAAGGATTGCCAAAGAAGCCATATACCAACTCAGCAACAGACGTGGCGACGGGACATCAAAGGCATATTCAGGTTCAATGGCCAGAATTGTCGCGGTCCAGTCGACATATTTTGCTTGTGGAATATCGGCGACACTGAGAACGGGCTGGCTTTGATCGAGATACTCCGGCTCGCCGACGTAGATACAAACGGCGCGGGAATGATTGCGGGCGTAAACGCAGCCTCGGTGAAGTATGGGGGGCGACCACGTCAGTTCTCCTCCTAATATGGTCGTTCTTGCGAGAATGTCGCACTCGTCGGGCGTTGCTCGCAACAGAATCAACTCTCCGCGTTCGTTGAGCAGGATCAGTTTTCCGTCGGCGACAATAATTCCCGCCTGCCCGATTTCAGAGTCATCATCGTTGCCCGAACCGCGACGCGGTCGACCGGTTCCCTGTTCCCACTGTTCTTCGCCGGTGATGAATTCGATGCATCGAAACTTTCCACGGGATGGTCGTTGCGTTTTCGCTTGGACGTCGAAAATGTCGAATCCATAAAGGTGGCCGTCGACCAGTACGCTGGAGACAACGTCATTTGAAAGGATCGTGCGATCCCAAACGACCGATAGTTCTTGTGTTGAATCGAACTGGTCTGACAACTCCAATAGTCGCGAACCAGAGCGAAACGGTCCGGACAACCAAAGGTATGGTTCCTGATAGATGGGCCATACAGAATGCTCATCGTAGCCCTCTGAGAGACGCTCGCTTGCCAGCAACTCGCCAGTTTGTCGATCGTGAATAACCAACGAGTTTTCGAGATAACCGACAATCAGTCGTCGGCCATTACGGTCAATGGGAAGCGCCGATGCGTAACTCGATGGATCGCTGCCGGATGACCAAACTTCTGCACCATCGTCGGCATCAAGGGCAACCATACTGGCTGATTCGCCCCCGACCGGAAGTATGACCAGTCCGTCGATGACTGTTGGTGAGCAAGCATAGCCAAAACCAGTTCCGCCGCGTCCGTTGTATTCTTCGATGACGTTCTTTGACCAAACCAGTTTCCCAGTTTCGGCGTTTAAACAGCCAATCAACCCGTTGGGAGCCGAGAAGTAAACCCGGCCTTCACGAAACGTCGGTGTCGACCGTGGCCCGGGATAAACACTCATCCCTTGGTATGGCCAGTCGTACCGGTATTTCCACAGAGTGTCGCCGCTACGAGAATCGAGGCAATACAAATATTGACCGGTTAACGTCTGTCCTTGGGTGTAGACTCGATGACCCATCGCAACGAATGCGGAATATCCTTGGCCAAGTTCGCGCACCCACAGAACCGGCGGTCCCGTTTCCGGCCATTCATCGGCAATGTTGATCTCTGACGAGTGCCCGTCGAAATTGGGGCCACGCACATGTGGCCAGCCCAACTCTTCAAAATTAGCGGGGAGAAACGGTCGCTCTGTGGCACGTGCTGCACGTGGCATCTGAGCGGCGGCTGGAATCGCCGGAAGCACTAGCCAGAAGATGGCAATTGCATTTCTCAGCAATTTCGATCTCTTGTCGGGTGATTGAGCAATGGCGATGTGGCAGCACCAACATTGTATCCGCTGGCATCAGTGGCGTCGAATTTTCGCAAACCAGTATGAACTAGACGAGGTTATGCAGGTCGACCAAATCCCTCGCCATGGTGACTTGGAGTGACATAGGATGCATTCTGTGTCCCAGACATGGCGTAACGGTGCGTGTGGTTTTTCACAGGGAATCTGATGTGCCATAATGGGTATCGATTCTTCATGACGCGATAGATGTCCAACAAAACCATGCCAACGCCTCTTGATCGCAAATCGACTATCGAGGAAATCCGCGAACGATTCGACGACGATGTCGAACGTTTTTCGCAACTCGAAACCGGTCAGTCCGCAACCATCGATGCGCCACTCGTGATGGAATTGATCACCGCTGCCGCCGTGGCGTCCACCAAACCGATAAACCGCGTTCTCGACATCGGGTGTGGGGCCGGCAATAACACGCTCAAACTGCGGCTGGCTTACGGACAAGATTTTGACGTCGACCTGCTCGACCTCAGCCAACCGATGTTGTCGCGCGCTGCCGACCGCGTTGCGGAGACCAACCAGGGGACGGTTAACACGATTGCCGGTGACTTGCGAGAGGTGCCGCTCGATGCGGAATCATACGATATCGTTCTTGCCGCGGCAGTCTTGCATCATTTGCGTGACGCGGACGATTGGCAGGCCGCATTTGATAAGATCTATACGATACTCGCGCCCGGCGGCAGTGTTTGGATCAGCGATTTGGTGTCGCATGAAACTGGCGCCGTTCACGCCATGATGTGGGCCCGCTACGGCGAGTATCTTGTCTCTTTAGGTGGTGAGGAGTATCGCGACAAAGTCTTCGCGTACATTGACAAAGAGGATTCCCCCCGCCCGGTAACCTTTCAACTCGATCTGCTGCGCCGGGTCGGGTTCGAGCAGGTCGAGTTGCTGCATAAGAAGTCTTGTTTTGCCGCGTTTGGAGCGGTGAAGCGTCGCTGAAATCGTTTCTCTCGTCGACTGTCGATTAATCGAAAGTTGTTACGATGATCCCGAATCGAATCGTACTCGCTGTTGCCGTTCTGTGCGGCACAATTTCGCTGACGCACGCCGACGAAGTGCGGCCAAATTTCGTTGTCATTTTTTGCGACAACCTCGGTTACGGGGATATCGAACCGTTCGGCTCGACCGTGCATCGCACGCCGCACCTTAACCGCATGGCACGCGAGGGTCGCAAGTTCACGCATTTTTACGTGACTGCCGGCGTTTGCACGCCTTCGCGGTCGAGCCTGATGACCGGTTGTTACGCTCAGCGGGTCGGTATGCATTTCAACCCACGCGATGGGCATGTGCTGCGCCCCGTTTCTCCATACGGATTGCATCCCGATGAAATCACGATTGCCGAGGTATTAAGTTCGCTCGGTTACGCCACCACGATCATTGGGAAATGGCATTTAGGGGACCAGTTGGAATTCCTGCCGACGCGGCAAGGTTTCGATTCGTACCTCGGCATTCCCTACAGCGACAATATGGTTGGTGGAAAGGTCATCAAATCTCAGGGACAAACGTTGGGCGTAACCGATCCCTGGCCTCCCCTGCCCCTCTTGGAAAATGAAACCGTCATCGACGCGCCAGTTGACCGCAATTTTCTCACCGAACGGTATACCGAGCACGCCCTTGAGTTCATCGAGCGAAACCAGGAGCGGCCCTTCTTTCTGTACATCCCGCAGGCGATGCCCGGCAGCGAA
>JANQRQ010000078.1 GCA_028284485.1 Planctomycetaceae bacterium | reverse complement strand
CGCTCAATCGTCGACATGTTTGCACTCCTTTGCTGGGGGAGCGTAAACTGTCGTCCAAATCACGATTTACGAAAAGACCAATTTCCGGATAGGCTCTTAATGGCATCACGGATCTCTTCGCTAACGCGATCTTCTGGTACATTCGTCATGGTCAGTCCTTGGGTCTGGTGTTCGTTGATGTAACCAATCAAACAAATACCAGAGCCGGGGCTGGCTCTCAAATGAGCGCAATAATCAGGACGTTATCGTAACGTCCTGACGACTCGCGTTCCGCGTGTGATCTTCGCGCTTGAACCTTTGCTTTGCTTGGCCGTAAAGTTTCCAGCAGTTAGGCCAAGCGCCCCTCGACTTACTCAAGGCAGAACTCAAATGCTGGCACAATCGTCCACGGGGCGGTCGTGTTCACGGTTATGCCGTACTCTTAGACAGGCATCACGGCTGCCGAGAAACAGAGCCGCAGCTCACTCCGTCCAGCAAGCTGACCAAGTAATGGCTGCAATCGATTCGCGACGCCGATGATGAGTTTGCTTCGCTGAGAATGCGGATACCATTTCCGACGCATGCTCGCGAATCATCGGTGATAGGAAACCGCAATCAGCCGCATTCGCCGAAGGAGCGCATTCGGACCGGCGTAGGATTATTGCTAAAAACTTCCCGGCAAATGTTCGTAGAGTTTGCTGGGTAATACAATCGCCGGCGGCTACAGAGTCCATTGGGAAACGCAAAACCCACCAGCAGCCTGGTGGCTCACGAGCAGGCGTTATTCCCCGCAAGCTGGCCGAGGTACGGACGTAACTCGCCTGTCGCCGTCGCGCCGCCTAATCCACGAAACGAATGGGAAGAATGGCAAAGAATCGGTGAGCCAGTGGAGTGGAAATGATTGTCATCGACGAGATGTGTGCAAAACCTCCGCATTCGCCACACGAACTCGCCACGGTACGAATTCCGGCTTTGATGAGCCCACAAATATCACAACGGCGATCTGTGGGGTTGTAGCACCGCCCCTCACCGAACACTCCCGTCCCAGCGGTCGTCGCCGACCGAATAAGTGGTGCCCATCGCCGATTTTCTGGCCAATCGGCGATAGACCGCCGAGCCGATCCACCAGGTTAACAGCCCCCACCGACGCGATCGAACAAGAATGCGAAAGATGTCTCGCACCATGCTGCGCGTGTCGGTTTGCCCGGAATGGGCGAATTCGGTATGGCGAAACAATTTGATATCGGCGTAACGAAAGTCGGCGCCCGAGTCGACCAATCGCGCCATGATTTCGCTGTCGACGGCTCGAAAGGAAAGGTCCAACAGCCCGATCCGCTCCAACGTGACGCGAGCGACAAACAAACCGACGCCGCAGTTCGCATGAAACAAGACGTTCTCCACGTCGTCGGCCAACCGCCGGCCGGGAGGAAGGGTAATGTTCCGTGCCAGCGTCGTTTCCCCCGACTCTGGGTCCTCGATCAATGCTTCCCCGCCGCACAACAGCGCATCAAGTTGCGGATGCGCTTCGATGATCTCAACGGCGCGCCGCATGGCGTCGGGGAAGATGTAGTCGTCATCCGAAAGGAATTTGATAAACCGGCCGCGGGCGCGTCGAATTCCTTTGTTGAAGGCGTCCGCTTCGCACTCGTCCGGCTCTGAAATCACCAGGTCGACCAGGTCGCGATTC
>JANQRQ010000112.1 GCA_028284485.1 Planctomycetaceae bacterium | reverse complement strand
CTCCGACTCTTCGTTGAGGTTGGCGACGTCGGGTACCGAAAGTTGCATTTGCGCTGCCAATTCGTAACTGGCCATCCTGGCTGACAGATTCTGATCACCGGGAAATCGATTCTCCTGTTGTTGGTCCAAAAAGCGAATCGCATTGCGGGTGGCCTCGTCAGTTGCCGCTGAGATGCCACTTGGGCGTTTGAGATATTGCACCCGTTTGGTACTGCTGAGCGGTGTTCCCTGAAACGCCGCGGGAAGAAAACCGTTAGCCCAATTATTTGGCCCCGACTGCGGCATCCCACGCGGGTCTTCGATCGCAACAACCGCCGGAAGGTTCTGGTTCTCGCTGCCCAGGGCAAAGCACACCCAAGCCCCCATACTCGGGAATCCGTCAAAGGCGAATCCCGTGTTCATCACATTCTCTGCCGGTCCATGCGTGTTGGATGTGTTGGTCAGCGAATGGATGAAGGCGATATCATCGGCATGCGATCCGATCTTCGGCAACAGATCGGATGTCATTTTTCCGGACTCTCCACGTGGGCGAAATTTCCACAGCGGTTGGGTGAGATTCCCGTTGGGACCTTGAAACGAAACAAGCTTCTCATTCCCCGGCAGCGGCTGACCGTGTCGGCGAATTAACTCCGGTTTGTAGTCGAACGTGTCGACATGGCTGAGCGCTCCAGAGCAAAAAACGACGATGACGCTTGTCGCCTTTGGAGTGAAGTGTGAATCCCGAGGAGCATAGGGCCGGGTCGGATCGATTTGTGGTGTTTCGGCTGACGATTCTTCTGCCAGCAGGGTCGCCAATGCAATGCTCGACAGTCCCGACAAACCTCGGGAGAGACATTGTCTGCGATTGAGGGTAGCGCCCATTGGTCGGGTGTGCTTGGTGCTCATTGAAGAAATACAAATTCGCTGGTATTGAAAATCGCTCTGCAAACCTGCTCGAGTCCATGCTCTCGAGCTAGGGTAACCATTAAGGATCGTTCTTCCGGATTGGGAAAACGCGAGAACGCAATCTGGAATGCGTGTTCGACCTGTTTGTTGAAATCACTACTTGACAGGCCGCGAATTCGATCAGCGAAAAAACCTGCCTGGCGATTCGCAAAGGGGCTGTTGAGCAGACTCAACGATTGCAACGGCGTGATCGAACGAGTCCGACGCGGTTTCATCTGGCCCCCGTCCGGACAATCAAAAGCTCCGAAAATGTCGATCGCCTGCATCCGGACTTTGTGGGCATAAATCATTCGCCGCCAGCCCGATTCGTCAAACGTTTGATGCCCCGTATAGTCCGATAACCCGCCTCGTTGATCAAAAAAATCAAATCCTGGTCCGCCGGCTTTCAGGTTCAGTTTGCCGCTGACTTGAAGAATCGAGTCTCGAATCGCTTCCGCCTCGAGTCGGCGAGGCGGGAATCGCCACAATTGCCGACAATCGGCATCGACTTCGAGCGCCGATGGCCGAGGACGGCTCGATTGCCGATAGGTTTGTGATGTGACGATCCGTCGGTGCAGGTGTTTTAGGGACCATCCGTGATCAATGAAGTCGTTGGCGAGCCAATCGAGCAGTTCCGGATGGGAAGGCAGCGCTCCCATTTTTCCGAAATCCGACGGCGTCCCGACCAGCCCGATACCAAAGTGGTGTTGCCAAATCCGGTTCACCATGACTCGGGCCGTTAGCGGATGATCGGGGTGCGTTAAGTGTTTGGCAAAGGCCAGCCGGCGTTCGACTTCCGGCACACCAGACTCATCTGCGACGGTTTCGTCACCATCACCAATAGATATTTGCCGAAAGACCGCTGGGATGGTGGGGGCGACTTGCTCAGTCCGCTGCGTCGGATCGCCGCGTCGCAGCAACCATGTCGGCGTGGGCTGATCATTAAAACTAGCAGCATACACCTGCGGTCCCGCCGCAAGTCGGTTTCGTTCGTTACGAGCTGCACGCATCTGATTCCGATTACGAACGATCTCGGCAATTTGGTCCGCTGAGAGAGCAGCCAGCTCGGTTTCATCGGCCGATCGCATATCGCTGACACTGGGGATGCGATCGCGAGTCTGGGCAACTTCAAGCCATTCGTCCGAATCAGCCGCCTGAACCTCAATCACATAACTGACTGGCAGGCTCGACCCGCGATGCCAGGTAATGCGATCGATTTCAACCGGTCGAGCAATATCGACCTGAATCCAAGCCGGCCCCTCCTTGTCGTGGACCCAGGGAAATGCCTGGCGTTTGTCGACGGTTCCGTCAACCAGATTCTCGAAATGACGCGTCTGATTCGCCAAAGCAAAACCGGAAGCTGATGGGACTGCTCCCGACGTTGCCAACGCGACGTTGATTGACTGACCAACATCTCCGGCCGCGTAGACTTCAAATTCATAGAGTGAGGCTGGAGCTCCAGTTGCGGTCGCTTCAATTCGCATTCGCACGCGCGCCGCCTCGACAGGCTCAAACGATTCGGTTTGCACACTGCTCAACGCGGGACGCAAACGATGCTGATCGCGGAGCTGCTCGCGTTGAGATTCCAGTTTCTGCAGTCGTTGGTCAACTTCGGGGATTCTGGCTGTCCATCGGTCGTTCTGCTCACCCCGAAGCCGACGGTCACCATAATTCAGCCCAGCAAAGATGGCCTGCATCGAGTAGTAGTCACGCTGAGTAATGGGATCGAATTTGTGATTGTGACATCGTGCGCAGTCAATCGTCAGTCCGAGCAGGCTTTGACCGACCGTCCGAATCACCTCGTCCAATTCATCTTGGCGAGCCTGCCGCATGGCCAACTCATCGCGACCAATTTGGCCCGGCAGATTCGCCGGGCCGGAGACGAGAAAACCGAGTGCGGCATCCTGCGCGACCGTGTCACCGGCGATTTGTTCAAATATGAATTGATCGTACGGTTTGTCTGCATTCAACGAATCGATGATCCAGTCTCGATAGTGCCAGGCATTGGGGCGCGGTAGATTCGTTTCAAAACCGACCGTCTCTGCCCAGCGAATCACATCCAGCCAATGCTGTGCCCAGCGTTCTCCATATCGCGGCGATTGCAGAAGGCGATCGACCACCGATGCAAATGCGTCGTCGTCGTCACGGGAGTCGGTTACAAACTCGGTCACGTCTCCCCAGGCAGGCGGCAGGCCAATTAGGTCAAGAGCGGCCCGACGGATCAATGTCGGCCTGTCCGCCATAGAGGAAGGAACCAGCCCGCTCTCACGCAGCTTGCGATAGATAAAGGCATCGATCGGGTTTTTACGCCAGCTCGCCGGAGCATCATGAACTTGGGGCGGGCTGACGGCTTGTCGGGGCTGCAGTGACCACCAGTCGGTATCGAGGCTGGAAGCAGACTTTAATACCAGTTCATTCGGCCAATTCGCTCCAGAGTTGATCCATTTGCGAATTGTCTGAACGTGCTGCTCCGACAGAGCCGGTTGGTCCTTGGGCATCAGCGGCGGTTCACCGTTTTGAGGGGAAATCAACTCCACCAGATAACTGGCATCGGCATCTCCGGCGACAATGAACTCGTTGTTCGCCAGATCGCTGATCGTGGCAAGTGAGATATCCCCCTGTTCCTCGCCGGGCGCATGGCACTCCATGCAGTGCTGTCTAAGAATCGGTGCGACATCCGCAGCAAAGTCGACTTCCGCCGCAGTAGCAACAGCGGTCATTGCCGCTGTCAGCAGGAGTGCAATTAATGGTGTCGATCGAACAGCGTTCATGGTTCACTTCACTGGCTTCAAAAGAGCGGCCATCGTGTAAGCGACCGTCTCTTGAACTAGATGTTCTTCATTCTTTGAAAAGTCCTCACCTTTCCAACGGGCAACTCCGGTAATGGCGTTCATGATATGCATCGTTGCAATATTGACGTCCAGGCGGCGAAGCCGCCCGTCTTCCGCCAATTCCTGCAACGTCTCCCGAATCAGTGCATGGTGTTCGTTGAGACGTCCCCTGATTTCCTTCTGTTGCGCCTCGGCAAGGTGGTTGATTTCCGAGAACAAAACTGTGAATGCGAGCCCGTACCTGACCACACCTTGAATTTGCAATCGCATGAGCTGTCGCAGTCGTTCTTCCGGGTCTTCGATCAACCGCACGGGTGCGGTGACGATGAGCTCCAGTTCATCCATCGCATAGTTCAAGATCCGGAACAGCAAGTCCTGCTTACCGGAAATATGGTGATATAAGCCGGCTTTGGTCATTCCGACCGCTTGGGCGATATCGCCGATGGACGTTCCGCCGTACCCCTTTTGGACCATCAACTCCGCGGCGGCACGGAAGACCTCCGCGGTACGAGCTGGCGCTGCATTGGGTGCTGTTTGAACAACTGAAGCGGGCATATTGTCGACTTTCCCTGGAAACAAAGTTAGCTGTCGGTTCGGCGCTCCCGGAAACACCTACCGGTGCGGTAGGCACGGGGGAAGCATGCGAATCCCCAGGCCTTGTTGGAATTCCGCAATAAGACGGCACGCACTGGCGGATCTCGCCCAGGCCTGCCGAACATTCGTTAGCCTACCGATCGTTCGGTCGTGATTCAATCGAATTCCGAAAAGAATCGCGGGCCCGCCAATGGTGGGGAAATGCAATAAGCCGATTTGGAGCCGGTTCCGGTAGGTCATCACCCGCGCGCTGCGCTCGCACACGAGGATCCCGTGACCGACTCGCACAGCTTTCGAATCAGTTGTTGCTGGCCGGCGGCTTTGCCGTCGCGGATTGCACCTGCGGCTGACGACGCAAAAAGACACTCGCTGCCATCAACTGACAACGAGTTTCGTAAACGAGGCCGACTGGACTCGGACCCACAATCACCGGATCGACAGTTCGGGAACACTTGCAAGAATCGGACTAGGTTAGAGTTTCATTTTGCGAATTGAGTCTCGACAGCAAGTCGTTGCCATCGTCGGAATCGCACACGGTCTCTTTCGATTTCAATTCTGCAAGATCACTAGGTGCGCATCTAGTCAGATCTTTCGACCGAGCGGTAGAAAACCAGTCCGTCGACACGCTGATCGAAGCATCACTCATGCATCGAAATTGGCGCTCAGAAGGTACGGCGATCTACGAGGCGCATTGGTCCCCGCCATCACCATGATTGCCAGCCGACCAAAACTATCGACGGCCGTCGAATTCAAAGATCCTGTATCAGATCGTCACTCATAACTGTCGATCGCATCGCACTTCGATTCAATTGAAACGGTTTCAAGCAGGCTAGTTGAGCACATCGCCTTCGCCGGCATTGAAGTCGGTGACATCACTGCCGAGGGTGTTGAATGTGTCGGCACCCGCTTGACCTAAGAGTGCATCATCTTCCGGACCGCCGGTGAGCGTGTCGTTGTCGTTG
>JANQRQ010000110.1 GCA_028284485.1 Planctomycetaceae bacterium | reverse complement strand
CAACGACACGCTGGTGGGAGGAGACGAAGGGGACTACCTCAACGGTGGTGACGGAGTCGACTCGCACGACGGCGGCCTCGGTAACGACCGCATCGACTTTGAAGCGAGCGATTCCAGCGTACAAGGGGGAGACGGGACCGACACGGCTGCCGCCTCCGGTTCGGCGAGTGGAGTGAATATCAACATGACCACAGCCGGTCTGGAACGGTTCATCGGCTCGGAATTCGCAGATATTGTGACAGCCACTGGTTCGACGGTCAGCGTGGTTATTCAAGGCCGGGGTGGAAACGACCAGATCACCGGCGGGAGCGGTCCTGTCGATATCCTCTCTGGCGGAAACGACAACGACACACTGACGGGTGGGGATGGCAACGATGTCTTGATCGGGGAAGCGGGAGATGATTCGTTGAATGCCGGTATCGGCAACGACCGGATCGACTTCGACGAGAACGACACGACGGTCCAAGGAGGCACTGGGACGGACCAGGGATTTGCCACCGGCGCGGGGACTGCCATCACGCTCAACATGGTGACGGCTGGGTTGGAGATCGTGTTCGGATCACCGTTCAACGACATTATCACAGCCGCAGGCGCCACAGTCGCGGTGCAGATTAATGGTTTGAATGGCAACGACAATCTCACCGGCGGCGATGAAGCGGATGTGCTCCGCGGCGGCAACGACAACGACACGCTGACCGGTGGGCCGGAAGACGATGCGCTCTTAGGTCAGGCTGGTGCGGACACGTTCAACACCCTCGGCAGTGATGTCACCGACTTCAATGCCGGTGAAGGAGACGTGTTGAATTAACGTATCGTTATTGTCCCAGAATCTAGAAGGCCATTCGGACGCAAAGGATCTGCGTCCACGTTGGGCAGCGGACTCGCCGTCTCAACCTAGCCGCGATAGAACCTCCACGGTGCGCCCTTCGCGCGAAGATAGCAGTCCCGCCAGCATGATCTCGGTAATATGTCGAGCCGCCCGAGCGTTCGCTATGGGGGGCTGAATGCTCTGACGAATACAATTGACCCAATGCTGATGTGAATTCTCATCAACATAGCTGGAAGTGTCGACTGTTTCTTCGATTAGCGGAGCATCCTCGTCGACTTTGGAACTGGGCCGGTAATATGAGAGCGAGCTTTCTCGGCTTGGCATGACGACTTTGCCTTCTGTGCCGTGAACAGAGAACTCTCCAGTCCGCGCCCCATCGCACCAGCCGGTTTCTGCTGTCCCTAGCGCATCATTCTCGAAATCGAGCAATAAGGCCGCTGTATCTTCCAAACGTGTTGGTTTGTCAACTGTTGTCAGTCGCGCGGTCACCGCCTTCACCGAGCCAACTAATGTGACAAGGTGCGCGATCGCGTACACACCCATGTCGAACAGTGCGCCGACATCGGCTTTGTCAGCATCGAAAAACCACAGTGCGTCTTCTGGTTCTTCTTCCAGAATCGTTTGAATCGTTGCGTAGTAGACTTCCGGGCCGCCATGACTGAATCGAGCATGAGCGGACGAAATCTTGCCGAGTGTCCCCTGTTGAACCATATTGCGCGCTGCCAAGACCGGCGGTTTAGCGACGAATGGAAGGGCAAGAACTGTTCGGTTCCCGGATTCGACCGCCTCGACGAATTGTTGCGCTTCCTCGAGAGAGGTGCTAAGCGGTTTCTGCATGTGCACATGTTTGCCGGCGGCAAGTGCTTTGAGACCCCATTCAACGTGCAGCGGATGTGGCAACGCCACGATGACCGCATCGATCTCGGGATCGTCGATGACGGCGTCGTAACTTT
This sequence comes from Planctomycetaceae bacterium, assembly GCA_028284485.1. Classification (GTDB taxonomy): domain Bacteria; phylum Planctomycetota; class Planctomycetia; order Planctomycetales; family Planctomycetaceae; genus JANQRQ01. The sequence goes on along the minus strand of JANQRQ010000110.1, from coordinate 8,397 downwards.
GCGTCCAACTAGGAACGTGAAATTTGCGGCACATCGTTTCGAGCCGCTGCTGACGGCGACCGCTGATCAACGTGACTTCAGCATCTGGGACGGTTGCCATTTCCGGCAAGTGAAGTTTGGAGGCGATGCCTCCTGCCCCCACGATGCCGACTTTCAGTTTATCCATCGGTGTTTAACTCCCTGTATGGTACGAATAGGTGACGATACGCATCACCCTGACGAGTTCAGGATCGAAAGGATCGGCAAGTGGTGTATGCGACTCAGCTTACTTCACATCGAATGCATTTGCAAAATCGGCGGTCAGCAGTCCAGAATCGTATCTTTCCGCCTTCGTAATTGCGTTCGCGGGGATTAACAATTTGAACTGCTCACAACGAAAACAAAAGCGCGAACCGCCACGCGTCAGGTTCCGCAACTGCAAGTTCGGTCAATTGCCAAGGGAAATTCATGAACCAGGTATTCCTTCGATTATTTTGCCTCGGAGTCCTCTTCGCAGTTGTAACGTCGTCGTCTCAGGGATTCGCTCAGCCGGCTTCGCATGAAGAGGAGTCACAAATCCGCAACAAACTAGCCGAATTGAACCGAGTCGTCGCGGAATTGAAACAGGCATCGAAGAATCGACGTCATCTGGCGGATGTCGAAATATGCGCAAAAGCAGCCGATTGGATTCTCAGGCACGAGGAGTTCTACAAGCCGTCTTACCCAGCCGATACGTTGAAAGTGCTCGACATCGGACTTGATCGCGCCAAATCGTTGAGCGATGGTCGTGCAGATTGGCTGAGCGGTCCCGGATCCGTTGTTCTCGGATACTATTCGAAAGTCGATGGTTCGGTTCAGCCGTATGCGTTGTCACTTCCCGAAGGAGTCGATCCTTTGGATCCCTACCGCTGGCCGATGCACATCAAACTGCATGGTCGTGGCGGCACTCGAAATGAGGTTCGATTCTTTCAAGAACACACGGACAAAATGCCAGAAGAGGGGCAGAATTGGATTCAACTCGATGTATTTGGCCGGACCGATAATGCCTATCGCTACGCTGGCGAAACCGACGTTTTCGAAGCCATGGCTGACGTCAAACGCCGTTTTCGCATCGATGAGCAGCGAATGACGCTGTGGGGATTCTCGATGGGAGGAGCGGGCGCATGGCATTTAGGAATGCATCATCCGTCGTTGTGGTCTTCTGTCGGGCCAGGGGCAGGGTTTGTCGATTTTTATGAATACCAGAACCAATCGGAAAAACTGCCCAGTTATCAGGATGCGTCGCTGCACATCTACGATTCGCTAGATTACGCCATGAATTCGTTCAACGTGCCGGTCTGCACCTACGGCGGCGAGCTTGATAAACAACTTGTTGCCAGCACGAGTATGGTCGATGCGGCTGCCAAGGACGGTATTTCAATTAAGCTGCTTGTCGGCCCCGGCATGGGACACAAATTCGATCCTGGAAGCTTTGAAGAGTTCATGACGTTTCATCAGGACCATGCGCGCAAAGGGCGACCTCGATTCCCGGGGCTGCGGCAGATTCGTTTCATCACGTATACGCCGAAGTACAACCAGTGCGAATGGCTGACGATCGAAGAAATGGAACGGCAGTACGAACCCGCTGTAATCGGTGGTCAGATCGACGACGACGGCAACGTCGCGACGATCACTACGGAAAATGTCCGGGCGCTGCAGGTCGCGCGCGGTGTCGCGCAGAGTGTTGTGATCGACGGTAAAGAACTGCCATTAGCCGGCGCGGCCGACGATTTATTGCCCGGCGTTTACTACCTACGTGAGGGAAGCGAATGGGTCCTTTTGAACTACGAAGAGTCCCAAGAATTCGCGGATAACCCAACGCGCAACAAACGCCATAACTTGCAAGGTCCGATCGACGATGCATTCATGCAGCCGTTTGTATGTGTCCGTGGAACGGGCGAGCCATGGTCGCGATCACACCAACAATGGGCGGATTGGACGTTGGACCGATTCTCGTCCGAATTTGATAAGTGGATGCGCGGCCGTGTCCCTGTTGTCGATGATCGCGATGTCAACGAAGACTTAATCGCTGAGAAGAATTTGATCTTGTTCGGCGACCCTGGCTCCAATTCGATCCTTGCGCGAGTTGTGGACCAACTCCCCGTGAGATGGGAACGCGACGCGGTTACCGTTAACGGGGAACGTTATTCCACCGATAGCCACGGCCTGGCGATGATCTTTCCGAACCCACTCAAACCATCGCAGTATGTGGTCATCAATTCCGGGCACACTTTCCACGAACAGGATTTCCGGGCGTCGAATTCGTGGTTGTTTCCAAGGCTGGGCGACATAGCCGTTCAAAAGTATTCCGCAAATTCCGACGGCTCGTTTGAAGAATCGACCGTGTGGGCGTCGCTGTTTGATTCGAATTGGCGCCTCGAGAAATAATGCAGGTTGCTTTTTCCTCTGCCCGCGAGGTATGGCCTTGATAAGATTGGCCCGGTGTGACCGCGAGGCCGGACGGTTTCAGGTTTTCTGAATACGCGAAAAATCGATTCGATCACAATGCAAAACGGTGTCAAGATTTCAGCTGAAGCACTGCAGTCGTTTGCGTCGGAACTTTTGCAGGCGGGAGGCGCTCAAACCAGCGAAGCTGCGATCGTCGCGGGTAGCCTCGTGCAATCAAACCTGCGCGGCCACGAATCGCATGGCGTGATGCGCGTGATCGAATATGTCGACAGTATGTCAAACGGCGATCTCGTTGCCGGTGCGCCATTCAATGTGATCAACGATTTGCCGCAAGCGGTCGTTGCCGACGCTAGTTTGGGTTTCGGGCAGGTGCAGATGACACGATTGATCGACGAATTGGTCTCACGTGCGACCTCCGGCGGTATCGCCTGTGGTACGCTGAACCGTTGCGGCCATGTCGGTCGTCTCGGCGAATGGGTCGAGGTTGTTGCAGCAAGAGGTTTCGCCGGGATCGTTTCGGTGAATGACAATGGGGTGTTGCAATGCGTGGCGCCGCCTGGGGGAACCGAGCCGCGGATTAGTACCAACCCTGTGGCTATTGGCATTCCGACCGGCACACGACCCGTGGTGCTGGATATTTCGACCAGCGCCGTGGCCAACGGCAAGATTCGGGTGGCTGCATTGTCGGGCAGCGAATGTCCGTCGGGTTGGCTACAGGATGCTGACGGCAATCCGACAGGCGATCCGACGACGCGAACCGCTGAACCACCAGGGTCCATTCTCCCCATGGGTGGTGAGCAAGGTTACAAGGGATTCGGACTGGGCTTGATGTTCGACTTTCTGGTCGGAGGTCTCTCGGGTGGACAATGTCCGCCCGCTGACGAGGGTTCGCCGATGACGAACAATGTTTTGATGGTGGTTTGGGATCCGGAACGCTTTGCCGGTCGCGAGCATTTCTTGACTCAAGCCGATCAATTGATCTCTTATGTTCGCGATTCACATCTTAAGCCGGGTGTGGAAGGGATTCGTTTACCCAATGATCGCAGCCAAAAAGTTCTTCAAGAGCGCAGTGACGACGGCATTCCTCTTGACGACGGAACATGGCGCGAGTTGGTCACGTTAGCGAATCGAGTTGATATTGCCGTGCCGCAACTCTCTTAAATAAATAATGCGTAGTGCGTCCCGGTGTGGGTTTAACCTTTCCAGGCAAGCCCGAGCATCAACGCATTAAGTCCGCTGCCGATTCCCAGCAGCGCGACGTTGTCACCCGATGCCAGATGGCCCTGCTCGATACCAATGGCGGTTGTCATCGGGAGAGCGACTGCCCCTGTGTTCCCCAAATATTCGACGGTGGAAAAGTCCATCTCGGGGTCGAGCTCCAATCGCTCGTACAACAGCTTGCGGTGAGCGCGGCCGACCTGATGAGTGAACGCTTTGTCGACAGCGTCATTTGACCAACGTAACTCCTTTTGTGTTGACTGCCAGGCGGAACCGGCCAAATCGATTCCGGCATTCAGCAACGACTCCGAATCGGTCTGCATGCGTGGACGGTCGTCGCCGTGTTTGGCCGCTTCGACACCACCGGCGCACAACTCGTGGTGACTCGTGTCTGCGGCATAGGCTCCGCCCAACAATCGATGCCCTGTTTGACTGAGCTTGCGGTCGCATAACACAACGGCGGCCGACCCAGAACCGATTGTCAGTGAAGCAAACTCCAACTTGACATCCTGGCGAGTTGCCGATTCGTTCATTGACAACGAATCAATTGTTCCTTCAACCAGCGAGCGACCATCCTCGGTTCCCACAACAACACCGGCTCGAACCTGTCCCAATTCGATCATGTTCGCCAGAATGACCATGCCGTCCAATAAGCCGAGGCAGGCATTGCTCACATCGAGAACGAAGGCAGAATTCGGCATGCCCACCGCGTGATGCACTCCGCTGGCGGTCGCCGGCTCTAATTGGTCTCGGCAGACCGAACCGTGAATCAACAGCCCCAAATAACGCCGGTCGATTTCTGAGCTCTCGATGGCCTTTAATGCCGTGCGAGCGCTGATTTGTCCGGGTAGGACACCGCGATCGAAGAAGCGGCGTTCCTTGATGCCGGTCATCATTTCGAGGCGACCGGCCGGCAGGCCCAACCGATCGTACACAGGGGCAAGCTGGTCCTCGATTTCCTCCGAGGTCACAACATTTTCGGGAAGCGTATATGCCAACGCTTCGACACAGACGTGCTGGTAACGCATGCTCTCGCTGTTGCCTGCCTCTAAAGGGAGTCTATCCCGCCGCTTCGACAACAGGGGCGTTTGTCAAATGTTCGGCCAAGGCGGCAACCTCACGCAACTGGCTGTTTCGTTTCTCAACGAGCTCGGGAGTCGGGTCGTAGACATCCAACATCAATGAGCTGCGCACGAAGCGCAGTCCGCGCAACAAAACCTCGCGTTGGTCTCCGCTTAATTCGACCGTCAACTTTTCACTCATAGAGCGCACTCGCTTGCATTGTTTGTCTGTCGCACCTCGTTGGGAACGTCCTGTCCCGGCCTTCGAATGCGTTTTCCTCCCGAAAACGGTCAAACGGCCCACACGAAAGGCTAAAGCGCCGCAAGAGCCTAAGTTATCGTAGACGACCTATGGCGACTTCTCAATACCCCGAATGTGAAGATCCGAGGCGATCTTGGAATGTCGGCTCTGTTTCGTTTGCAGAGAATCGATTGCGCCGGCCCGGTATTCTGGATAAACGCCCCTTATTGGCAAGAATGAGCGGAATTTCGAGCGATTCAATTGAGTATTCTGTCGCCAACCTTCACTGAGACTGCCGGTTCGACGACGACTCGCAGACTCAGCCGGGAAGAGCCGGTATATCCGGAAGCCCTGTCGTTTTCCGCTCGGTCGTTGTTCAAATCGGGCGGTAAGCCAAACCAATGAAGCGGTTGCTGCGAGCCACGCCGCACACAATCCGATTAGGAATGGCTTCCTCCTGAATCGTTAATACCATTTGGCAAAATGATCGAGACCACGTTCGAAGACGATTCGTGCATGGTGTCTCGATTCAACGGCGAGTTCAGAATTGAAGTCTCGCTCCGAGTCTGGCAGACTGCTGGTAACGTTGCCGCGACTTCATTGTGCATCCGAATGCCGCAATGCCTCTCCTCTCGTGATGCGAGAGCTTTGTCCCTGGAGGAAGTAAACCGATGAGATCATTTCCATACGTGTTGGCCCTGTTCCTGGTCAGCTTGTTGATGCAGCCATCACTCAATGCCCAAGAGAATTCCGCCAAACCAAATCTGTTATTTGTCATCGCCGACGATTGCACTTTTCGCGATATCGGTTGTTACGGCGGCCAGGCCTACACGCCCAACATCGATCGGTTGGCGACCGAGGGAATGCGGTTTACCAATTGCTTTCAATCTGCACCGATGTGTTCCCCGACACGGCATAACATTTACACCGGTTTGTACCCGGTCAAAAGCGGTGCCTATCCGAATCACACGTTTGTGAAAGATGGCACGCGTAGCATCGCGCATTATCTCAAACCGGTCGGTTACCGTGTGGCACTCAGTGGTAAGACGCATATCAATCCCAAGGCGGCTTTTCCATTCGAGTACTCGGTAAAGGATAACAATCCCGATTTTGCGGCGATCGACAAATTCCTCGGCGAGTGTACGAAATCGGGAACTCCGTTTTGCTTATTCGCATGCTCCAATGAGCCGCATGGTCCGTGGAACAAGGGCGACGCATCCCGGTACGAACTGGCCAAGATTCAACTCCCGCCGTATTTTGTCGACACCGAACGAACTCGCAGTGATATGGCCAAATACCTGGCGGAAATCACGTACTACGACGGTCAAGTCGGGCAATGTCTCGAAATGCTGGAGAAGCATGGCGTTGCGGATAACACGTTGGTCTTTTGTGTGAGCGAACAGGGGTCAAGTTTTCCGTTCGGAAAATGGACCTGCTACGACACCGGTTTGCAAAGCGCGCTCATCGCGCGGTGGCCCGGCCATATCGAAGAGGGAACAGTTAGCGACGCTCTCGTCGAGTATGTCGACGTTCTGCCGACATTTTTGGCTGCTGCGGGAGTCGATGCTCCAGATGTTCTCGATGGAAAAAGTTTCCTGCCGGTTCTGCAAGGGCAACGGAATTCCCACAAGCAATACGTCTTCGGTTTGATGACGACGCGCGGAATCAATAATGGTTCGGACTACTACGGGATTCGCTCAGTTCGCTCTGATCGGTACAAGTACATCGTTAACTTCACTCCCGAAGCCACGTTTCGCAACGCCGCGATCAGTTCCGGCATATTCAAGTCTTGGCGAGACAAGGCGAAAGCCGGGGATACCGATGCCGCCGAAAAGGTCGATCGTTACCAGCATCGCCCTGCCGAAGAGCTATACGACATCACGCGCGATTGGTATGAATGGCAAAACCTGGCTGACAATCCGCAGCTTGCGGACGTCAAAGCGGAATTGAAACAGCAGTTGGCAGAATGGATGGAAGCCCAAGGCGATAAAGGACAGCAAACCGAGTTGGAAGCCTTCGAACACCAAACCAAAAACCGCAACAAATCGTCTGCCAATAACAAAGCGGCAGCTGCTTCAGACAAAACCAACGCATCCAGCAACAAGAAAGCTCGTCAGAAAAAGTCGGCCAATACAAAAGCTAGCAACAAGAAGGGCAACGCCAAGCGCAAAAACAAGGCCGCAAGCGGTAACGAGTAGATCCGCATTGGTTGCTTGGCTGTCACTCCCGCCGTCGCGGAATTGACGAAAGAGTGGCGTCGTTTGATGCCACTCTTTCAGAAGTCGTGGTTCATTCGAGCGGTTAACGGGCCAATCGGCACGTAACCATTCCAGTTCTGTACGCCGGATCAGTCGGCGTAAAACTTCGTCAGCTCTTCAAACACAAGCGGTTCCTGAATGGAATCGCTGGCGAGATGAGCTCGGAAGCGGTGGTTGCCTTCCACCTTCCCTCGCACATGGACACGGTAGATGGCCGTATTGCCAGGCGACAAGGCTCCGATCGCTTTGAATTGAACTTGATCGCCGTTCACCAAATGCGGCGTTGGTCCCTTTGCGGAAACCAGCACCACCCCGGCCGGCAGTTCACACGACAATGCCACACCCTGGGCCGCCATCGATCCATGGTTTTGCACTCGGACTTCGTAAGCGGTTTCTGCTCCGACTTCGACTGGATCGTCGAGGTCGATGATTTCCAACACCAACGAAGCCGTCCCTTCGACGCGTGTCGTTACTGTGGAATCGGCGACGATTCCATGTTCGGTAATTGCTTGAATGCGATGTTCAAATTCGCCCAGTTCGGCGGCATCAAGACTGACCGCAATCGGAATCGTTCGACTCGGTTCCAAGGCACCGAGGAACCAGGTAATCGATCGGGTTGTCGGGTCGTACTTTCCGCCCGATGACGCTTCTACGAAGTCGAACCCTTCAGGGACTTCGTGAACGATTCGCACATTCCCGGTGGTTGCCGAACCTTCGTTCGTGACAGCGAACTTGTAAGTGGCCGATCGACCGAGGTAACGCAGACCTGGTCCGTCCACCGCAACCTTAAGACTGGGTGCGATGACTTCGACCGTTGCTGCCGAGCGTTCCTGCAACCCTCCTTCGGCCTGGGCGACGATTTCGACGGTTTGACTTCCACCTCGTATGGCCGCCAAGGCCACGCGAATCACTCGCGATTCACCCGGGTTGAGTGAGCCGACTTCCATCAGCAATCGCTTCCCCTGGGGATGTTTGAGTCCCTCGGGAACGCTGACCTGCAACATGATGTTCTCGGCAATGCCAGTTCCAGGATTGGACAGCGTCACCGTTTGTGTCGCAGGTTCGCCCTGCAGCACTCGTGACGGACCGTCGACTGCCATTTGCAGCATCGGCTCTTCGACTTGGAACAACCCGTCAGCGGCGCCGGTGAAGGTAACATTCGCCGACGTTTCTAAAGCGCCTCGTGCATGAG
>JANQRQ010000097.1 GCA_028284485.1 Planctomycetaceae bacterium | reverse complement strand
ACAATACATAAACCGGGCGTCGATAGTGGCAGAATCGGCGTCGCTCAACGGAATTGCGTCGCGCCGATCACGGCTAGAGCCCTCCACGGAGATTGAAGTTTCATGCGTTTGTTGATTTGCTGTTTGGCATTCCCATTGGGGACGACACTCTCTGCAATTGTCGTGGGTGCCGACAGCGCGCCACAGGCAGACGAGTTTCAACAGCGGGTCCAGCCTATTCTGTCACAGTTTTGCTATCGATGTCATGGGCCAGAAAAGCAGGAAGCCGATCTGCGCCTCGATACGCTCGATGCCGATCTCTTGCGGGGCAATGCGGCAGAAACCTGGCACGATGTTCTCAATCGGCTCAATCTCGGAGAAATGCCTCCTGAAGACGAGCCGCAACCAACCGATGACCAGCGCGAGGGACTCGTCGGCTGGCTGACCGGCGAGTTTCAAAGACTGTGGGAATCAAAAAGCAGCACCGGTGGTCGCACCGTTCTGCGCCGGCTGACACGGTATGAATATCAAAACACCATGCGGGAGCTGATCGGCCTCGATTTGAGCTATTCCAAAGATCTTCCGCCGGAATCGTTTTCCAAAGACGGCTTCAAAAACAACGGTGCCGTCTTAGGGATGTCACCTCTTCAGCTGGAGTTCTACCTGGAAGCCGCTCGGACGGCACTTCGCAAAGCCATCGTTGTGGGCGATCGACCCCAGGTTTATCGATACCACATCACCGAAAGCGATCCTTCGACGAAACCAAAGAAGATTATGGCGTCGAATCGTGTTGGTCCGGATGCCGTTTTTCTGGCCCGCATGATGGAGTTCCCAAGGGAAGGCGATTTTTTGGTGCGAGTCAAAGCAAGCGCCATCGTGCCCGACGGCATGCCGGCCCCCCGGATGCGAGTGACGATCGGCGTGCGATCGGATGTTTATGTGGCAGAACGGACCGTCGGTGAAGTCGACGTCCTCGCCAATCAGGATTCGCCAGAGATTTACGAGTTCCGCGGTCGTATCGAAGAGTTCCCGCTTCCTGGGCATAATCCCAAATTCCCGGGCCTGTTGGTCACCGTCAACAACGACTACGAAAGCACGGCTCCGAAAAGGCCCAAAAAGCAGGTGCGGCAATTGTTGCAGGCCGCCAATGTGAAACCGAAGCGGAAGAAAAAAGGCGAACCGGCACCGGTCGAACCACCCGTTCCCAAAACGCCGACAGAACCGACGATACTGGTCGATTTGCTGGAGTTCGAAGGTCCACTGGCGGACGAATGGCCACCGCCCAGCCACACGCGAATTTTGCCTGCCAGCAGCGACGACCAGGACGAACGTGCATACGCGCGTGATGTTTTGGCGAGATTCATGCGGCGAGCATTTCGGCGCCCTGTCACAAAGGGTGAAATCGATGAGATGTTGGTCTTCTTCGACAATGCTCGCCCACGTTGCGACACGTTCGAAGAAACGATGCGCGAGGTGCTGGCCTTGGTCCTCATTTCGCCCGACTTTCTGTATTTGGTCGAGACGCGGGCCGACGACGAGGGAAGACAGCCATTAGACGCCTTCGAACTCGCCTCACGATTGTCATACTTTCTGTGGAGCAGTATGCCGGATGAAAAGCTTTTAGAGCTTGCCGAATCCGGCCGCTTGTTGGAGCCCGGAGTCCTGACAGAACAGACGCGGTCGATGATCGCCGACCCACGTTCGCAGAACTTTGTCGATCAGTTCGCCACACAATGGCTCGACCTTTCCAGCCTCGACCGGATTGCCGTCAATCCGGAGTATTATCCCGATTTCGATGACCGGCTGAAGCAAGACATGCGGCAGGAAACGCTGCACTTCGTTGCCGAGATTCTGCATCACGATTTGAGTTGCCTGAATTTTCTGGAATCTGATTTTGCCATGCTGAGTAAGAGACTCGCGCAGCATTACGGAATCGAGGGCCCAGAATCTGACGACTTCGAACGAGTGAGGCTGCGGCGAAAGGATCGACGTGGTGGACTACTCACGCAAGGGAGCATGTTGTTAGGTAACTCGACCGGCGAAGATTCACATCCCATTCGCCGCGCTGTTTGGATTCGTGAGCGCCTGCTTGACGATCCCCCGGCACCACCCCCTCCCGACGTGCCCGAATTAAATCAGGAAGATGCCGATTTTGCCCGGCTCTCGTTGCGCAGGCAGTTGGAATTGCACCGCACTAAGGCAGCGTGCAACAGTTGCCATCGTAACATCGATCCGTGGGGCATCCCTTTGGAACAATACGATGCCACCGGGCGTTGGCGCACCGAGGTTTTACGAAAAGTTCCCAAGAAGAAGGATCTGCAAACTGCGCCGGTCGAATCGTCCACGACATTGCCGGACGGTACAGCGGTGGACGACTTGCGGGGATTGAAAGCGTATCTGCGTGATCATCAACAAGATCGATTCGCGCGGGCCCTGGTTCGGAAATTATTGGCGTATTCGCTGGGACGTTCGCTGGAATTTGGCGATGAGCCGGCGGTCGACGCGCTCACGCAATTATTTGCAGCCAACGACTACCGACTTAGCGATTTGATAACCGGCATCGTCCGAAGCGAACCATTCATGACAAAGTAATAAACAATCGGCATTGTCAGCCAGCATTTAATCTGCTCACATAGATAGATCAATCGGAAGTATTGGGAGCACGCAAGCATGTCAGC
>JANQRQ010000083.1 GCA_028284485.1 Planctomycetaceae bacterium | reverse complement strand
AGAACTCCCTGGTGAAAGTTATCGAAAGTAGCGAGTCGGCGATCGTCGCCGTGGCTCGGTACAGCTCGGCGCAAAGGCCGGCCCAGAATGAAAACCCTTTTGATCCGTTTCGCAATCGATTCCGGAACCCCAACGCTCCCGGTATCAACACCGGTCTGCAAGGGGCCACACCGAATGAATTCGGCACGGGAATTGTCATATCGGGCCCGAATCCAGACTTCCAGCGGCTGATTCTGACGAACTATCACGTTATCAAAGGCGGTTCTGTTATTGGTCGTAAGGACGATCAAACCAGCGACCGAATTGTCGTCCAGTTTTCAAATCGGCGAAGCTGTGTCGCTCATATCTTAGCTGCCGATCCGCGGAGTGATCTGGCGGTTCTCACTTTCGACCGTCAGTCATTGGGTTTGTCTTTTGACCGAATACAATTCCTCCGCTTGGGAAAGCCACAGAGTCCCAAGAAGGGGCAATTCGTTGTCCTGTTGGGAAACCCGTACGCGATCGCTCGCGACGGATCTGCCAGCGCCAGCATCGGCATTATTAGCAATGTGTCACGCTATCCTGCGCCAGCTGGACCGCCGGACGACCCGCAAACGGTATTGGCGGAGACGATTCACCATTATGGCACGCTGCTTCATGTCGATACGCGACTAAACCTCGGGACAAGCGGCGGAGCACTGCTGAACATCGACGGGGATTTGGTGGGCGTTACGACGTCGTTGGCGGCTCTGGAAGGGTATGAGAGTTCGGCCGGGTATGCGATCCCCGTCGACGAGGCTTTTCACAGGGTCATTGGATCATTGGTCAGAGGTTTCGAGGTCGAGTATGGTTTCCTCGGGATTCATCCGGCAGATACCCTTCCTGGGGAATTGTCCAATGTTCCGCAACAAGCCGGTATTTCCCGACAGACCACGGCGGCGCGGGTTTATGGCGTTGCCCAAAATTCTCCGGCAGCCGTTGGAGGGTTGCGTCAAAATGACTTCATACTCGCAGTTGATGGCAAGCTGGTTTACAGTCGCGCTGACTTGATGCGAGAAATCGGACTGTTGGGACCCGGTGCTATTGCAAATCTTCGAGTGTGGAGGGAAAGTCAGCGAAAAGAAATTGCACTGAATGTTGAACTCGGTAAGTGGCCGGTCGTTGATGCGGACGCGTCAATTGCGACCCGGCGCCGGTTTCCGGTGTGGCGTGGTATCGAAGTTGACTATTCAACAGCCAGACTGGAATACATCGAGACTCCGTTTCGGTCGATTCCACCGGCTGTCGTCGTGACGAGTTACCTCGTTGTTTCTGGCCAAAGGCCCGTTGATTTGCAGCCCGGTAGTTTTATTACGCATGTTAACGGGATTCCCGTGCGGTCGCCGGCTGCCTTTCATGAGGCTGTCGACCGATTCGATAAAGAAGATGTGAAGCTTCGCCTTTACGATGGACGCACGATCATTGTTGGAAAGTGATCTTTGCGACGTGAACGATCGCTTGGTTTATCCTAACTGCCAAACAGCAGCATTTTTTGACAATTCGGACGGATTTCGATGAAGACTGATGAATTTCGTGAAAGCTACCTTGAATTTTTTGAGTCTAAAGACTGTGTCCGTCGACCGAGCGATGTTTTGGTACCTCGGGATGATCCCACGGTCTTGTTTACCCCTGCAGGGATGAATCAGTTCAAAAACCAGTTTCTGGGGATCGGAGAACTGGAATTCAGCCGGGCAACCACTTGTCAAAAATGTCTGCGGACTGGTGACACCTCGAATGTCGGGGTCACGGCCTATCACCATACCTTCTTCGAGATGCTCGGCAATTTTTCTTTCGGTGACTACTTTAAACGCGAGGCAATCCATTGGGCATGGGAGTATCTCACGGAAAAGAAGTGGTTGGGGCTTTCCCGCGACCAATTAACCGTGACGGTCTACCAGGACGACGACGAGGCGTACGACATTTGGCACGATGAGATTGGATTGTCCTCCGATCGCATTCGACGGGACAACGAATTTGAAAACTTCTGGCCGGCTGGTGCGCCGACGAATGGCCCCGACGGAGTCTGCGGCCCCTGTAGCGAGATTTTTTTCCATCCGGCGAGTGGAGGGAAAGAGGTCGAAATTTGGAATCTGGTGTTTACCCAATTCAATCGAATCGGGGAACCACCAGACAACCTTCGGCCGTTGCCAAAAAAGAACATCGATACTGGCATGGGGTTGGAGCGAACGGCCGCAGTGCTTCAAGGTGTCGAGAGCAATTTCGAAACCGATATTCTCCGTGGGTTGTGCGAGTCGGCAGCTGATGCGGTGGGGGTAACGTACGAGTTCGATGCACCGCACGGCCGGCCGCTGCGTCGAATCGCCGACCATCTGCGAGCCGTAACGTTTTGTATTCATGAAGGTGTTCAACCCGGACGCGACAAAGAGAACTACGTTGTGCGTAGTCTGCTGCGCCGCGCGCTGTTGGAAGGATACTTATTGGAGAAGCGCGAGCCGTTCCTGTTTCAACTCGTGCCCGAAGTCGTCAGCGCCATGAAGGCCCCCTACCCCGAGCTATCGGAAACGGCTTCATCTGTCGCGGACGTCGTTCGAGAAGAAGAGAGCCAGTTTCTGGGTGTGGTTGAAAAGGGGCTTCATAAGTTGAACCAATGCATCGAGCGCGCGAGACAACAAGGGGCATCTGTTATCTCAGGGGACGACGCCTTCGATCTGCATCAAACGGATGGTTTTCTGGTTGAATTGACGCAATCGATGGCCGCGAAGCACAACCTATCGGTCGATATGGAGCGCTTTCAGGTTCTAGTCGAAGGGCATCGAACGACCAGTGGTTCCGGTGCCTTCGCCGATTCTGTCATGGCGGAGGGTCCCCTCGATGCGGTCCGAAAGACGGCTGGAGGCACGGAATTCACCGGATACGACGGGACTTCGGAAACCGCAACCGTCGTCGCGATCATCGCTGAGAAGCAACTTGTCGACGAGATGACGGAAATCGGCCATGCCTCACCGATCGGGGTGATTCTCGATCGAACTCCCTTCTATGGAGAGGCGGGCGGACAGGTTGGTGATATCGGTGTTCTTCAAAACGAGGATTGCCGGTTTGAAGTCCTCGATACGCAGCGAGATGGCGAGCTCATCCTGCACATCGGTCACTTAAAGGAGGGAACGTTACGATTAGAGATGAGCGTCTCCGCAGAAGTGGCTTCAGATCGTCGGTCTGGAATTCGGCGAGCACACTCGGCGACACATATCTTGCATGCCGCTTTGCAAGCGGAACTCGAAGCCGGAGCCATGCAGCGTGGGTCGAAGGTCGAGAATGACGCGTTGCGTTTTGACTACGCACACAACAAGCCGCTCACTACCGAACAGATTCGAGCCATCGAGGACGAAATCAACCAACGAATCTCCGAAGCGGTTCCCGTTTCCACAACGATGATGAGTCTCAAGGAGGCGAAGCAGGCAGGGGCCACGGCGTTGTTTGGTGAGAAGTATCCCGAAAAAGTGCGCGTGGTGTCGATGGGGGAATTCAGCAAAGAGCTCTGTGGTGGAACGCACCTTGATAGCACGGGTCAGGTCGGCCTGTGCCGAATTCTCAAAGACGAACTCATCGCCAGTGGAGTCCGGCGCGTAACGGCACTGACCGGCAAAAAAGCGCTACAGCAAATTCGCGAAACAGAAGACTTGGTCAACGATTTGGTGGCCAAGCTAAAAACATCGCAACCCGAGGATTTGCCTCAGCGCATTGTGGCGTTGCAGGATGAAGTTCGAGATTTGCGCAAGGAACTGTCGAAACAAACCAGCCGCTCGATTGCGACTATTGTCGATGATCTCATCACCGAGGCGGAAGAAATCGGTGGAGTGAAGATTGTGACCCACCAGGCTGACGGCCTGACTCGAGACGGATTGCGCGACCTGGCCGATCAGATTCGCAAAAAGTCACCGTTGGTCGCCATTATTGTCGGTGCAAGTATTGATGGAAAAGTCGCTTTGATGTCGGCGATCAGTCGCGATTTGATTGAACGTGGAGTTAGCGCGTCCGATTGCGTGAAAGCCGCTGCCCGAGTTGCTGGTGGTGGAGGCGGCGGGCGACCGGATATGGCAGAAGCGGGTGGTCGATTTCCAGAGAAGATCGGCGAAGCGATCGAGGCGGGAGCGAGCTATTTCCGCGAAACTCTTGGCGAATAAGACGATGGAATATCCTGAGACTTTCCTCGCCTAGAGCAAGTTGCTCTTTCCTATGGCCGCGGTGTTCGCTTTTGACAAGGCAAATACCGAATGGCCGCGAGCCAGGACGTTTTCAAGTTTTCTAAAAACGCTATAGTGGGGCCGTTTCGACGGTTATAGCAGTCCGCGACGTTTGAGTTCGGCAACGACGTTTTGAACGATGTGCTGAACCTCTCGGTCGTCAACCGCGTTGTTCGCACCGGGAGGACAACCGCCAACCGGTTGATCAGAGAAACCATGTTCTGACAGCTGACACTGCAGCGTTCGGCTGAGAGTGGCTAAATCAGTCTTTTGGTCGGAAGAAAGTGGCTGCCGGCCTGTTCCCATCGAAAATCCGCGCAGCTCGACGGCCGCCCGAAATCCATCGGGGAACTCGGCGGAATAAATCATGGCATCGAATAATGTCACAAGATCGTATTGCACCTTGCGGGCTTCTTCCAACTGCCCCGAGAGAGTCAGGTCGTAGAGTTTTCTGGTGATCTCCGGGACAACTCCCGAACTGGCGTTTGTGCCGCCATCAGAACCGACTAATAGCATGGGCATCAGGGCCGCATCCCACCCTGTCAGAAATGAAAAATCGGGACGATTGGGCCGTACGGCTTGAATCATGCGAATCATATGAGGAATGTCGCCGGACGAGTCTTTAATGGCGACGATTTTCTCGCATTCTTCCGAGAGCCGTTGAACGGTCGGCACGTCAATGGGGCTCGCAAACATCGGAATGTTGTAGAGAGTGACATCGACCGGAGTATTACGGCCGATTTCGCGAAAGTACGCATAAACCGATGCGGGACTCAGCTTGTAGTAAAATGGTGCGACGATGGCGACCGCACGAACTCCAAGAGAGTGATAATACTCGCATGCGCTTAAGGTTTCGCGCACATTGGCTTCGGCGGCACCAGCTAAAATCGGGACACGCCCTTGCACCTGGTCCGCGATAATCGCGACGATTCGCCGGCGCTCGTCAACAGTGAAGCGAGTGAATTCACCGGTCGACCCATTCGGGTACAACCCGTGCACGCCACGTTCGATCAGCCAGTCGACATATCGTCGCAGTTCCGATTCGTTGATTTCCGCAGCCTGGTCCAACGGAACCAGGTTCGGAGTAAAAATGCCCTGAAGCCGCGGTTTATCCATCATCCGATCGTTCTGATTTCATAGAATTGGTCACGACGAGAATGCGGCCGAAATCTCTGGAGTCGTTCCACAAGGAGCGGTTCCCACAGGTCGAATTCGTACATGCGAACGTTCTGTACTTCGCCGACTTCGGCCGGTCAATCATCAAGCATATCACCTGCTTTGCGACGTGCGGCGGTCCTGGCTGGAATCGATGCAAGTCTCAGGCGCTATATCACCTTTACTGCCGAGATCTGTGTGATTCAAGTGGCAGAACCGTTTTGATCGTCAAATCCCGAGGCGGAGATACGCGTGATGGAGCACACGCGGCGGCCATAAGGCCGATCAGTCGTCGAGTCCGAGTGCATCCAAATCCAGGTCATCCGGCATGCCGGTGTCGTCTTTCGGCTGCTCAGGAGCCTTCGAAAAGTCTTCGACGGGGCGCCCCAAGAACATCACCAGCATAAATAGCGCGATGAGTCCGAACGGAAGCAATATGATCGGTCGATGCCCGAGTCCAACGGGGATATACCCCAATAGTAAGGAGACGAGCCCGACGGCGACGGCATAAGGCAACTGCGTTGCAACGTGGTCGAGGTGGTCACATCCGGTGGCCGCCGACGAAAGAACTGTTGTATCCGAAATCGGCGAGCAATGGTCGCCGAAAATCGCCCCAGCGAGGACCGCCCCGATCGTGGCCAACATGAGGTGGTGCTGGGGAGCGTTGCCAGCTTCGTTCAGTGGGATCAGCAATTGGTATGTCATTGAAATGGCCAATGGCATTAGCAGGCCCATGGTTGAGAAGGAACTGCCCGTTGCGAATGAGACAATCGCCGAAAGTAAGAATACGATCGTGGGCATCCAGCGAACGGAGAGGATTCCTTGCGTCAATTCGACGAGAAATCCGGCTGTATTGAGATGTTCGCTATCGCAAACCGTGGCAACTCCCCAGGCCATAATCAAAATGAGTAATGCCAGAAACATGCTGCGCGCGCCATTGACCCAGGCATCGATGGCTTGGTTCAGTTCTAATGACTTGGATAACACCACCACTGTTATTGCGACAACGGATGCCAGAAACGATGAGACGAACAATACGTAATTGCTGCTGGAATAAACGAGTAGGTTTGTTACCGTTTTTTCAACCTGTGGTTCGTCGGCAACGAGATTCCGATTCACTTCGTCGATGGCTGCCGATCCCGTGGTTGCCAAACCTAAGAGTATCATCAAGATCAGCGCCGAGATTGGAATCAAAGCATTGCGAACGAGGCGTCGTTTCGCGGGCGAAGCGTCATCGTATTCTGTTGCTACGTCTTTTCCGGAATCGTCTCTGGTCAGTTGGCCGGTGGTCACCGCTCTCGATTCTGCCTTGAGCATAGGCCCGAAGTCATTACCGCTGTATGCGATTAACCAGACAAAAACGATGAGATGCAACGGGTAGAATCGGTAGATGATCGTCGATAGAAAAACCGAGTACCCGTTGACGTCGACATTCAGGTGTTGAAATGTGTCTTCGATCTGGCCAACTTCGAATCCGACCCATGTTGAGATTAAGGCGAGGCCGGCAATTGGAGCCGCTGTGGAGTCAACGATAAATGCCAGCTTCTCACGCGAGATCTTCAGACGATCGGTCACCGGCCGCATCGTACTTCCAACGAGAAGCGTGTTTGCGTAATCATCAAAAAACACAACCAGCCCCATTAGCCAGGTCATTAACTGGCCCCGCTCGCGATTTGTTGTCACACGCGACAGGCTGTCGACCAAAGCGGCCGTGGAACCGCTACGTGACATCACGCCGATCATTGATCCCAAAAACACGGTAAAGAGCACGACCAACAAATGGTCTTTGTCAAGCAGTTGCTGGGCGAGGTAGTCATCGAGTGTATGGAGAAAACCAACGAACAGGTTTCCGTGCGTCAGGATGACAGCTCCACTCCAAATGGCGGCGAATAAGGCGACAAGCACATTGCGCAGCCAGATGGCCATGGCGATTGCCAGCACGGGAGGTAAGATGCTGGCCCAACGCCAAATCATAGTGACAGGTTGCTGTCCTTTTCGTCGATTCTCGGGATCAACCAGGATTTCGTCCGATGTGATGTAAACTCTGCGGCCGGCGCCAAAATCTGTTTCGAGTATTAGCTGACCGTTTTCGAATGGTGGTAATGCCGTGTCACGACCATGAATTGTCAGTTTGATGCCCTCAATCAGCGGACGGCCTTCATAGGTTTCGTCGACGCTTCCTGTGAGGTCGTGTGCGGTGATTGTTACCCGATTGACCGGAACATCGGAGAGAACAACGGACGGGATTTCGACTTGAAACTGGGGCTGATCCCCTTGCAAGGGACGTTCTGACTGGGCTTGGACAACTCCGCAGGAAAACCACAGAGATAGCAGCCAGAAAAGAAGTCGCTCACTTCGTTTCGTCACGGTCCGTCTCGACTCGATCGGCATGGCGGTTATCCAAGCACGGCAGATCGACCGGTTCGGCTGGAAAATAGATGTCGAACCTGGTTTCTTCGTCCGGGCGTGATGCGAACTCTATCACACCATCGTGATTGGAAACAATTCGCCAACATTTGCAAAGGCCGAAGCCGAGTCCCCGCCCCGCCTGCCTTCCGGAATAGAAGGGGTCGAAGAGGTGCTGCTGGTCTGTCTCTGAGAGGCCGATTCCGTTATCGACGACCGAGAATGAAGCAAAATTTCTTTCCTCGCGTTTGCAGTTTCGCGAGCTTATCTCGATGACGCCACCTTCCTGTGATGCGTCGATGCTGTTTCGTATCAGGCTGCTGATCACAACCGACAGCTGCGTTTTGTCTGCCCAAACGGGAACGGTTTCGTGGGGATGGAATTCGATTCGGCAGCCTTTTAGCTCTGCATCGGGCCGCAGATTGTCGGTGACTTCGGAGATGGCCTCGTTGAGGTTGAGTTGCTCCGGCGAAGGAGCCGGGGGCCGCCCAAATAGCATCAAGTCCCCGATCATATCGCGAATTCGATACGCTTGTCCGCCGATTGTGGTCAAGGCTCGACGGCGTTCGGGGTCGCTCTCGTCTCGAAGTAGCAGGGCCGCTCGTCCGGCAATTGTCGCCACTGGGTTATTGATTTCGTGTCCGGCGCCTGCTGCGAATTCCGCCAGCGACTGCAGCTTATCCTCATCCGGAACGAAACGATCAGTCGAAGCTGCGGATGGCTGACCAGGACCGAGCGAATTCGCAATGAGCCTGGCACAAATACCGGTGAATTCTGCCAAAAAATTGGAATCCCCGGATTCCGCGCCGCGATCGAGCAACTCAATTGTTGCAACGAGACGCCGATCGAGATAGAGCGGAATGGATGTTATCGACGGGCTTTGATCCCGTTGAGAAAGTAGTCGTTGGAAGACTTCGGCACCAATATTTGTCGTGTCAGCACGGGCTGGGTCGGAGAACTGGAGTTCAACTCCTTCCGATGGACGGTCCTCGCTGCAAAGCACCCCTTTTGCCGAAGTACTATCCTCGCTTCGTACCCAAGCGATTGCGGCTTGAGCAGACGTGATTTGCCGCCATGCCGTTGAAACGGCTTCCAGAGTCGAGTCGAGGCTGGAAACGGGCAGAGCTTTGACTAGCAGCCGGTAGACACTGGCCCAATGAGGTGCATCGACCATCCCTGAGAGGCTCGCGGATCGGTTTAACCAGGTTGCACGTCAAGCAGGTGACACATTCTGTCGACGAGGTTTTCGACTTCGAACGGCTTTTGTAGGAATTCGTTGGCCCCGGCGTCCTTCAATTCGCCGATCTTATCTGCCTCCACCATTCCACTGATGCAGATGATTTTGACATCATCAAGTGCCGAGTCGGACCGAACACGTTGGCAAACTTCCTTACCGTTGATGTCCGGCAGCATGACGTCCAAAACAATGATGTCTGGGTGGTATTCCTTGACCATCATGCCGGCGTCGAATCCGTTGTTTGCGACGCGAACCTCGAACCGGCCATCGGCCTCCAGGACGTCACGAATCAGTTCCACCAATTCCTCATCATCGTCCACGACCAGAGCCTTTCGCTTGCCGCTTTCCAAGGCGTCTGTCGGGATACCGTTTTCCTTCATGAATCGAAACAGGATGTCTCGAGGAATTCGGCGGAAGCGGGAGCCTGGGACCCGAAATCCCTTGAGCTGGCCAGAGTCGAAACAACGAATAATGGTTTGCTGACTAACCTTACAGATTTTTGCCGCTTCACCCGTCGTAAAGACTGTTTTCATTCTGTATATCCATCCTTCGAGTCGGCCCGTCTCGCTCGCAATCCAATTCACCCGGCCAAAACCGCGAGAATCGTTTCGAGGGAGCCGGATCCTTCCGTGACCTGACCACAGATTGACAGACGCCCGCGCGTCGTACGGGACTAAATCCGGCTGTCACAAAGGGGGAAAACCGGTTTACCCGTGTTATCACAGGTTCCGATTGTATCTATTCTTCGGAATCGGTCAACAGGCAATTTATCAGCCGATTCCCCTAAGATCACAAGTCCCCCAGGGCTATCGAGGTGGCCTCAAAACTCCTACACTTCACGCTTTGCGGGCCCCTGCGGGGACCGTGGCCGATTGAGGTAGAGCATCAGGACGGCCATGTCGGCCGGCGTGATTCCGCTGATGCGCCCGGCTTGTGCCAGGTTCCGGGGCTTGATCTGGGCCAGTTTCTCCTTGGCTTCAATTCGAAGTTGAGGTACGGCGACGAAATCGAAGGTGTCGGGAATTTTGATCGACTGCACTTTCGACTGGCGTTCAATCTCGGAGACTTGGCGGCGAATATAGCCGGCGTATTTCGCCTCGACACATATCTGATGCTGCGAAAGTGGCGAGAGTTTCAGTGCTGTGGCCTCCGGAGAAATCTGGCAGATTTCGCTCCAACCGATTTCCGGACGACGCAACATCTCTTCGAGAGTCATCCCCTGATGCCGGTTTTCGCGGATCAGCTGAGTGGCGGCAGTGATTTGTGCCTCGTGCTCAGACAACCGCTGCCAGCGCGGCTGAGACACTAATCCGACCTTTTGTCCCAAGGGCGTCAGGCGTCGATCGGCGTTGTCGTGCCGTAGGAGCAGCCGGTACTCGGCGCGTGACGTGAACATGCGGTAGGGCTCATCGACGCCCTTGGTAACCAGGTCGTCGATCAACACCCCGAGATAAGCTTGGCTGCGGTCGATGATCAACGGGGCTCTTCCAGCCAGATTGAGTGCGGCATTACTGCCGGCAACCAGCCCCTGACCGGCGGCTTCTTCGTAGCCTGTTGTTCCGTTGATCTGGCCGGCGAAGTACAGCCCCTGAATTCGTTTGGTTTGCAAAGTTGCATCGAGCTGTGTTGGGGGGGCGAAGTCGTATTCGACCGCGTAACCGTATCTCATGATTTCCGCATTCTCCAACCCCCGGATGGAATGAATCATTTTGTCCTGAACGTCCCGGGGCAAACTTGTGGAGATTCCATTGCAGTAGTATTCCCGTGTGTGACGACCTTCCGGCTCGAGAAAGATTTGATGCGACTCCCGCTCGGAAAATCGAACCACTTTGTCCTCGATCGAAGGACAATACCGAGGGCCCGTGGAATTGATCTGCCCGCTGTACATTGGAGCGCGGTGCAGATTCTCTCGGATCAATTCGTGAATTGCTTTGTTCGTTTGCGTCAAAAAGCAATCCATTTGCGGTTGGTCGATGCGGTCCGTCATAAACGAGAACTGTTGTGGCTCTCGATCACCAGGCTGGCGTTCCAACACGGAATAGTCGATGGTCCGTCCATTGAGGCGCGCTGGCGTTCCTGTTTTAAAACGTTCGAGATGAAATCCCAGCCTTGTGAGGCAATCAGACAGTGATCCCGATGTTCCCTCCCCTGCTCTGCCGCCCGATGTCTTGGACTCGCCGGTGTGCATAATGGCTTGCAGAAACGTTCCTGTCGTGATGACGGCGGCTTGGGTTCGGTAGATGGCTCCGCCGCGGACACGAATGCCTTTCACGCGCCCTTGATCCACCTCAATTTCCTCGACAGCTTCCTGGCGCAACGTCAGGTTCTCTTGATCCTCGACACGCAGTTTCATCAGGAATTGGTAGGCCTTTTTGTCCGCCTGGGCACGGGGACTATGCATGGCCGGCCCCTTACCGCGATTCAGCATGCGAAACTGGATGCCGGTTTCGTCGATGACTCGGCCCATTTCGCCGCCGAGTGCATCGATTTCGCGGACGATTTGGCCTTTTGCGACCCCGCCAATTGCCGGGTTACAACTCATTTGGGCGACGGTATCGCAATTCATCGTCAACAGCGCGGTCTTGGCGCCGAGCCGGGCTGCCGCTAGCGCAGCCTCGGTCCCGGCATGTCCGGCACCAACGACGACAACATCAAAATCGTAGTACTGCATGAGTCTTCTCAAGTCGGTAAATAGCGTTCGCCTCATCATCGTTGGAAACGGGAATCACCGTCAACTCCGGCGCAGGCGCCTTTTTCGCGGAATATGTAGAACTTTTTTGCCCCGGCTGCGATAGCGGAAAACCAACCGTAGCCTCAATCGGCCCGGAGCGTTTTTCCTCCGTCGGCAGACTTGAAAGTCGGTGGCCATTCGCGATACTGCACTCTGCATATTCGATGCTTTACGGCCTAAATGGCAGGATTCGCGGTCGACAGAATCCTCGGCCAGTCTTCGGCATCGCAGTGATTTGGCAAACGTAAACCACAGAGATGAAGCGCCGCTTTGAGGCGGTCTTCCCAATCTTCAAGGAGATGATCCATGGCAGAAACTCGTACCGGTGCAACAACTCTGAAGGGAAACCCCGTAGACTTGGCCGGCCCCGAATTGAAAGTAGGCGATGCAGCGCCAGACTTCACGTTGCAAGACGATGGATTGGGCGATGTGACATTAGGTGACAGTGGTGGCAAGACCCGCATCATCGCGACAGTGCCCTCGTTGGACACACCAGTCTGTCATGAGGAAACCAAGAAGTTTAACGATCAGGCCAAGGATCTGTCCGATACGGAAATCCTCGTAGTCAGCATGGACTTGCCCTTCGGGCAAAAACGTTGGTGTGGGGCTGAAGGTGTCGAGAGCGTGAAAACCCTTAGTGCCCATCGTTGCACGAAATTTGGCGAAGATTACGGTGTTCTAATCGCTGGTGGTCCGCTGGATCGCTGCTTGGCGCGTGCAATCTTTGTTGTCGGCGCTGACGGCAATCTCAAGCATGTTGAGTATGTTGGTGAAATCGCCGACCATCCCAATTACGACGCTGCACTTGCGGCTGCCAAGTCGTAGTTCTGCACGCGGGCACCGAATATCTGCTTGCCCGACACGCAGGGCCTGACTTCATTCATGGCGATCAGCGACCGTGTTTCAGAAGAGACGCGGTTGCTGATTTTCTTTTGTCGGAACCGCCATCTGCAGGTGGTCAAGTGCCTTCGCGGTGACCATTCGTCCGCGGGGGGTTCGTTGAATAAAGCCGCACTTGAGCAAAAAGGGTTCGATCTCGTCTTCCAGTGTATCTGGAGGAATGTCGAGCGAATGGCTAATGGCCTGTATTCCAGCTGGCCCGCCGGTGAATATCTGGACGAGTGCCTGCAGATAGCGTCTATCTTGTGCTTCGAGGCCGATCCCATCGACGTCGAGCATTTGAAATGCCTGCTGCACAACAGCAGAGTCGATATGGCCTTCTTTGCGCGCGGTTGCATAGTCGCGCGTCCAACGCAGGAAATTGTTGGCCTTGCGCGGTGTGCCACGGCTTCGCTTTGCGATTTCGTGGGCGGCATCGTCGTTGATCGTGGCCCGAAGCTTGCGTGCATTGCGCGCGACAATTTGAGTTAGCTCGCTCGCGTCGTAAAAATCGAGATGCAATCGATTTACAAAGCGATCGCGAAGCGGAGCGGTCAACATGCCGCTTCTCGTGGTTGCACCGATGACCGTAAAGGGTTGCAATGCCATATTGATCGTTCGGGCATTCAATCCCTCCCCGAGCGTGATGTCGACTCGGAAGTCTTCCATCGCCGGGTAAATGAACTCTTCGACCGCCGGTGGCATCCGATGGATTTCGTCAATAAACAAAACCGAACCAAACCCGGCGTTTGTTAAGTACGGCAACAGATCCTTCGGGGCCTTCAGCACGGGGCCGGACGTGATTTGGCATTCGACGCCCAATTCCCGGGGGAGGACGGTGGCAAATGTTGTTTTTCCCAGCCCTGGTGGGCCATCGAGCAACAAATGCCCCAATGGCTCACTGCGCTTCCGAGTCGCGTCGAGCATGATTTGCAGCCGTTCGACAACTTTATGCTGGCCGACAACGTCAGCGAGCAACTGCGGCCGCAATTCTTCGTCGAATTGGGCGTCGTCGGCGCTGAACTGGCTTGCGGAACCTTCTGGGGCGTCCTGCTGCAGGTTGTCGCCGTCGGAGATGATTGATTCGCGTACCATCGGCAACAAACTAGTGGTGTAACCACTCCTAAATATGCGACCGTGCATCCCGCATGCAGGTGGATAGAACGTCTATCCGCCTGAAGAAAAATGATTGACGAAACACTAGTTTGTTGTGGCTTTCAAATCCATCCCAAAAAGGGCTGATTACGAAATCAGCGGGCGTTTCGGGTCGCGTTTTTACGATCGGTTGAAAGCATTCATGCGCTCGATCACGGTTGCGTCTGCCATCCTGACGTACATAACGGCCAATATGACGTAAATGTAAGGGAGTATGAAAATCAAGCCAAATCCACCGAGCATTCCGCCCGCGATATACATGCCTAAGCAGACCAGAAATACCAGGAACATCGTACCCATGTGTCCCGAAGTAAATTCCTTGCTCATCGCCAGCGCTTCAAGACCTGGTGGGTCTTTATCGACTAGGACATAAATGGATGGCCACAGCATCATGAGAATCAGAATTCCCGGAACAACACAGGCCAGTGTGCCGAGCAGGACCAGAATCGAAATGACAAACTGAATGAGCAGCATGCGTAACGTGAAGGGCGCTCCCTCAAACAGGTAGCTAATTTTTGCGGGGCGTCCGCGCGCCACTTGCACAAAAAAGTAGTTCATTCCCGCAGTGATGTATGCCGAGAACAGATAGACCAACATTAGGACTGGTAACGCGAGCACAAAGACAAGAGCCGGTTCACCGACACCGCCAACGATGGCCAACAGCGCTATCATACCAACCATCAAAATTGCTGTTCCAACAAAGCCAACCCCGGTAATGACGAAAAACGCCAGGATGCACTCCCCCATTTGGCCGGAGTAGATCCTCCAGGACTCTTCAATCAAATTGCCTGCTGTGATTTCGAAATGGCTTGGGACACCGTGGTCGGTGTCGATGTTCTGGCTGCAATAGGGGCATCGCTTTACATGCTCATCGATGTCGGCTCCGCAGTTGGGGCAATTCTGAGTCGCTGTCGTGCCAGAGGGATTGGCTTCTGACAGTCGTTCAGGCTCCGGATGACTGGTCGGCGAGACAGCGTCATCGGGGGGATCGGGGTGGTCCGGTG
>JANQRQ010000067.1 GCA_028284485.1 Planctomycetaceae bacterium | reverse complement strand
GACCGGCCCGAGCAGCATCAATCCTAACACGGAACACCGGTTCGGACTGACGTTTCCTGTCATTACGGTTGGAGACATAATTGAAGTCCAATCAGCGTTGGTGCGTCATTTGGGCATCGACCGATTGTTGGGAGTCATCGGCGGCAGTCTTGGTGGAATGCAAGTGCTGGAATGGGCTGCCCGTTTCCCAAATCAAATCCGCTCGGCCATCGTGCTGGCGTCCGGGCCACGGCTATCCGCGCAGGGGATCGCCTTTAATGCGGTCGGGCGCCGGGCCATCAACACCGATCCTCGCTTCAACGGCGGGGATTATTATGACGACGAACAAGGCCCGCGTTACGGGTTAGCGCTGGCACGCATGGTGGCACACATCACCTATCTTTCCGAGGCATCGATCGAGAAGAAATTCGGTCGCCGATTGCAGCACAGTGATCAGTTGGCTTACGACCTCGAGCGCGAGACAGAATTCCAGATCGAAAGCTATTTGCATCATCAGGGAAAGAGATTTGTTGAGCGGTTCGATGCCAACAGCTATATCTATTTGACTAAGGCCATGGACTACTTCGATCTAGCCGCCAGGTACGGATCGCTCGAACAAGCGCTCGGCCAAACGGATGCCCGGTTCTTGGTGACCTCGTACACGACGGATTGGTTATTTCCGACCGTCCAAAGTCGCGAGGTCGTTTCCGCATTAATTGCATCTGGTCGACACGTCACGTTTCAGGAATTCAACAGCCCCTACGGACATGATTCATTCTTGATTGAAATTGATCAGTTGGCGTCAGTCATTTTGCCATTTCTGGAACAGACGCTCGAATCTGCGAGTCGCCCCACATGATTGCAAATCGGTATTTTCTCCCAGATCCGAAGATCGCCATGACCGATGAGACGATCGTGCAGGAGATTGAACACGCCAGCCGTGTGATCGACCTGGGTTGTGGCGACGGCCATCTCTTGGGCCAACTTCGCGACAAACATGGGTGCTCCATTCAGGGAATCGAGCTCGAGTCGGGACAAATCCGCGAGGCAATTGCGAGGGGCATTCCGGTCGTCCAATCCGACTTGGACCGTGGCCTACCCGACATCCCGGACAATTGCTTCGACGTAGCCGTTCTTAGTCAGACCTTGCAGCAGGTGCGGCGCCCCAAACGCGTGTTGACAGAAATGCTACGAATCGCAAATCGGGCCTTGGTTGTGGTTCCGAATTTCGGGTACTGGCGGATTCGACTGCAAGTTTTGCTCCATGGCCGAGCACCCGTGACCGATGCGCTGCCATACGAATGGTACGATACGCCGAATCTGCACGTATTGTCGATGCACGATTTTCGGGATCTAGCCGAGCAATTGAACATTCATATTCTCAAAGAACTGCCGATCATCCGGGACCGGGCCGTCGAACACGCCTGGGTTGCAAACTGGCGAGCACATAGCGCGCTTTACGTATTAGAACGCGGACAGCGTCCGACGTAGAAAGCCCGTAATGTAGGCGCTCTTGAATTCATCTCGGGTGACGTTTACAAATCCCAACAAGTGGCTGCATGAGGCTTTCGCGAATTCGCGAGTATTGAGGAATCAGGGATGCCCAACTTGCTGACCGACCTTTCCGGTCTGTCGACGTCGATCATCGTCATCTGCTGCGTGCTTCACGTAGTCGCATTTATTTTATTGTGGCTGTGGTGGCGGCGCGACTTAAGGCTCATTGCCTCGACGCTGGACGATTTCTCACGCGGACTCAAGCACCGCAGCATTCTGGACGCGACGAGCCATCTTTCCGACCAAATCGAAGCCTTTCTCGCTGATGTTAACGAAGCCCTGGACAATCCGTCTCGGCAAGACGATCGCAAGTTGCTGTTGGATCGGATTAACATTCTCGATGAAAAGCGCCGCTACCTGAGTTCTTTGTCGTTTGAAACTTGTTATCACATGGCGCGGACGATGATAGAGGCGTACCCACTCGCTGGTGTCCTCGGCACGATTTTGGCGATTGGCGCGGCTCTGAATAGCGGACCGGGCGCGGGCGATGTTAACGCAATCGTTGGCCGATTCGGTGACGCGATTTGGTCAACATTCGCTGGACTTTCGGCGGCCATTCTGCTGATGTTTCTCAACAGTTGGATGGAAACCTCGTTTGCGCGACTCGCTGAGAACCGTTTGCATGTACGTGAAATGATATCGCATGCCAAACGCGAGCTTTCTCTGGGAACAGGAGAGGGCTGATGATTGGCAGTTTTCGAAGACTGACATTTCAGTTAACGCCGCTGCTCGACCTGTTGCTGATTGTCATCTTTGCGCAGTTTATGGAAGTGCGAGAAACGGTCGAGCGCGAAGAACAGGAATCCTCGGCCCAGATTGATCGGCTGAGTGGTGAGTTGGAAAATAAGGGAAACGAACTCACTGCATTCGAGACAAAACTTGTCGAAGCTCAGCAGGCACTCAAAGCAGCCGAACAGAATTCCGCGTCGCAACGCGAACGACTCGAGGCCAAGGACGTCCAACAACGCACCGAGATCATCGAATTGACCGAGTCGCTTAAGCTCGCCCGTCAGCAGCGAGACCTTGTCGGAGAGTTGCTGACCGAACTTTTCCGGATACCGGACGAAGTCGTTGATCAAGTTCTTTCGCAGCAGTTTGAGGATCCTGCCGGTCAGCCCGACCAGCGGATTGAAGAATTGAAAGAATCGTTTCGCAATCTGGCAGATCAACGGGCCGACGAAATGATCATGCATCTGCTGACGTATGAAGAACTCCAAAAGCGGAGCGATATTTGGCAGCTTTACCTGACGGAAGATGGCCGGGTACAACTCTCTGCTGGTAACGAAACTCGACAGTTTCGATTCTCAACTGCCGAAGAATTCGAAGAGGTCTTGTTTGATTTGTACAAGAATCTACCACAGCCCAAAGGTCTGGTGATTATTCTGTTCTCCTTCGGCGATGCACAGCGTGTTTTGCGTCGCGCTGTCCAAGAGGGATTACCAAAAGTGACTGACCGAATGCGAGCCGATAGTAACGGGCGCACACGATTCGAATACGCCAATTTGGGATTTCGGCCCGAATCGATACCGTCCGACGAGCCGTAAATCTCTGTATTGAGAACTGTCAACGATGGTCGTGAGTTCAGCCGAAGTGAAGCAAAGCGGAATAAACTGGCAATAGAGCGATTCACTATTTCTCGTGAGCGTTTCTGGCTCGTGGGAACCAGCAACGATCGAACAAAATGCGATGGCCGCGGCCACCAGTCAGCGTAAAACGCTAGAGAACATTGGCGTGAAGGAAGGCAAATTATGAAGAAAAGGAACATGGCCGTTGGTGGATCTTTCTTGATTGTCGGCGCCATCGCCATCTGGCTGGCCGGCTTGCTGTCCGGCTTGGGAATCAGTAACGGTGACGGCGATGGGGAAGTGCAAGTATCTCTCACGCCCGATATGGCCGGCGCTCTCGGCGAAACCGACAATTCGCCCCCGAGCGAGCCACAGGAGATGGAGAATATCAAGCCGGTATCGGTAGTCAGCGTCCGCATCGACGGTCAGGACTATGAAGTCGAAAACTCGAAAGGTTCTTCGGCGGATTTCGCCGCTATCGACCTCGATTCGCTCATGCAACTGATTGAAGCCGCACCTGGAGACGAGAATGGATTACGGGTGCGCATCGCACGCCAGAAATCGTCGCGAGTCAGTGCGGAGAAAGCGCTGGAAAAGGCTCTCGAAGAGGTGGGGCTGAATGAAGAGCAAGTCTTGTGGTATGACGCGTGGAAGGAATAGGTTGGCAGTCTGTTTTTCGTTTATGGAACCGCGGCGCTGAAATCCACCATTCGTGTTCGTTGCCCGAACAATTCAGCGGTACATGCTGCCGCCCCGGGCGAATCGCTGCATTCCGGCAAGCCCCGAACGCGACTCTACCACAACGTTACAGCGATTTGGTGAAAACAACACCGGTATCGACGACCGAATAACCCGCAGCCTTGAGAAGCGATGTTGCAGCAATATTATCCTCGGCCGCGTGCGCCTCAAGCCGCGTAATGAGTTCCTGTCGCAATCGCTTGCCCACCTCGCCCAACAATGTCAGTGCATATCCCTGGCCGCGGTGTTGTTCCTCAACGAATAAATCCGTTAATCCAACGGCCCGTTCGTTCCAGGTCGGAATATATAAGTCGAGTCCAAATGCAGTCACCTGAGCGACGGGATCACCGCCCCCTTTGGGCATGAGGAAAAAGCGCAGTGAATCGAGCCGCCCCTTGCGAGTGATCCACCACCAGTTCTCGCCTCCCGGACGATCATCAATGGCTATATCGATTTTTCGCCGCACCGCTGCGAGTTTGAAATTCACAGGATCGCGGCTCTCGTTCAGGTCCCGTTGAAACACCAGGTTTCGCGTCGTCGGTTGATACCCGATGGCCTGGAAAAATGGCGCGGCTGAGGGATCCGACTCCAGAAAACCAGCCGGTTGACTCCCACCGTACAAGCCAAAATA
Source organism: Planctomycetaceae bacterium (assembly GCA_028284485.1). Taxonomy (GTDB): domain Bacteria; phylum Planctomycetota; class Planctomycetia; order Planctomycetales; family Planctomycetaceae; genus JANQRQ01. The sequence goes on along the minus strand of JANQRQ010000067.1, from coordinate 13,100 downwards.
GTAAGGGTCACGTGGTTCGGCCGCGCCCGCATGCACCACTTGTGTTCCTGATTCGGCCAGAGTTTTTTCGGCCATCGCGATCAGCTGGCGACCGATTCCTCGGCGTCGATAATCCGGATGAACCACCACCGCACAAATGACACCCAACTCGCCGGACAGCTCGGATCGATTCTCATCGAATCCGAACCCGCAATGGACAAAGCCAACGGCTTTGTCATCGTCGAAGGCGATCGTTAAATGGCGCGGTTCAAAATAGGATTGCGAGAAATTGAGTATCTCGAACGCATCGGAAGTTATGCCGAGGGCGGCACCTCTCCCCAATTGACACGTTTGCCATAGCTCGAGCAATCGAGGTGGATCAGAGTTTCGAAACGAGCGATACAGGAGCACTGATGAATCTTCGTCATCTGACGAGGGACAGAATCAGCAAAACCTGCTGATTCACTTTCTAACCACCGGTCACCCGGCCAACTGCTTCGACAATCGCCGATGATGTCAGGCCATACTTCTCCAGCAATCCTGCGGGATCGCCGCTTTCGGCGTAACAATCACCCGTGTTAACAAATGCCATCGGGACGGGTGACTTTTCAGCAACCGTCATTGCCACAACTGATCCCAGCCCACCGTTCGCGGAATGTTCTTCGGCGACGACAATCCCTTTCGTTTCTCGTGCCGCCTTCAGCACCGCCTCTTCGTCGATCGGCTTGACCGTGTGCATATCGAGAACACGCGCGGAGACACCTTGCTCCTGGAGTGTGGCGGCAGCTTCGATGGCCATCGCCAACATTAGCCCATTGGCAATAATCGTAACGTCGCTTCCATCTCGAACTTGAATCGCCTTCCCAATGGCAAAGTCGCAACCGTCGGCGTAAACAACCGGAGTTTTCGGCCGCCCTAAGCGAAGGTAGGTCGGACCTTGGTGGTCGAGCATCGCCTTGGTCGCTAAGGCCGTCGACTTGGCATCAGCAGGAACAATCACCGAAACACCCGGTAGCGAGCAGGCCAACGCGACATCTTCGATGCCCATTTGCGACGGCCCGTCTTCTCCGATGGAAATCCCAGCGTGCGAGCCAACCAGCTTCACATTTGTTCCGGGAAAAGCCACCGACATGCGGATCTGGTCGAACGAATTGCACAAGAGAAAGCAGGCGAAACTGGCGACGACAGGTGTCTTTCCGGCTGCCGCCAACCCGCCAGCCACGCTGACCATGTTGCTTTCCGCAATACCAACGTTGAAAGCTCGATCGGGAAATGCTTTTGCGAATGGCTCGGTACGAGTCGAGTTGCCAACATCGCCGTCAACAACAACCACCTGCGGATATTGCTCGCCTAATTCACGCAACGCATCACCAAACGCGTCGCGGGTTGCTTGTCCCAATTCCATATCTATCGCTTCGTTAATTCTTTGTAAAAGTTCTTATTCGGAGTTCTGTGAGCCGTCGGCTAAAGACTCGAACTACGTCAGAAGTTCCAAGGCCTTCTCGGCAAGGTCTGCAGACAAGGGCTTGCCGTGGTAGTTCGTATCGCCCTCTTCTTCCAGAAGCGGAAGAATTCCAAAACCCTTTTGAGTCTTCGAAACAATCATTGTCGGACGGTCCGTGACGCTGCGTGCTGTTTCCAACGCGCTCACGACCTCTTGCATACTGTTCCCGTTAATCGTCTGCGTATGCCAGCCAAAGGGTTCGATCTTGGAATCGAACGGTGTGAGATCAAGCACGTCACTTGTCGAGCCAGTCTGCTGAAACCCGTTTTGGTCGATAATCGCTGTGAGATTTGAGAGTTGGTACTTGTGAGCAGTGGCCAGCGCCTCCCAAACCTGTCCTTCACCCATTTCCCCGTCGCCGATCATGACGTAGACGTGGGAAGGTCGTTGATCGAGACGCACGCCGAGCGCTTGGCCAATTCCCAACGACAATCCTTGCCCCAAGGAGCCCGTTGAAGCTTCGATCCCGGCCAATCGTTTCATGTTCGGATGCCCTTCAAACGGACTACCGAGCTTTCGTAACGTCATCGTCTCATCTACGGAAAAGAATCCCGCTTCGGCCATCGCGGCATACAAAACCGGAACGGCGTGCCCTTTGCTGAGAATAAACCGATCCCGGTCCGGCCAATCCGGTTGCTTGGGATCGTATTTCATGAATCCGCCAAAGAACAAAGATGTGACAACTTCCACAGCCGAAAGACTACTGGATGGGTGTCCACTACCTGCTTCTGTTGTCATCCGAATAATGTGCTGCCGAATCGTATTGGCTTTGGATTCCAACTCTTCAACCGACAGTCGGCTTGTCTCTTCGGACACAGTCTCTCCCTTAGTTACTTCATGGAACTTCCACGCAATGTGGAATCGAGGTCTTGCCGAATTGCGGATTGTACCGCGCGTCTTGGCATGAGCTATTCTAAGAAGGCCCTATGCTAACGACCTGCGATGGGGCTGGCAAGCAGCGGAGCCGACGGCTATGTTGACGCAGAATTGCACAACCTTTGGCATAATAGGGCGATTTACTTTTTCGAGTGGGCGTTTCTCGCTCGTGGGAGCCGGGAGCCTTAGAATAAAACGCGATCTTCATGGACGTTAATCTGCGTACCACGTTGTAGGGTCTCTGTCGTTGGATCGAACGCAACCTGCCCCATATCGAAGCTGTCGCTGATACCGATTCTGTTGGAAAGCCTGCGAAAATGTCAGACAAAGAGGTTAGCGAACAAGATTTGTTGGGATACCTCGATGAAATGCTCCCGGTCGAGCGGATGTCGGATATTGAGAAGCAACTGCGTCTATCTGAAGAGCTGCGGCGCCGGGCGGCGAGCCTCGCTCAACGACGAGACCAGGGAGTCCATTCGGTCGGCGAAATTTGGCGACGCTCGCGACTGAGCTGCCCGACTCGGGAACAACTTGGCAGCTATCTATTAGGCGCCCTGGCGGCGGACCATTCCAGCTATGTCGAATTCCATTTACAGACCGTTGGCTGTCGAGTCTGCCTTGCCAATGTGAACGATCTCGAGACTGCAATGAAAGAGGTGCCGGAAACACAGCAGAGACGCCGACGGTACTTTGAATCTTCCGCTGGTCTCCTGCCCCGGTCAGAAACTTAGAGCGATTTAGCTATTCTCATGGGCGTCTCTGCTTGGTGGGAAGCAGCAATCAAATTGCACAACGCGATTGTCGCGGCCACAAGTCAGCGAAACAGGCTGTAGATGGATTGCTTCTGCGGCAAACTCGAAAGTTCGCCAGCCTGATACCTGCCAGTCATTGATTTGACTGTTCTTCGAGAAGTCGTTCGAACTGAATTCGACCGACATGCCACATGTAATTCGGACCGTATCCAGCGTGTTGGCCCCACGACGACGCTGTCGCCAACCGAAGGTGCTTAATCGCTAACTCGTCAGCCCCCTCCAATTCATAGTGCAGACCGACATACAAATGCACATAGAAGAGTCGCTTCGCTCGTTCTTCATCTGACAACTCCGCTGAATTTATCGCAGCCACAAGTTGCTCGGGAGTCGCGGTCCCCTGGAACAGGCGATAGACAGACGAAAGCGGCGGCCGATCATCCTGCTTGTACTGCAAAAGCCGGCTGCGTGCGTATTCGATTCCCTTTGACTTGGCCTGACAAAGGTATCGCCAGATACCGTTCTCCCGGTCGACGTTGTCGTAGGAATGATAGGCTTCGAACTGTTTTGCGGCTTCCTCGAATTGCCCGGCGTAATAGCAGGCGATTCCCCGTTGCCAATGACGACTGCTCAGCCGGTCGTCAAGCTGGATGGTCTTGTCGTAGTCGGCGATCGCTTGCTGAAACTTTCCCGTGAAGAAAAATGCATCACCTCGGCGCGTATAAGTCGAGATATCAGCTGGCGATTTTTTGATCGCCGCGCTGTAGCGTGCGATTTGGTCATCCAATGACTTGCGCAATCGTTCGCGCTGGTCTTTGGCGATCGGATGGGCCGAATCCTCGCCGAACGGCCCCGCAAAAACAGCAGCGCTGCATGTGACGACGCACGCGAGAAAGAAATTTACAACCAAAGCCGTATGAGAGAATCGACTTTTTCGTTGAACACCATGTCTGCTCAACTTGAACACGTATTTCATCCTTTGACGTGGTCCCACTACCGCCCGAGCTTTCTCTTCACAAGTGTCACCGCGTTTCCTCGTTCATCAAAACGAAGCTCATCCAGGTTGATGTGCATTAACAATATTCCCTTGGCCTTGGTCCGATCGATGTCGGCAATGTCGTCGGGCAACGGATGTTGATTGACATCGAATCCGTCTCCATCGTCTGTGACCTTCGCAAGGATCCGACTTTGGGAGCACTTCAATTCAATATTCACACGACGGCTGTCGAACGGAGGTTGGCCGGCCTTTTCCAATGCGACGTCGCGCAGCGATTGACTTGTTCGCGTTTCCAGCTGGTCTCCCATTTCCAAATTGCCATGAAAGATGGCGTTCGACAGCGCTTCCTTGAGTGCTGCAGAAAACTCTCTGCGTTCGCCGGACTTTAGTGCACCGATCGTTCGGACGATATTGTCAGCGTAAGCAACAAATAACGAGATCAAATCGGGGTCGTTTTCCAGCACGAACGTTGAACGATAGTCCGCCAACCGATGCATCAGCTTGACATGGACGCGGTCTTCACGTGTTTCGCTAAGCAAGCGTGCAACCATGTCGCACAACTCTTTGGGGAGCAATTTCTTCGACACGTAGCTCGACGCACCGACTTGCATGGCACGAACGGCGATTTGCTCGCTCCCCTGCGAAGTCATGAGGATAACCGGAATCTGGGGAAAATCACGGCCAATTAACTCCACGAGTTCACGACCGTTCAACCTCGGCATTACCAAATCGGTCACGACGATATCGGGCGCCATTAACTCAATTTGGTCGAGCGCATCGATTCCATCGCGGGCCTCGAGGATCGTCCAATCGCCTCCCTTTTCCAGGATCCCGGCAACGAGACGGCGATCGGCGGCTGAGTCATCCACGACGAGAATCGTCGTCATTTCTCCTTCTCCGTTTTGCCAATTATCGGGGCACCACTCAATCCGTTGATTGCGCGGAGTTGTCTGAACTTGTGAACTCGGTTAATTCCCGGCAAACCTGCGCAACTGACTCTTCCAGTTGCTTCCAGATGGCATCGGCTTTCGACAAATCGCCATCCGCTCCAAGCTGTTCCAATGTTGCCGCCAAACTCGACGCTTCTTCGGCAGCAAAAGTTCGTAACCCTCCTTTAATGGTATGCGCCGCCAGTTTCAATGCTTTGGAATCGCCGTTGCCAATTGCGGCAACGATATCTTTACTCAGCGTTCCCTGTTCTTCCAGAAATGCCATCGCCACATCAGCCAATATTTCCCGGTCGCCCTGTACAAACTCAAAAGCGGTATCCCAATCGACAACCTCTGCCATCGAGCGACCTTGAGATTCATCCGATGGATCGATTTCTTGCGCTGTCGTTATCGCCCGAATGCTTGCAGCAAGATCCGCCGCCCGAATCGGTTTTGAGGCATACCCATCCATTCCCGACTCGAGGCACTTTTCACGGTCGCCCTTCATCGCGTGTGCGGTCATCGCCACAATGGGAACGTGGCGCTGCGATCCGCTTTCCTCTTGACGAATGGCTTGGGTCGCTTCCAACCCATCGACTTCCGGCATTTGAACGTCCATCAGCACCAAATCAAATTGCCCCTCTCGCACCGCCTCAATCGCTTCACGTCCGTTGTTGGCCACTTGCACCCGGTGCCCCCATTTTTCGAGCAGGCCAATCGCCAACTTCTGATTCGCAACACTATCCTCAGCCAGCAGGACTTTTAGCACCCCGATCTCCTTCGCGTCGGCGCTGTTCTTCTCGGTCACTTGACGATCGTCGACCGTGATATCCCCCATCCCGCTGACGATGGCGTCAAATAACTCCGACTGCTTGATTGGTTTCATCAAATAAGCAGCCGTCTCCAGTTCGCCGCAACGTTCGACATCTCCTGTTCGCCCCCCGGACGTCAACATCATAATAATCGTGCTGTCGAGTTCCGGATTCGCGCGAACTTGCTCGGCCAGGGCGAATCCATCCTGCTCCGGCATATTCACGTCGCTCAACACCAATGAATAGGGGTCATTAGCCTTCAATGCCTCACGCAAGAAGTCGATAGCCTCAGTTACGCTTGATACCGCCGTCGGACGCATCCCCCAATTCCCGAGGATTTCCTGAAGAATTCGACGATTCGTGGCATTGTCATCGACGACTAGAACTTTTAGTTCATGAAGTTGATTCGGCTTGAGTTTCTTGGTCGGTTCATGATGCGCTGCCTCTTCGAATTCAGCAGTGAAATGAAATGTGCTGCCTTGGTCGACGACACTTTCGACCCACAACCGCCCCCCCATCAATTCGACCAACCGTGATGAGATGGCCAATCCCAAACCCGTGCCCCCAAATCGTCGCGTGGTCGACATGTCGGCCTGTTCAAACGCATCAAATACACTGCCCAGCTTATTCTCCGGAATGCCGATTCCCGTATCGCTCACTTTGAAGTGCAGCACGAGATTTTCTTCCCGCGTGGTATCCGCCAAAACAGTCAGCACGACTTCACCCTGCTCGGTGAACTTGATGGCGTTACCGACAAGATTGATCACGATTTGTCTCAATCGTCCCACGTCGCCCAAGACAAATTCCGGAAGATCCGAAGCCACATCGCAAGCAAGTTCCAATCCTTTTCGATGGGCTCGAATAGCGATCGATTTCATCGTGTCGCCTAAACATTCACGAAGATCGAACGTCGTTGGCTCCAGCTCGAGTTTGCCGGCCTCAATCTTTGAAAAGTCCAGTACGTCATTAATGACAGAAAGAAGCGACTCGCCGGAATCTCGGACGGTTGTCAAATACTCCCGCTGAATGGCCGTCAGATCCGTGTCGAGGACCAACTCGGTCATGCCAATGACCGCATTGAGCGGAGTACGAATTTCGTGACTCATATTGGCCAGGAAATCACTCTTGGCGCGGCTCGCAGCCTCGGCAGCCTCTTTCGCCTCTCGCATCGCCTCCTGGGCTTGCATTCGCGCCGTGATATCGCGAGAAATCCCAAATGTGCCAACAACGTTTCCGTCGCCATCGCGCAAGGGAACTTTTGTTGTCGAAACCCAATTCACACGACCGTCCGGCCAGACGAGTTTTTCCTCTTTTCCAACAACCGGTTGCCCGGTCTGCATTAACTCTAACTCATCGTCGTGCGCCTGGCGCGCATGTTCCTCGGGGAAAAAATCGAAGTCGGACTTACCCACCGCCTCTTCAGGATCGCTTAGATTCGAGCGCTGCGCCTTGGCACGATTGATCCGTAAGAACTTCCCTTCCGCGTCTTTGAAATAGACATTGTCGGGCAGATTATCCATTAACGAACGCATCAAGTATCGTTCTTGCTCTAAAGCAATTTCCGCTTTGCGGCTTTCGGTGACGTCCCAGAAAATTGCCTGAGTGCCGATCGTCGCTCCCTGCGAATCGTGAACCGGTGCCTTCAGAACGTGCAAATAACGAAGCTCGTCGCCGTGCCGCGTTTCTTCGATATCTTCAAATCGTTCCTCAGTCTCGATGACATGCAGGTCATCCTTCCGGTATTTCTCGGCAAGCTCAGCCGGAAACAAATCGTAGTCGTTCTTACCAACGATCTCTTCTGAAGATATTCCCAACCAATCGCAGAACCGCCTGTTCGCAAAAGTGAATCGCCCCTCCAAGTCTTTTCGGACCATAAATACGGGCAAATTCTCCAGCAACGACGAATACAATGCCTGGGAATCGCGCAAAGCCGTTTCCGCACGTCGCTGTTCGGTCACGTCCCAAAAGATACACTGCGTGCCGATCAGTTTTCCGGCGGCGTCGTGCACGGGCGTTTTCATCACATGCACGTACGAGAAACTGCCATCATGGCGATTCTCTTCGACGTCTTCGAAGCCCTCGTCGGTCTCCATGATCTTGCGATCATCGTTGCGATATTTTTCGGCAAGCTCTTGGGGAAACAGGTCAAAATCCGTCTTGCCCAGAATCTCCTCGCTCGTCTTTTCCATCAGTTTGCAAAAAGACTGGCTGGCGAAGATAAATCGCCCCTCGAGATCTTTCCGCAATACGTGCACGGGCAGATTCTCGACGAGAGACGAATACAGTGCCTCTGAATCGCGCAAGGCCGCCTGGGCTTGCTTCCGAACCTCGATTTCCCGCGTCAGCTCAGAAGGGGCGCTTCCCATATATCTGCTCGTCGTAACATTTCGCTTGGTTGAAACACAAAAAAAGGCGCTGGGTATCAGGATACTCTGCGCCTCTGCGTTGTTCCACTGTCAATCGTTTTCGGAATGCGTTTGGATGCAACCGCGTTTCCCAAGGCGACTCCTATTTGAGTTCAAAGCCGACTTGCTATGGTTCAAAATATCTAACGACGGGAAACCTGCCGACAGCCTGATTCGCCTTGGAAGGCTGCCCTGCGTGAAACGACTCAGCGTTAATTCCCATCCAAGACCTGGATCACAAACACCGAATCAAGGGAATCGATCGGCGTGACGGCCAACACAACCGGATGCCCCAACGGCGCAGATACGACTGTGCTGAGTTGGCACAGGTCTCTCTGTGCTTGCTGTCGCGCCAGGGCCGCTAATCCACCGGAATCTCCGACGGTCGTGTTCTCTTCGGCAAGCGCCGCCTCAATTCGAATTGTCAACCGATTCTGCGATTCCGGCTGAGCCTCTAATTCTCCCTCAATCGAAATATGAGCCATCCGGTCAAACTGCTTCAAATGAGCGGTCCCTTGCGAAACGAACTCTGGTGCACGCCCTCCTTTTTGCGGCGAGACATTCACCAGCAATTGAGCGGCAGTACCCAAGGGGTCCAAATCGAGTTGTTCTGAAATCTTTTCGACAGCGGATGTCACATCCTTCGGGGGCGGAGATGCTGCATTCTCTCGGTTGACCAACCACAGCACTCGGACTTGCCGATTTACAGACTCAACCGTCGAAGCCGTATCGATCAGCTCGACAAACCGCGAAAACTCTTGAAGGCTTTCGACGGTCCCGGATACAAGCACCTGGTCCGTGATGAAATCAACGTTGAAATTGAATTTCTCGTCCAATTCAAACGCCTCGGCACTCCTTGAGAATTGTTCGGCGGCCAGGTGCTGCAATCGATACACTTTGGTCTGTACAGCCGGTTCCGTATCCTTCGGCCTTTTCGGCTGCGGCACATCCAAAACCTGTAGCAACGCTTCCATCTTTTCAAGCTCATGGTTGCCTCCCATGACAATGATGGAATTAGTACGAGGGTCGATCGACAATCGAACGTTCTCGTCCTGAAGCACTGTGAGGATGACAGGTTCGATCGTCGCGACATCCGCGTGAGCCAAACTGAAGACTTTAATCTCTTCGACTTCCTCCTTGGGTCTTGGCTGACTCTCCTTCTGTAATGCCAATTGTGCGCGGGCTTCGCTTGCGGGCCAGACGACGACTCCCCACATAACCAGCGGCAGCAAACCCAAGGTCCACGTCATATGTTTGTGCATTGAGTCACACTCCTATTCAGAACAGACTGCTAAAGTAGCGGATCGTTAGGGGATTTCGCCGTTGCCGTGAACGACGGAAAAGACTTGGACAAACGTGGCATCGACTTCCGGGATATCCAACGGCACGGCAATAAATTCGTGCGGTACTTGGACCTGTGCCATTTGGGTGTCGTGTCGATTGACAGTGACGACTTTCAGGGAACCAGCATTTGACTGACGACGTCCGCTGTCTCGATCAGCCTGAGGAACTGTCGTCGACATATCAACGCGATCGGCTGGCTCTCGCGACGGTGCTGTGTTGAGATTGGCCACAACCAAACATGCGGCGATGGTGCTGGCAGCAACGGCGACAGCCGTAAATCGTGAAATACGCCGCCGATGCCGCAACTCACTTTGAATTCTTGTAGGCAGATCGACCGGCGGCTGCTCCAGCTCTAATGAAGCCTTTCGCAACAATCGATCAAGTGCTTTATCGTCCTTCATCGAAGCCCCCCGCTTCGGTACTGAGTATGACGTTCAATCTCCAAGTTCCCCGCTAAATCAACAAGATCGCATCATAAGTCATCTGCCAAATCCGGAAGACGCTCGCGCATCCGCTTGCGGGCGTGACTTAAATTGGTTCGCACGGCGCCGTTCTGCAGACCCAGGACGTCCGCGATTTCCGTGAGGGAAAGGCCTTCCACCGCAGATAAGTACAAAACTTGCCGCTGACGGTCGGGCAACGCATTTAATTCGTCGAGCGCCCTATGCAAATCGTCTCGCTGACTCATGCTTGAATCCGGCGAGGGTTGGCGTTTGTCAGTCAATGTCAGTTGCTGACCATTGGTTGACGGTCGCCGCCTCTGCTGCCGCAAACGGTCGTTCCACAGGTTGGCCGCGATCCGAAATAGCCAAACCCGCATGGCTGCCGGTTCCCGCAAATGTTCTTTCTTTTTCAGTGCTTTCAGCAATGTCTCCTGAGTCAGGTCTTCTGCCTGATGTTCGTCATTTGTCAAACGCAGCGCAAAGCGATACACGCGAGGCACAAGTTCTGCGAGTAGCTCATCCACTGCATTTCGCGTTTTCGGTTGATTTGTTGCCGGCCGATCGGTTTCCCTTCTTGTCCGATCATCTTGCCGTCATGATAGACGCAATTCACTCGACATTGTTAAAAGTCCCGCCAAAAAAACTGGGTGTTCGACACCAACTCTGCGGAGGTGTTGACGAATAAAGGTGCGAGCGTGAAAATTGCATTGGAAGTCCCGCGACCGGCCCTATCCGGCGTCAGCGATTCCGTTTAACCGATAAGCTAAGAGGCTGCCATGTCTGAAATTGCCACATTCGCCGCTGGATGTTTCTGGGGTGTTGAAGCCGCCTTTCGAAACACTCCGGGAGTCGTCGCCACATCGGTCGGGTATTCGGGCGGTACAGTCGCAGATCCGACTTACGAAATGGTCTGCACTGGCACTACGGGACATGCGGAAGTTGTCCAGGTCGAATTCGATCCGTCGATCATTTCTTACGAAGAGTTGCTCGACGTATTTTGGAAGAACCACGATCCCACGACTTTGAATCGGCAAGGCCCCGATATCGGTACGCAATACCGCTCCGCGATCTATTTTCATAGCAAAGATCAGGAGTCGGCGGCCAACGAATCAAAGTCGCGAGTTCAAGAGCGATTTCATAAACCGATCGTGACGGAAATCACTCCCGCGTCCGAGTACTACCGAGCCGAAGAATACCACCAGCAATACCTGGAAAAACGGGGGCAGGCCTCCTGTCGCATTCCGTAGTGCAGATCATTCAAGCCTGGTGCGCGAAGGATTCTTCCAACTGTGCCTTCGCCGCGTCGGTTCCTTGTAACTCAATCGATGCCGAGATTGAGTCGGCCGATCGCGAATCAGGCTATTTCGTCGTGGCTTTCACGCAGCGAAAGCCAATCGCATCGCTCCGCGTATGATCGGGAATCGGCTGCCGCGCGGCACTTCTCAATAGAGTAAAATGGTCACGCCACGACCCGCCCCGCATAACCCTTTGCGCTTGTCGATTGCCGGGATCGACGCTCCCGCCGTCAGCCGGCGCATCCGCATAGTCGCGCTGCCAACTGTCCGACACATATTCCCACAAGTAGCCATGCATGTCGTACAAACCCCACGCATTGGGTTTCAACGCGCCGACCGGGGGATCATTGCCGGCCGCGTTCCCGGTATGCCAACCAAATTCATCGAGCCGGCGTGCTAACTTGCCGGTATCGCCCTCACGCTGTGCGTTTTCGCCGAAACTATAGGCGGTGGTCGTTCCCGCTCGGCAACAATACTCCCACTCCGCTTCGGTCGGCAGGCGGATTTCCTCATTGGCAGCGATTAGTTCTGCGTCATGTAGCAACTGTGTCATCCGCTGACAAAACTGTTCGGCGTCTCGAAACGTCACCATCTCGACAGAATTTCGAGGTCCGCCCCAAACGCTGGGGTTCTCTCCCATCACCGTTTTGTACAACTGCTGGGTCACTTCGTAGCGGGCCATTTCAAAGTCGTATGAGAATTCGACCTTGTGGACCGGCTTTTCACTCGATGCGCCGTTGGCGCTCCCCATTTCGAACGACTTGGGAAACTTCCCCTTTCCGGGAGTGATCTCGACAAATTCCGATACGAATCGCTTCAATTCGGTCAATCGAGCGGAAGCAGCCGGAGACCGATCAGCAGCCTGAGCAAACAGGACCTTCGATCCACTTAAGGTCCCGCCGATCACGAGGACTATTCCATAGATGCCTGTTACGAGTCGCAGTGCCATTCGGGTATTCTCGATTTATTAAAACTTCGAACCAGATTTGGCCAAGCCGGGTCAAAAGTCGGTCCGTCAATCGCGCGATCCCGGCGTCACCTCGAGGGTCACCTTCTTGCCGTCTCGCATGAGAATAATCTCGACAGTCTCGCCGATTTTTAGGGCTTCGATCGCGTACGTATAGTCGTAAATGTTATCGATCTTGCGACCGGCCAGCCCCACGATGATATCTCCTGACTTCACGCCCGCCTTGTCGGCTGGACCTGTTTTTGAAACACCCGAAAGCTTGACACCCGTAACGTCGGCGTCGGCGTAATCCGGAATCGTCCCCAAATAGGCACGTAAGTTCGCTCGACGTTGCGAGTTTTCCGGACTGGTCTGTGGAACGTAATCAGGCACTTCCTCTCGCATGGCAAGCGACCGTGCGACAAGCCCCATAAACCGAGCAATATCCGCGGCGCCTTGATAGTTCAGCTTGTTCGGAGTATCGCGAGGCGTGTGATAATCACTATGCGAACCGGTAAATGCGGACAAAATCGGAACGCCTCGCATGAAAAAGGCGCTGGCATCGGTCGGAATGTAGCTATCGTTCTGTAAAGTGATCGGCAAACCAACCGGTACATTGCGACGTTCGATTTCGCTTTTCCAGAGGCTGGAAGACCCGACGCCCTGCAGCACCAGGCTTTTCTCCAGCCGGCCTACCATGTCGAGATTCAGGCAAGCTGCAATTGCCGGATACAATGATCCCGTCACGTGAGAACTGCTGCCGGAATGATGGGCCGCTGCCGCCTCTTTCGCGTCGGAAGCCGTCCCATGCTGAGGAGCAT
>JANQRQ010000059.1 GCA_028284485.1 Planctomycetaceae bacterium | reverse complement strand
CTCGGTACACGACGCCGGCGTCCATCCGCAGCGTGACCTTGTCGGCAGTCATAATCTCTTGACCACCGACGTCGATCATGCTTTCCCGCATGTCAATCTCGACCACCCGCGCGTCCGCCGCATCCTTCCAGAATGCGTACTGGCCCGGGTCGAGCAAGTCGACAAATCGACCGTCGATGAACAGCACGCCAACGCAGTTGCGCTCAACAGCACACACGTCAAGCAATCCTGCGCATGCGCCCGACCGAACGATGACCTTTAGGTCGTCGTGCTCGAAGCGTACCTGTCGTGCATCGACAACTTCGACACGCACATCCCGCAGACCAGTCCAGTAGGCGTACAGTCCCGGTCCCAAAATGCGGTTGAAGCGGCCGTCGATCCAGACGAGCGCCCGCTGGCTATCCTGCAAGTCGAGGATGACCGCACGTTCACGCAGCGCAGCTGCATGCGACTTAACAATCACGTCGAGCTGGTCGTGGACGATCCACGGAGTGCGACGCGAGAGAATATCTACGCGTACCTTCATCAACGGGTCGAACATCCAGTGACGGCCTTCGCCCAGCAATCCCTGGAATTCATCGTCTCGGAAGTACATACCAATCTCGTAGCTGCGAATCTTGTAATGCTTGAACAACATCATCGTTTCCTCCCTTCTCGAATTCCCTTTCGAAGCAGCAAGCCGTTTACTGCGGGTTTTGCCGCCGACATCTTCTCTCATTAACTGACACTTTGAAGTCACGCATCGTCTCGATGCCTGAATCTTCTTGTTTCTGAAACAACCTTAGGGTGACGGTTCATCCGCCGGTCACACAATCAAACGCGGAGTGCTGTTTCAGTCCCCACGGTTGCGTGAACTTTTCACCATCTTCTCTCTACTCTCGCAGCCAAACCAAGTCCTGCTGCGAGGCACAGCACCAATGGCAATCCATTCACGCTTCGTGGAAACGGTATCCACGCACTGCATGGCGTTCTTTCATGCTGCTGCGATCCGTAGCGACTCTTCGATAACCGACTAGATCAGCTCGCTTTCGCTGGCATCTCTCGTCAATCACACCGGAATCACTCACGTGCCGCAGCCGACCCAACGAACGACCGCCGCCCGCCGGCTTTTGGGTTGGACGCATTACACGTCCTCGTTGTCGAGTTGGTTTTCAGCCAACTTGTCGTGGACGGGAATCGAACCCGCAACACCCAGATTAAATGTCTGGTGCTCAGCCCATTGAGCTTCCACAATTGATGTCGCCGACAGAAACCGTTCACGGAACACACCTGGCTGACTGGTTTCGGCAGAGCCAACTGCGCCGCCGGAAACAACATCAATTTGTCGCTTACCAAGAATTCGCCCTTAATCCCGGTTGTGCTTGTCTTCGATGTGTGAACAACAACATCGACACAACGCACAGAGGCATTTGGACATTCTTGAACGTGTCCCAAAACCGATTGTGCTTGCAATCGAGCCGGCCTTTTCAGCGTGAACACAACGCAACCGGGGATTCGGGACCGCCTGTTAAAGAGACACCGGTGGGAATCGAACCCACTCAAAACTGCTTTGCAGGCAGCCGCCCGACCATCGTGCATCGGTGTCGAAACTCGCCCGCCGAAGTTCGGCGAGCGATGAATTGACTTCATTGCGATTTCAATTAGTGAATAACCGTCCTGCCTCGCGGGCACACGGGATTGAACATGTCAGTAAGTATTGTGCGGGCTTTGGACGGCGCACTTTGCTCTAAAAGTAGTGGTCGCGGTTTACGCCATCAAAAGCAGCCCTTTTTGAGGCAGCATCTCTTGAATCGTTTGCCGCTTCCACACGGACACAAATCGTTACGACCCAGTTTTTCTTCCAGAACTTTGTCGCCGTGAACGATTCGCACGCCCACCTTGACCTGTGTTTCAGACGGATAACCACGTCGACGTTTACTCATCGTTTCGAAAAAAGGAACCTTCTTCGAGATCTTCGTACCGCATGTCGCACCTCCTGCCTTACTTGACGATTACCGATAGAACTCGTCTCGAATTTTCTTTCGGAATTTTCGAAACCCGTTCCAGACCGATTTTGCATATCTCTTGTTTAAACGCACGAGCTGATTTCGCCGCACATCAAGCGTTTCTTGAATCCCGGTCGCGGACTTCACATAGACGAATGGGAGACAAATCGCTTTGATCTTCAGCGGCATTCCACCTTCGCTGGCGCAGAATCTCACGCGCACAAGTTCCTCTGCTGCGGTCGGTAGCGCGTCGAACCACAAGAACGATGGGAGTTCCACGATCTCGTTTAGGACGGCCACAAAGTCTCCGATGCATAAGTCCTCGTGAGCAACCAACGCGGCTAACCCGACCTTTCCGTTTGTGAATGATTTCGTTTTCATGAGGCACTTTTTTGAACTGTGTTGACGAGATTGCAATCATCCGTTTCCCGCTCTCGCCTGAATCCACTGTTATCCCGTAGAACGCTAGTTGTTTTAGCATCGTCGTGGTTTTAGTCACGGTTTCATTCCGATTCCGTATCGTTGTAACCACGGCAATCCCTCGATTCGTTCATGACTTCTGAACTGTCGCGACCAAATTCGAATTCATTGGCATCGACGTCGAGGTTCTTCAGATAACGTCGACGCTTCCGGTTGCCGTCACGCTTGATTTGACGTTTCAGTTGCCGCAAAAACCGCTTGTCGTCACTCATAATTCACTCCGAGATATTTGTTGAGCGTCGTCCCGGGGGGCTCGCATCCTCGATTTGTTTCTTGCGTCCTGTCAGGGCTCGTTCTTGGATTTGTCAATTAGAATCTGCTGTCGCTCTCCAACTTAAAACGGCCCCCAAAACGCGCCGGATCTCCCAAAATCGTTCGCATCAAGTATTCAAATGAATGTCAGTCTTAGCGCAAGCTCTATCCTGACTGGCAATGGCCCCCACATCAGCGTCTTTAGGACTCCGCGAGGTCTGCACACGGGCGTGTTAAACCCTTCATTACCTTCACCCCTGTTGTTGGTGTCTCCACCGCCCAACAGCAGGCAGTAGTGCAACGAGTCTTCTGGGTTTGGTTTGAGCATTCCGTCGAATACTCGCACCGGACTCGGCCAGCTTTCGACTCCGGGAAGTCGTCCCCTGGCCCCCTTTCGGGCAGCGCGAACACCTTGCGGCGTCCGTTGTAGGCACTTCGACTCTGTCACACGCTCGGTTTGTAGCCGCTCCCGAAGAATTAGCCACTTCCCGGACACTTCGTTGTGTCACACGGTCGTGCACCGTGCTGGTACGTTCCACGATAACCGGACTGAATCCGTGGTCTTTCAGGCAGCATTCCACCCATGGGAAGGTGGCTCACGCCCTCAGTTACTTGGCGGCTTCCCGCTCCCATGCGGTAATCCACCGGCTCCATCGCCAGGGGCACGACGGATAAACGCCGATCCCTGGTCAGCCTTTCGTCTATCTCCGTTACCAGAGCCGAACGCCCGTACCGGGACAATTCGGTTTAACGTCCGGGCGACATCACGGACGTGTTTGCTTGTGAATTGTTAAAGATCAATGCTCAAGGCGCGCACCGCGACTGCAGAAAAACGGAAAGTGCTTTCTCAAGTCGCCGCGCAGGCCGCCGTCAAAATTCGTTTTTCAATCTCGTCAGCCAACAAAAAACCCGATGTCGCTGTGACATCGGGCTTTTCAAAAGTCCGGCAGGCCGTAACCTGAGTCACCAGCGCATCAATTGACAGACGGAATTGGGAAAACAATCGGGACACTCTCCCGTCACTTCCCCCGGTATCTGCAGGGATAAATTCTTTCTCACCAGCATGACATACCTCCGTCGAATCACTGTTCATCGTCTGAATGGCTTAGACGCCGCCGGCCCCGAAATGGTTCACAGAATTTGAAAAACTTTCGAAAGTTTTTCTGCCAGTTCGGTCCATGTGTCCATATGACCGAACAGAGCAAATTTATCGCGTCAACCAACCCGCCGGTGTCTGCCATTACAACAGCGGAACGTCGGTATTTTGCTCGGCGCGTTCGTAAACGACGTGCGCACGACCGACCAATAACGGATCGACTGTTCCGATCTTGTTCAGTAGCTTGTCGTCATAGGGCAACTTGTGCAGGACGTACCGCATGGAATTGAGCCGTGCACGCTTCTTGCAGTCTGATTTGACGACCGTCCAGGGCGCCTCGGTCGTATCGGTATAGAAGAACATCGCTTCCTTGGCTTTGGTGTATTCGTCCCATTTGTCGAGCGATGCCCGGTCGATTGGCGAAAGCTTCCACTGTTTGAGAGGATGCACTTCGCGATTCTTGAACCGCCGTCGTTGCTCCTTCCGACTCACCGAGAACCAGAACTTGATGACATGCATCCCGCTGCGTACTAAGTTACGTTCAAACTCGGGAACCTGCCGCATGAACTCGGCATACTCGTCCGGCGTGCAGAATCCCATGACGTGCTCGACGCCCGCCCGGTTGTACCACGACCGATCAAACAGCACGATCTCGCCGGCTGTCGGAAGGTGTTCGACATAGCGCTGAAAGTACCACTGCCCGCGTTCCGCCTCGGTTGGTTTCTCCAGAGCAATCACGCGTGCGCCCCGAGGATTGAGGTGCTCCATAAACCGCTTGATTGTTCCCCCTTTGCCGGCCGCGTCACGCCCCTCGAACAGAATTACAACCTTCTGCCCTGTTTGCTTGACCCACGACTGCAACTTGAGAAGCTCGACCTGCAGTCGATACTTTTGTTTCTCGTAGCTCTTGCGAGACATGAGGTTCTTATAAGGGTACTCACCCTTGCGCCAGCCCGTCGATAACGTATCATCCAGTTTAGCGACGACGCTAGACCCGTTTTCGGCTGGTCGCTGGAGCAGTGCCGATCGAATGACTTCCGCATCGTCGGATGAGGTGCCATCCATGACAGCCCGCAGCACCTTCGCCAATGTGTCGACATCGTAGGGGGGGACTTCGGCAATGATGTCTTTCACCGCGGATATTTTGGCCTCTTGCGCGGCTCGAATTGACTCCGATACAACAAACCGCTGAATACCTTCTTCAGTGCCCGACGGCGTGGTATCGCCACTCGAAACGCGACGCGGCCGGCCATTCGAGTTCTTCGATTCCGTCGCGCCCTTCTTGGGTGTTTTCTTCCGCGTCTTCGTTGAGGAAGATGGACCAGCAGTCTTGCGTGTACTCTTTTTGCCCATGTTACGGCTCTAACGGTGTCTGGAGATAATGCGATTTGCAGATGGGTCAACCAAGTCGTTTATGCAGAAACCATTGTACCATAGGTTCGTCTCCATTCGGCGATTCGAACTCGCTCAATTCAGCGAATTCAACGAAAACCGGAATGTCATGGGCACGCGACAATCATCGTCTTGTATTACCGACAACGCTCCGTTGCCGATCGGTGAGTTGTTCGGGTAACCTTGGTTAAGTCTCTCCACGCTTACTGCATCGGATCGCCCCATGAAACAAATCCTCGGTATTGCGTTGTGTCTTTTGATCGGCATCGTCGCGTTTGTGTCTTTCCGCGCGGGCAAGGATCCCGCCAATGGAGGAGGAGAAGCAGCCGGCTCGTCGGAAGTGATCCTTCTAAAAGGGGCGACACAATTCGACGAGAACCATGCGTTTACGCGCACGATTCGCAAGTTTGAAGAATTGGTGCAGCAGTATTACGACGGGCCGGTGGAATTCGAGCTGTACCTTAACAGCGAACTAGGGCTGGAGAAGGAATACTTCGCCTACATGAGCCAGGGAATTTCGGTCGACTATGGAATTGTCTCGCCGTCGCATATGTCGACCTTTTCGCAAGCAGCCCCGCTAATGGATGCTCCGTTCGTCTTCCGCGATGTCGACCATTGGAACAAAGTGCTCGACAGTGATGCGTTCGACCCGATCGCGAAACAAGTGGCCGACAAGGCGGATGTTCTGCTGATTGGCTACGCCGGGGGTGGCATCCGAAATCTTATTGTCAAGCGGCCGGTCAGAAACATGAACGAACTGAAGGGATTGAGCATTCGAGTCATGGGGGCCCCCATTCAAACGGACATTTTTCAGGCGATCGGTGCAGCACCCACCGTGATTGCCTACAGCGAAGTCTACAACGCCATGCAGACGGGTGTCATTGACGCGGCTGAAAACGAAGCGGCCGGCACCCAGCAGATGAAGTTCTACGAAGTCGGCCCGGAAATCTGTCTGACTCAACACGCAATAACCGTCCGACCACTCTGTTTTAGCGGCAAGACCTTTCGTAAACTGCCGCCCGCCTTACAAGACGCCATCACTAAGGCGGGACGCGAGGCGGGCGCTTACGGCCGGCAAATCGAATCGACAGAAGATGGAGAAATCCTGGCTCGACTCGAACAAGAAGGCAGCTTGAACGTGCACGAATTCACCGCGAGAGATGAACTGTTACGGCGTGCCGACCCTGTGCTGTCTGACTATGCGCAGGAAATCGGGGCGGTCGACGTACTCGCTCGCGTGAAAGAGATCGAGTAGCCTTCCAGCCATAGGGACGCAACCCGGAAATTGGCCAACTTTCCAATGAATCTACGAACGACAATCTGTCCATCCGGGGCTTCCCGTTGGTCCAGCCCCGGCCACCCGGCTGCTATTGATTCGGAAAGTGTGTCCGAGTGAAACCGTTTCTCGATCTGTATTACCGGATTCTAAAACTCAGCATGACGCTGCTGATGGCGTTCATCTTGGTACCAGTTTCGATACAGATCGCCTCGCGCCATATCGACGTCATCCCACGTTATATCTGGACGGAAGAACTCGCCCGGTTTTGTTTCGTGTGGATCGTCATGCTGGGATCGATCGTCGCCGTCCGCGATGGGACGCATTTCGATGTCGACCTGATGCCGCACCCAAAAACAAAACCCGAGGAAGGAACGGGCAGGCTGATTGTGCATGTCGCGATGCTATTGTTGGCGTTCGTGTTTGCGTGGTACGGATATGAATTCGCCGATTTCGGCAGAAAGCAAACATCCGAAATGAGCGGCATCAATATGCTGAGCATCTATATCTCATTTCCATTGGCGGGCTTTTCCTGGATCCTCTTTCTCCTGGAGAAAATCTCGCTCGACGTGGAATTGATCCGCAGCCAGCCATCGGAATCAAACTTATGAGTCCCGGCGAAGTCGCGTTAGTAATGTTCGGCACGTTCGGAGTGCTGATTGTACTTCGCGTTCCGGTCTCGTTTGCGCTGGGGCTCGCCTGTGTACCGGTCTTCTTCATCGGCGATCGGCTCGATCCCATTATGCTGATGAATGAAATGTGGAAGTCGTACAACGCGTTCATTTTGCTGGCCGTCCCGTTTTTCTTGCTGGCTGCCAATTTGATGAACGCCGCCGGAATCACTGAGCGACTTGTGAGCTTGTCTCGGGCCATGGTGGGACATCTGCCTGGTGGACTGGCCCATGTCAACGTTTTGGTGAGTATGCTGTTCGCCGGCATTTCGGGATCGTCAACAGCCGACGCTGCGGGCATCGGTTCGCTGATGATTCCCGCCATGAAAAAACAGGGATACGACTCGAGTTTTTCTGTCGCCATTACGGCCTGTTCCTCGGTGATGGGAGTCATTATTCCACCGAGCATTATGATGATTGTTTGGGGCGGGCTGATGTCGGTTTCGATCGCAGGATTGTTTCTGGCCGGCGTGATTCCCGGGCTGCTTATCGCGCTGTTGATGATGGGAACCGTGTTGGTGTACGCCAAGCTTCGCGGCTACCCGGTTTACGAGCGTACCTCGTGGAGTGAATTACTGCGCGCGGCCGGTCACGCGTTTTTTGCCTTGGTCACGCCCGCGATTATCGTAGGCGGAATTGTGGGTGGCATCTTTACGCCGACGGAAGCGTCGGTGGTCGCGGTTATATATTCGGCACTTTTGGGCGGGGTATTCTACCGGTCAATCGGACTGAAGCAATTCCCGAAGGTCTTCTACGAATCGGCTCGGCTGGCCGCGATTTCACTGTTTTGCATTGGCACTGCCTCGGCATTCGGCTGGTTGTTGGCCTACTTTCGAATACCGCAGCAATTAGTCGAAGTGATGGCTTCCTGGGGGACGGGGCTGACTGGGACGGGCTTCTTGATCGCGTTTGCCTTCTTGTTCGTTGGAATGTTCATCGACGCTATCCCTGCGATTATCGTGATCGGCACCGTGCTGAAACCATTGGCAGAGAGCGTTGGAATGCATCCGATTCACTTCGCAATCATCGGTGTAATTTCCCTGGCGTTTGGATTGGTCACTCCCCCATACGGATTGTGCCTGCTGATTTCCTGTGCGCTGGGAGAAATCAAAATCATCGATGCCTTGAAAGATGTCGCCATCGTGTTAGCGCCAATGCTGGCGCTATTGGTCATAGTGATCCTCTTTCCCGACTTCGTGCTGTTCCTGCCACGCTGGTTCAAACCGGAACTCGGCCAATAGAATCTGATACGCGCATTCGCCAATTGATCCGGCAGTGAAGGCTATTTTTCGGCCGACCACATGGCGCCTTGGTCGACCCAGGCCCGCAGCAGAGCAATCTCATTCGATGTCAGCGGCGGGTATTTTTTTCGCGCTTTGAGGGGTGGCATCTCCATTTCCTTCACGACGCCGGCAGAGAAGCGAACCAGCGGGCTATCGTGACTGGCACCAGGTAGCACGGCGTTTAGCTCGCTATCGCCACCCTGAATGATCGCGTCACGCGACGTCACTGAAAAATTCGACTCGGCATCTTTTGCACCATGACACCCAACGCAGGAACGGTCCAACAGCGGTTTGATATCCTTCACGAAATCGACTTTGCGCGTCGCCGCAGCAACCAATTCTACCGGTGTGTTGTCGGGTTCTGCGTGTCGCTGCCCTGTCTCTGTCGATTCAGCAAATTGAGAATCGTTCAGGCGGACAACATCTTCCTGATCGACAGCGAGGACCAATCCCATGACGGCCCAGGCGGTGGCCGGCGCGGAAACCCACTGATCTCGCCCGAAGGGAAAATCGCTCTCGAAGTATGGTTGAAACGGCCAGCTACGCGACTGTACAAACCAACTGCCATCGTCGAACTGGGTCCTCAGCAGAAACTCGATACCCCGACGATAAGCGGAATCATCCGTCGGAATGCCACCAGCTGTATGCAACGCCACGAGAGACTGTCCGGTTGCCCAGGCGTCGCTTTCAAGTCCCGAGAGTTGTGCCCAACCACCGTCTTCGCGCTGCAACTCGAGTAACTGCCGAACTTCAACGG
>JANQRQ010000048.1 GCA_028284485.1 Planctomycetaceae bacterium | reverse complement strand
AACCGATACCCGGCCCAAGGATTGTGGCACAAATAGCATTCCGAACGACCTGAAACATGCCAAGTTTGTTTGCGCACGCCACCCGGTTCGTCGGCGTCGGCCACCGAGAGTTTCAAATCGGCTCCGCCCGCAGGGGCTAGCTCGGCATCGGTTTGGTCTTCATTCCAAATGTAGGAGTAACCGAACCATTCCCCGGAATTGCCGCGCCACGTGACCTCGCGGTTGTGCAGAATCTGAGTTTCGAGTCGGCGTCGCGATTGCGGGTTGCCCCGCTCCATTTCTAGCGAAATCGTTTTGACCAGCACGGTGTTCGGCGGGAATTGCCCCCATTCCAACGGGACCCGTTCGCGGGGCCGCATGAGCCGAATTGTGTCCGTTCCGGGAATTGCCACAAATCGCTCGGCGGTGGCGTGGTCGGCCCATTGTGCAGTGTTGATGGCAAACGGAACGACGCCCGCCGCCGGAACATGATCCGCAACGGACGAGAACAAACCGGTTTCGCTAAGCTTGCGCGGAAACGATTGGGGATCAACTGACGCCTGATCGTTTGGCACGAGTTGATGAATCGTGCCGGTGTTGTAATCCATCAAAGCCAGCTCGCCATCGGGAAACTCGTAGAAAGCGATAATGGCGAACGGCGTATCAACCAGTTCGCGATGTTCGGTGATTTCGTTTCCATCGTGTCGAATTGACCAGATTTTGCCGGTGACGTAATCACCGTAAATGTAGGCTCCCTGCAGATCTTCAAACCGCTTTCCCCGGTAAACGAAGCCGCCGGTCATCGAGGCGGCTTCCGAGCGGGGATGAGCCTTGATGGGCGGGAGAATACTCGTCGGCCCCGGTTGCGCGTTGGGGCGGACCACTTGCGGGCCTTCCATAATGCTCCAACCGTAATTGCCGCCCCGTTCGACTCGGTAGACCATCTCCCACAACTGCCAGCCGACATCTCCCAACCAAAGTTCCCCCGTGTTGCGATCGAAACTCATTCGCCACGGGTTGCGGAAACCGTATGCCCACACTTCCGGTCGGGCGGATGTCGTATCGACAAACGGATTGTCGTTGGGAATGCCGTACTCGTTGTCGCCGCTTCGGCTGTTCACATCAATCCGCAGAATCGATGCCAACAGGTCGCCGATGTTTTGACCGGTATCGTGAATGTCGGGGGGCGACGGGGGCGAGCCATCTCCAGTGGAAATGTAAAGATATCCGTCCGGGCCGAACTTCAACGATCCGCCGTTGTGGCCGCCTGAAATCCATTCGAGCAGAATCGTTTCGCTGTCCGCGTCGATGCGGGGCGGATCGGTATCGGTCACATGAAATCTTGAAACTCGCGTCCCCTTGGGGTTCCCCGGTTCCAGAATGTAGCAAACGTAGCAGATCCGGTTCTCGGCGAAGTCGGGATGAAAGGCGATGCCGTACACGGCGGTCAGCCCGGCGATTTCCTGTTGCCCGTCGAAGAATTCCGTGCGCTGCTGCAGCCCGTTTTGTGGAAACAGATAGATTTTCCCTTCGCGCTCGATGATGCAGTTCAGATCGTCGTCCGGATAGATCACCATTTCGACCGGCTGCTTAAACTGCAGATCAGCGTAGATTTGCTCGGTTCGGTAGGGCAACGGCGGATCGGGGGAGCCGAAGATATTTGAAGTCGTCCACGGGACGCGAAGATTGGACGCATCGGTTTCTTGGGGCTCGACGGCGACCGCAATCCGCGATCCAGCAATATGAAATACAATCGCGATGATCGGCAAAAAGATCGTTAAGCAAATTCGCTGCATGTGGTTTCTCGTATGCGTATCGATTCACAAAGAGGATTGCATCGTCAAGCAGGAGTGCAGTTTTTCAAAACAATTCCAGTCTAACGTGGAATTGAGTGAGATTGGAATCCTCGCTCCGAATCAAAGTTAGACCGTCACCGCTTTCGATCATTATCATCCGCTTCGGATGCTGGACTTGGCTGTGACTTCTCATTCTTCAAATCGGAAGACGTGGTTATCAAATCGGAATTCGTATCAAAGCCGAGTACCTGCCACTCCTTCCAAGTCACGTTCCGCAGCGGTTGAGAGCCAGAGCCGTACAGCAATAAATTTGTGGGCGGCGACGAATTCGGTGTGAATTCATACTGGTTACCATCGATGACCGTCTCGATCGGATCTCCTTCTGCTTTGATCAAAAACAGACCACCGTGCGGATCAATCACTTTGTTTCGCTCGATACAGACTCGCAATGGATCCTGAGTGAGATAGATGCGAATCGCGGGTTGATGGGGCTGGTTTCGGCCTGAGTGCGTAATTGTATTCCCTTCGATGACAAGAGAATCAGGATTATTGGACCGAATGCCGCTTCCGGCCGTGTTGCGGATGATGTTGTCCCGAATAATGTTGCCGCCGCGCGTGCCGGTCACGCGCCCGGGACGGTCCGGGTTGGATCCCGAGAAGGTAATTCCAGCCCCCAGCGTGATGATGTACTTGCGGTCCTGTCTATCCCAGGTATTTTCGATCAGATTTCGTTGAACCGTGTTGTCGTGCATCGTCAATCCGGAATCATCCGAGGCCCAAAATTCGATGGCGGCACCGGTCCGTTCGAACGTCGAATCTTCAATCAGACAATGATTCGACGATTGCACCCCGACGCCATGTGAGTCTTGATCGGGAAACTCCCAGTCACCGATATCGTGAAAGTAACAGTTTCGAACCGTCAAATGATCGCCGCCCCCCTCGATGGCCGTGCCAGTGGGGCCTTTGCGAATTCGTGTGTAAACTCCCGAACCGGCGTTGCGGAATTCGCAGTTTTCGAAAACGTAATGATCGTTACCGGCGTGGGGAATGACTAACGGGCCGGAATGGTCGGTAAACAGACAGTCTCGAAAAGTCAGCCGGTGCGACCGGGGGCGATCGGCGACGATGTTCAATTCCTCTTCATGCTGAAAGCCGACGAATCGGCAGCCGATGAATGTGAGATTCCTCCGGTAATCCCACCGCCAGTTTTGAATGTAGCGGCTGTCGAGTAACCGATTGCCGGGAGACTGGACATCGCCGGTTTTAACGAAAATCTGTCCGTCGAAACGAGAATACGATGGGGCCGCGCACTCGGTATCGGACCAGGTCTTTTTGCCGCGTCCGTCGTTGTGATGAATGAATTGCAGTTTTTGTGGTTGGGCGGCAGTCGCGGGATCGTTGTCGTGATCGATCAGCAGATAGAGTCCATTGATATGATTAACAGCGGTCGCTTCGTCTTCTGAGAGCGACCACACGCCGTTCTCATCTGATTGCTCGCCCCAATCGCGATTCCAACCAGTCATGTATCCGTACAAAGTTCCCGACTGGTCTGGATGATCCATGCGGATGGTCATTCCGTCGACACCGATGAAGTAAGTCGCCTGTGCAACAGTGGCGACGTCCTTTGATTTTGTGGCGAAATGATCACCCATCACCCACAGCGTGTCGCCCGGCTGAATCTTCGACCAGTCGATTCCTCCGGGATCGACGTTTCGGTAGACGGGCGCTTTGTTGCGGGACACCCCAAGTCCGTTAAAAGGATTGGAGCGCTCGCCGTAATTGGCTTTGGTTTCGTCTCCATACGCGCCGCGCTGAGCAAGCGGACTCACAAACCATTCTCTCGCGGGCCGCTCGAGATCGTCTTGATGTTTTTTGTCTGCCAGGACGAACTGAGGCACTTCTCCAGTAGGGTGTCGCACGAGGCCTGTCTTCCCTTCCTCGTCGCGCACGTAGGAACGGGATGCGATTCCGTCGTTGACAATCTCTTCCTGCATATTCCATGTGGAGATGACGCCGGAGGTGTCGCATCCTTCAGGGTAGAACCGATCGTCGTCTCGGTCAGCCGCTGCCGCCAATTCGTGAATCTGCTCAGCCGTCAGCGGGACGTCCCAAAAACTGGCATGTCGCATGACCACATTGGCTGTGCCAGAGGTCACCGGATCGATCGACCATGATCCGAGTTCAAGAGGCCAATCGGCTTGGGAAAGCATCGGCACGACAAACCTTCCAACCACAGCAGAATCAACCAGGAGACCGTTGAGGTACAACTTGAGTTCGGCGGCTGGCAGGGAATCGTCGCCACTTCGATTCTCTGTCATCTCGAGCGTCATGGCCAAGTGAATCGGCCCCTGAGCCTGCATCGGCGTTTCGACAACAAGGCGGTGGCTTTCATCGCCGTCGCTGACCACACCGCGAAACGTCTTTCCGGGGTTGGGAATGAAGCCATCGTAGCCGTAGCCCAAAACCCACCCACGTTTTGTTTCATCGAAGATCACTCGGTTATCGCCCTTGGCGATCAAACGCGCAAGCCGGCCGTGCTGCGCGTAAAGCGGCTCATCGAAGGCCAGCACCACCGAAAACCCGGTTTGGTAATCGGCGTCGTGCTGTGATGCGACGGAAGCCGACGCGTAACCGGTTTCTCCGAGGTCAAGGTGCGTATTACGGTTTGCGTTTTGTGCAAACGCTGCGTTGCAAAATGGCACCGTCAGCAATATGACGAACAACGCCTGCATAATCATCCAAAGTGGATCTGTGCAGACACATCGTTGCCTCCAGGTGTGGCTGCCCGCAGAATCGGTCGTCGCAAGTTGTCCCGCCGTTCGCATTGATGCACCACGCTTAACGCAAACTCGCCGCCTTGGCGTTTCGTCTTCGTTCGGGCGCGTCCGGCACCTGCTCGATCAATTCGTTGGTCTGTCCAATCCGTTTGTTGAGGGTGAAGGCATCGTACAATCGTCCGGTGGCGATGCGTGCTTCGTAGCGAAGCTTTGCACCATCGACCGTCACGATTTGATAAAGCTGTGTATCTTCAGCCACTCGCTTCATAAAGGGACGGCGGCCGAGATCGTACATTTTCGGTCCGCTGACTGACACAACATAAACCGTCCCTGCTTTGGGGCTGCGGTTTGCCGCCCCTTCGGGCACATTGTTGTAGGCCATTTGTCCCGTGCGTGCATAAGTATGGTCATGCCCCTGCAAGACAAGATCGACGCGATACTTGTCGAAGATTGGCTGCCAAAGCGCCCGTTGTTCGGGATTATCGCGACCCGCTTTCGCGGAATAAATCGGATGATGAAACGTGATGATTGTCCAGGGCTGCGGGTTTTCTGTAAGCACCTGCTCCAACCAGGGAATCTGTTCCTTCTGCCGTTCGTTGGAATTGAGCGAGATGATGCGCGCTCCCTGATAATCGATCCAATAGACCGACTCTTCCAATCCTTCGGGACCATTTTCGGGAAAGGCAAATGTTGGACGCCAATGTGCCGTCAGCATATTCTTCGGAAGGAGGCTCCCTTCGCCACGGCGACGCGAGTATTCATGATTTCCCGGTGTCGCGATGCTGGGAATCGATCGATTGATCCATCCGCCGGCATAAAACCACTCTCCCCATTCGGCATCGTTGTTGGCCTGATTGATCAAATCGCCGGCGTGCAACATGAAGGCCGCTTTCGGAGCATCGGAATAGGCTTCGCGAACGACACGCGACCAAAGCGACTTAACGTTATTCTGCGCATCACCAAAGTAAACAAAGGAAAACGGCTGTGGTTCGTGGCTGGCGGTCGTAAAGTGCGACCATTCGCTCCAATTCACTCCGTCGCCAACGCGGTATACGTACATCGTTTTCGGTTGCAGATTAGAGAACGTCAGCGAATGGTAATGCGCCATTCCAAGATTGCTCTTGAACGATGTCGTTTCGGCAATGACTGACTTCGACTTCGAGACAAAGTTCGGCCCGTCTTCGGCAACGGCAATTTCCGCCAATCCTCGTGCCACCGAATCGTCCGTGCGCCACGTGACCGATTGCGTCGTCGCCGGATCGCCCGACCAGGTCAAAATGATTCGATCGGGAATTGCGGAAGGGCGATGCGCCTCTTCATCAGCGACCTTGACCGGTTCGTGCACATGTCCTTCATGGGCGTGTGCTGTCGATAAATCAGTCTGGCTGATCAGAATGAGCGCCAGGCCAGGAATCACAATCGATTGCACGTTCAGACCGCTCATGTTGAGCGCTCGGCATTTCATGGGCAACTCCTTACAACGGACTCGACATCAAATCACGCTACGCACGTCACTGACGACTGTCAACGTAGAAAGGACTGACCGATCAATTATTCATCGCAACCACATTTAGCGCCCAAGCCATGAGCGTCGGTTGCACAAGAATTCGATTCCCATTGCCCAAAACTCGGTGTTGTCGCCTTACGGCGGTTGTCTACCGAACATCATTGCCGCACTCGCGTTATTGCGAGAAGAACTTGCCCGAGAGTTGCCCGCGCGATATCTTTCAAGAATGATTGCTCCGGCCCAGCGACAGACTCTCGAGGAACGGATTCGCGAAGAAGTCTCGCGAGCGGTCTCAACAGATCTCGGCAATGAGGTCACTGTTGAGTACCGTAACCGCTTCTTGCTCGTCAAATGCCCGGTGACAGGCAAGCAGTCGGCAATCTCCGACCATATGATGCGCAAAATGTTCTGCAGTGACTCGCACGGGGGCCTCTGCCTGTCGGAAGCGGGTTACGATATCGTGCATTATATTGTCGCCGAATTGTCACCGTGACAGGCAAACGCCAAGCGTATTCAAGCGTCTAACGCCTGATGCATGTCGGCGACTAAATCGTCGGGGTTTTCGATGCCGACCGACACGCGGATTGTACTTTCGCTGATTCCGGCAGCTTGTCGTGCTTCTTCGCTCATGGTGGCATGACTCATCACCACGGGATACGCGACGAGTGATTCTACGCCACCCAACGACTCCGCCAGTTGGAACAGCTTGGTGCGGGTCAGCGCGCGCTCGACAGCTTCGCGGCCCCCTTGAATATCAAAACTGAGCATCGCCCCGAAACCGCCTTGTTGCCGCTTCGCCAATTCGTGATGCGGATGATCGGGCAATCCCGGAAAGTAAACGCGTTCGACGCGCGGATGCTCTGCCAACATTCGGGCCAGCGCCATTGCCCCACGCTGGTGGGCTTCCATCCGCGGTCCGAGCGTTTTCACGCCACGCAGCACGAGCCAGGCGTCGAAGGGGGAGCAACTGACACCCAGTGCATTCACGACAAAGCTGATGCGTTCGGCATGATCCTCTTGGCTCGTAATCACGCAGCCTCCGACAACATCGGAATGACCATTCAGATATTTGGTCGTCGAATGAATGACCACATCGACGCCATGCTCCATCGGTCGCTGCAAATAAGGCGAGAGAAAGGTATTGTCGGCAACCGTTGTTGCACCGATTTCGCGGGCAATACCCGTGACGGCGGAAATGTCGGTCACGTTGAGCAATGGATTGCTGGGAGTTTCAATCCAAATTCCCTTCGTTTCGTCAGTCACAGCCGATCGAATCGCGTCGAGATCGGTCATGGGCACGAACGAGAACTTGTATCCCATGTCGGAATAGACATCTGCAAACAAACGATAAGTTCCACCGTAGATGTCGTTACCGGCGATGATATGGTCACCCGGCTTAAACAGATGCAATGCCGAGGTAATCGCCGCCATTCCGGTCGCCGTCGCGCGACAATCGATGCCTCCTTCGAGGGCGGCAAGGTTTTGCTCCAGGGCCTGCCTGGTCGGGTTTCCGCTGCGTGTGTAATCGAAACCTTTGGTCGTTTCGAGGTCGTCCCATTGGAACGTGGAAGAAGGATAAATCGGCGTAATGCAGCTATTGTAAGTTGAATCTTTGTTGACGCCGACATGGACACAGCGAGTTTCAAATTGCATCGTGTTTCGTCTCTTAAAAGTTGGTCAGGCCCAAGCGAGGCTTGCTTCCACGCGATTCACAGCGCGGCACCGTGCAAATTCTGGGCAGCGACAGAAGTCATCCAGTGTACGCCACGGCGTACCGAGTGACAACGAGGGGAGATTTGCATGTCGGAACCGGTTGATCAACCCGACACGGGAGTCACCGCCTCGGTTCACATTCGGTGGTGGAATCTCTAGATTCGATCCGAGGAACGGCATGGCATCGTCAACTTCTCCAACGCCACGGCACAGAATCACCGTCATAACAAACCGCCTGATAACTTTTTACGAGTCACTACATGAACGCTGATAAGACGCCGCTGCGATTTGCCATCATCGGCTGCGGACGCATGGGGCGGCTGCACATTGAACGGCTGCACGCGGACGGACGCGGAAAAGCGGTTGCCCTGTACGACACATCGGCAGCGGTCGCCGAGGATTTGCGGAGGGATTTGGTGCCGAATGCGGCTGTCCACACCAGCTTCGAAGAACTGCTGGCATCGGACGGAATCGATGCGGCCGTGATTTGTACACCGACGCCCGATCACTTTGAACAGACGATGTCCTGCAGAGGTCGCGGTTGGCATGTGCTGTGTGAAAAGCCGCTGGCCGATACGCGGGAACGAATCGTGCAGCTGACCGAAGCGGAGCAATCGGGTGGGCCGGCGTTATCTGTCGCTTATCAACGTCGGTACTGGCAGATGTATCGCACGCTGCGTCGCGAAGTCCGTTCGGGCGAGTGGGGACCCATCCGAGCCGTCGTCTCGCAAAATGGCGAGCGCTGGCAGCAAACGATTCACGGAACCTGGCGTGACGACCCGGCGGTCAACGTCGGCGGTTTCGTCGGTGACGCCGGCAGCCACAAGATCGATGCCGTCTTCTATGTAACAGGGTTGATGCCCACCCGCGTTTACGCGGAAAGCCAACCCTGCGGCAGTCGCGTGGAGATCATTTCGTTCGTCAACGCCCGGCTCGATGGGGATGTGCCGCTCAACATGAGCTTTATCGGTAACTCGGAATCGTTCATCGAGGATCTGCATATTCACTGTGAGCATGCCAACCTGATGCTGCGCAGCGGTAGATTGTGGGTGGGACAAGACAACGAGGTCCGCGAGATCACCGACTTAGAGCCGGATTCGGATCCTGATGCCGGCTTTCTCGACTATGTTCTGGGGTCGACCGGGAATGAAGCGCCGACCGCTTGTGCGCTTCCGGTCTTCGACATGACGCAGGCGATTCTCGAATCGAGCCAGACGGGCCGATTGATTCAACTTTCGAAGTGAGCAGTCGTCGCGAAATTCCGTATTTGACTGCAAGAATCGTAGCGCCCAAGATAAACGGGCATCTTTGGCACGGCACAGATTGATGGAATCGATCCCATCCCGTGCGGTCAGCAAAGCGACATACCACGAGGACGAACATGCCCGAATGCGATCGCAGCAAAACCTGGTTACATCGTGACGCAAGCCGGTTGGCGCCGGCCCGATCGGTCGTCGTAGTTGCAGCGGTGGTGGCTTACGGGGGGGTGTGCAGTGTGCATCCGGCCGCCGCCGCCCAGAACGAACGGCCGAATATCGTGCTGATCATGACCGACGACCAGGGCTATGGTGATGTCGGCGTGAATGGCAACGACCAAATCCGAACGCCACACCTTGATCGATTCGCCAACGAAGGGACACAACTGACCCGCTTTTATTGCAGTCCGGTTTGCGCGCCGACTCGTGCCAGTTTGATGACCGGCCGCAACTTCTACCGCACAGGTGTGATTCATACCTCGCGTGGCGGAGCAAAGATGGCGGGCGATGAAATCACGATTGCAGAAATTCTGCGTGCTTCCGGTTACGCGACCGGCATCTTCGGGAAATGGCATCTGGGAGACAACTATCCGATGCGCCCGCAGGACCAGGGATTTGCAGAATGTTTGATCCACAAGTCGGGCGGTATCGGGCAAACTCCCGACAAACCGAATAGCTATTTTGATTCTTTGTTGTGGCGCAATGGCGAAAAAGTCAAAGCAACCGGTTATTGCACCGATGTCTTCTTCGATGCTGCTTTGGAGTTCATCTCTGAAAACAGGGAACGGCCGTTTTTCGTCTATCTGCCGACAAATGCGCCGCATACACCGCTGGAAATCGCAGATGAGTACGTGGAACCCTATCTGCGGGCAGGGCTCGACGACACGACGGCGCGAATTTACGGCATGGTTGCCAACATCGACGACAACATTGGCCGATTGCTGAAGCGTCTCGACGAATCGGAGTTGCGGGAGAATACGCTGGTCATCTTTTTCGGTGACAACGGCCCCCAGCAGCAGCGATATGTTGCCGGCCTGCGAGGACGAAAAAGTAACGTGTACGAAGGAGGCATTCGGGTGCCCTGCTTTTTGCAGTGGCCGGCGCAGCTGGAGCCGGGCCGAACGATCGACACGATTGCGGCCCATGTCGATTTGTTGCCGACGCTGGCGGCCATTGCACAGGCCGGTCTTCCATCAAATGTCTCGCATGACGGGAAGAGCATTCTGCCAACTCTAATCGGCGATCAGGGTAACCTCGCCGATCGCATTTTGCATTTTCAATGCCATCGCGGTTTGACACCGAAGATGTACCAAAACTGTGCAGTGATGACACAACAATTCAAACTGGTGGGAAATCCCGGCACTTTTTCGGATGAAAACTTTTCCGTCGCATCGGAGTCGTTTTGGGAACTGTACGACATCGAAGCCGACCCGGGTGAATCGAACAATCTGGCGGCGTCGCATCCTGAGGTCGTCAAACGCTTGGCGGCTGACTATGAAGATTGGTTTCGCAGCGTACAGGCAGAGCGCGAATTTACTCCCGGTTTGATTCATCTGGGCAATGCCGCGGAAAACCCGGCCGTATTGTCCCGCTACCAGGACGGTAACTATCGCGATGGCGTGCCGTATGGCTGGACCGTGCAGATCGAGCAAAGCGGTCGCTACCGATTGACGACTAATCGCGGCGAATCAACGCGCGCGGGAAAGATGTTCCTGGATTGGCAGGGACAAACTCGAACGCAGCCGGTTGCCGAAAACAATAGCAGTGCCGAGTTCGACATTGCCGCTGGTACGGGTGTGATCGACATCTGGTTTCAAGAAGATGGCCGTGACCGCGTGATCCACACCGACAACGGCACGATCGGAAACGTCGAACTCTTGCGCCTTGAGTAAAGTGCTTCTCGCAACAACCAACGGTTGGCGTTGGAATTCGCGCAAATCACCCACAACGCAAAAGCGACATCGTCCCTCGCTGACGCGTCGGGTTACCATTTGCAACGAACCCGTACACCATTGTCTGCGTTTCACCAACAGTCATGCTTGATGATCCAATCGCCTTTTTTTTGACGATCGCGACCTATGGAACGTGGCTTCCCGGCGACAAACGCGGCTGGGTCGAGTATCGGCGCGGTTGGCAGCTGCCGAACGCTGTTCTCGAACTTGAGGCATGTGCACGAATGTCGGAGGACGCCTGCGTCCTGTCAAAACACGAGCGTCTCATCGTCGAGAAGCAGCTAAACGAAACCTGTCAACATCGGGGCTGGATTCTTCACGCTAAGAATTGTCGTTCTAATCACATGCATGCAGTCATAACCGCAAGAGATGTCGCGCCGAAGAAGATTCGAGAAGACATCAAGGCCTGGTGCACACGCAGACTTAAGGAAGGCGCCGGTTTCACGCGAATCAACTGGTGGGCTGAACGTGGCAGCATTCGCTGGATATTCGACGATGATAGCCTCGAGAGCGTTATCGAGTATGTAAACATCGCACAAGATCGAATAGAGCGTGATCGATGACCATTCGAATTATCGGTCACAGAATTAGCCAAGCCGTTGTTGGTGATCCGACCTGTTTCTCCTGGGATCGACCGAAGTCATTCTCGTAGGTAACCCGACGCGTGAGCGAGGGTATAATGCATTCAGCGATCGACAACTGGTTTCAAGAAGATGGCCGTGACCGCGTGATCCACACCGACAATGGCACGATCGGCAACGTCGAAGTCTTGCGGATGGAATAAAGGTATTCCCGCGCTTGATGCCTGCGAGTGATAGAATCCACGGAAATCACATGAATAACGTTGAATGCGCAAAATCCCTCGCTGACGCGTCGGGTTACCTATTCTCTATATGCAATGCTGCACTCTCGTCACGAATTCGCGGCTCGAAAGAAGCCTCGCCCTCCCAATTCCTTGACCAGTGCATCCCTCGCTGACGCGTCGGGTTACCATTTGCAATCGGAGGTCGTTTCGACGCGTCACGAAATATGCGCGCCGCGAGTTTCGACGTAGACCGAATACAACGACTGGCTGGCGGTCATGAACAGCCGGTTACGCTTCGTGCCGCCGAAGCAGACGTTGCCGCAGATCTCCGGCAGCCGAATCTGACCGATGCGGTCACCGTTCGGCGCAAAGATGTGCACACCGTCGTAACCTTCACCGACCCAGCCGGCGCTGGCCCAGATGTTGCCATCGACATCGGCTCGAATTCCATCGGCGAGACCGGCACGGCCTTCGAATTCCATCGATGTAAAGACTTTGCCATTGGCCAATCGCTTGCCGTTGACGATATCCCACACTTTGATCACCTTCTCGACGCCTTCATAGTGCGTGGCACCGGTGTCGGCGACGTACAGCTTCTTGTAGTCCGGCGAAAAACAAATGCCGTTCGGCTTGTAGATGTCGTCGGTCACCAGATCCAATTTGCCGGTCTGCGCATCGATCCGATAGACCGCTTCCTTAAGTTCCAGTTCGCCACGGTTCCCTTCGTAGTTCATCAAGCTGCCGTAGCCGGGATCGGTAAACCAGATCCCACCATCGTCGATATGCACGACCGCATCGTTCGGCGCGTTGAGCGGCTTGCCTTTATACGACGATGCCAACTCGTGAACCCTGCCGTCATGATCGTAGCGTACGACGCGGCGGTTTCCGTGCTCGCAGGAAATCTGCCGCCCCTGAAAATCGAACGTGTTACCGTTGCTGTTACCTGCCGGATGTCGAAAGGTGCTGACGTGGCCATCTTCTTCCAGCCAACGCATCTGCACGTTGTTGGGGATATCGCTCCATAACAGATATTTTCCGACCGCACTCCAGGCCGGTCCTTCGGCCCACAATGTCCCGATGTGGTGCCGCTGAATCGGCGTGTTGCCCAACTTGTACGGTTTGAATCGAGGATCGAGTTCGACGATATCGGGGTCGGGATAGCGAACCGGTTCGGCCCCAGGACCGTAGTCGCGTCCCAAAGCTGCCGTGGTGATGGCCGTCGCTGCTGCTGTCAAAAAGGATCGGCGTGCGATCGGTGGCAGATACGACTCGTCGATCGTGATTTCTTCTGGAAGCGGGGAATTATTTTGAACTTTACTATTCATGATGCGACTCCCGGTTGTTGATACTCACAGAGCAAGTTGCTCATGCCGATGCCCGCGACGTACGGTCTGAACAAAGCCAATGCTTTGTGACCGCGAGGCAGGAAGTTTTATATTGTCTGAACGTGTTGTCGTTGCGGATCGAAATTCCACTATAACCGAGCGCGCGACGAATGCCACAATCAATGTCGGCCGATTCGCCAAGCGGCTCGTTCACTGGCATGTTACGCATCGAGTGATTTGCGGACTTCGGCAATCCCGTTCGCCAGCGTTTGCTGATAGAGCCACAAATCACCGCCGTAGGCCAGCATGCGAAACCCCTGCCGAATCAGTGATCGGGCGTTCTCGGGATCGGACGCCATAAATCCGCCGATCTTGCCATGTTTTTCGCAGGCGTCGGTCACTCGCTTGAGAGCCGCATGAAAATCGGGATGGTCAAACTGTCCGGGGATCCCTAAGAAATTGGTCAAATCGAAATGACCGATCCACAGCACATCGATGCCCTCGACCGCGGCAATCGCTTCGACGTTTTCCAGACCGATTGCTGTCTCGATTTGAGCGATCAACAATGTTTCGCTATTGGCGCTGTTGATCTTCTGCACAATGTCGCCGCCGCTGTAGTCGTCGTGAGCGATCCCAAACGCTGCACCGCGACGACCGACCGGCGGATACTTCGCCCAATTTGCCAACGATTCCGCTTGCTCGGGCGTTTCGATCATCGGAACCATGACACCCATCGAACCCATATCGAGAGTTCGCGCCACAAAGTGGTATTCCGTCGCCGGGATGCGGACCATCGGAATCGTCGACTCGGGTGTGGTCGCAATGAGCATGCGGATCGTTTCGACGCTCCAACCGGTATGCTCCATATCGAAGACGACAAATTCGGCGCCCGCCTCCGCAGCCAACCGGGCCACGCCGGTGGTATTGAATTCAAACATGAACGTCCCCAGCGAGACGCCCCCGTTGTACAGCTTAGTTTTGACGTTGTTGTTTCTCATTAATGATTTCCAGGTTCGATTTAATCTTTCAATTCGGCCCGCAACTGCGGTTGATCGAGCGCATCGCGATTGACGACAAACTGCGGAACGCGGCCTTGGGCCACATCCACAATACTGCGGCAAGCGGCTTGCCCGTTCCCCAAGAATAGTTCGTCGGTCCAGCAGATACCATGTGGAGTGACGATGACGTTGTCTAGTTTCAAGACCGGGTCATTGGGGTCTACCGGTTCCTGCTCGAACACATCAAGGGCAGCGCCGGCAATTTGTTTTTCTTGGAGCGCGGTCGTCAACGCCGTTTGATCGACGATTGGTCCGCGGGCGACGTTGATCAAATAGGCTCCCGATTTCATGAGCTCGATTTTCGAGGCATCGATCAAGTGGTGCGTTTCTGGTACCAAAGCGCAACAAATCACGATGTAGTCGGCTGTCTTCAACAAGTCGTCGAGATCAACCAATTCGACACCCAGGTCGGCCAGTTTCGCAGCATCGGCATAAGGGTCGTAACCGATGGCCCGCATTTCGAACGGTCTCGCCAGCCTTAAGATTTCCTGGCCGATATTTCCCAGACCAATGAGGCCGATCGTCCGTCCGGTCAATCCCTGACCCATATGAATGAGCTTTTCGTCCCAGCGTCCCTCGCGGGTCATCTGGTCCTTGATGAGCAACTTATGGCTGAGCGCCAGTAGCAACGTGATGGCAGAAACGGCAACAGGCCGCCGAACACCGTCGGGTGTAATGGTGAGTAACACGCCGTTTTTGGTGCAGGCTGCAACATCGACGCTGTCATAACCGACTCCAAATCGCGCAACCACTTTAAGCCGTGGCGCTCCGACGACGGTTTCTTCGGCGACACGCGGCTTGAGAACTAACAGCGCGTCGTAATCGGCCACCTGTTCCGAGCGGAGCGTGTCGACATTCTCGGCTAGAAACTCCCAATCGATCGAAGGATCTTCGTCCAAAACCGACAGGCCAATATCGCCGAACCCCAACGTTCCATCCGGATTGAGAAAATCTCGGGTCACTCCCACGCGAAACGAATCTGACATTCGACGAATCTTTCAAAACCTCTGTGTGTACAGGATTGGAGGGCATCGCCCGAGATTTCGGGGTTTGCTTTGTCGAGTCCCGGCCGCCTGGCAGAGAATCAGATGAGGTCATGTTCCTCGTGCAAAGAACTTCCGCAACTCGCAGCGAGCGAAAACTTGTGGACGCATTGTTACTGAGAATTCCGTTAGGGTCCACTAACTAATTGAAAGTCTGCCGCCGAATCGCCAGTTGCCCTTATCTCCACGCGCAGTGACTTGCCTTCCAATTGCTGCCGATCGACAACTAATAAGAGATTGACCCGACCCGCGCGTAGTTCCGCACCAGAACGGTTGAACGCACGGCCGTCGGCGAATGCTGTGATACCACCCGTTGAGTTCAGAACGAGAGTTACCATTCCCGATTGCGTCACGTCGACCTGCCCCACCGCCAAGAGAAACCGCTTGCCGGCTTCCAATTCATCCAACGGCAACTCGCCGTTGACCAACGAGTAGGCCGGCTTGCCGGAAATCACCACGCGGTCGGCCAACGCAGCGATTTCCGCAGCGGTATCCATCGCAGGGAGATCGTCGCGACCGACGACGCGCCAGCGACGAATGACAGGGGTCACACTCGTGGCATAATCGCCGGGCCGCCCCAGTTCCATGATAAAGCTGACCAGGTCCAAGTATTCCTGTCGGTTGTTTAACTTGTTTGCGAGTCCGGTCGGCATGAGTGACGGTGCTTTTTCGAGCAGGTCGACCTGGTCCATGGGAATCGTCACTTCTTGCCCGTTGCGGGCCGCATCTCGCACCACAACTTTTTCGTCGTCTTTGAAGCTGAGAATTCCGTTGATCAACTGCCCGTCTAACGTGACAACTAACACGCTTTCGTAGAATTCCTTAATCACTTTGGAGGGCTTTAGCAGCGAATCGATAATGTAGTCGGGAGGCGAACTCGAACCAATCGCTGCCAAGTCGGGTCCCAGGCTGTTGCCTGCTTTGGCAATGGAATGGCACTTCATGCAGGCCAACGATTCACGACGAAAGATCAATTCGCCGCGCGCGGGTTCCCCTTTTTCGCGTGCTTCGGCAGCCAATGCGTGGGGATCCTCTTTCAGCAACAGGTCTTCTAATGAACCGGCGGTCACCGCACCACCGAAGATCTCGACCAATCCGGGATGTTGCTCGCCGATTTCAATGAGATACTGCCCGACCTCTTCGACGACGCGCGGATGCAGTTGTTTGCCTTTGAGCGAATTCGCCAAGGCTTCGGCTCCGTTACGGCGACCGACAAACGCGGAAACGACGATGGCAGGATTAGCATCGCCCGGGTCGGCTAGGAAGGATTCAGCGGCGGCATCGGCAGCATTCGCAACATTGCCACGGGCTAAACCAATGACTCCCAAGTACCGATCCAATGCCGAAGCATCGGCCTGCAGTAATCCTTGTAAGAACTTTCGATTGTTTTGGCCTTTTAGTTCTCCCAATGATTCCGCTGCTGCAACTCGGATACTCAGGTCAAGGTCTCGATCGGCAGCAAACTGCTGTAGGCGACGGCTCTCTTGTTGCAGTCCCCAGGCACCGGCCAATTTCGTGGCGGCAACCAGCGTCGCAGCATCGGGCACGTCGAAGCAGCGGGCCAGCATGCGGTCGCCGTTTTTCGGAACGGCATTGCGCTGACGTGCTGCCTGATTCAAGGCCTGCAATACAATCGTAATCGCTGCCGGATCGGTCGCTTCACGTCCCCGCGTCTTGTACTCGCGGGTATGCTCAAACATTGTCAGGACCAGCGGTTCGAGCTGTTTGGCTGTCGCTTGCCGCGCAATCGCGCTGGCCGGCCCCGCCAGTCGCTTCGCATCGACGCTGCCGGCATTGAGCAAGTCGATCATCACCTGGACCGACTCGTCGGAAATCAAATGCGATAAGGCATACACGCGATGATCGTCGGTATCGAACTGTAAGGTGCCGGCTCGATAAGCGGGCAGCCACTCCGATTGCAGGCCGTCGACCGTCAGCATGAGAGCATGCTCCAAAAAGCGATCCAGCGGCTGGTCGAGCACACGCACAGCCAACTTGACCGAATCGGCGTTCGGCACAAAGCTCAATGTCAGCACTGCTTCCAAGCGCACTCGGGGATGTTCATCGGCCACACCCTGGGCCAACAGGTCCAGGGCATCGTCAACATCGGCATGCCAGTAGCGCAACACTCGAAGCGCGGCGGCTCGCGCTCGAAAGTCACGAGAGGTCAACACTCGCCGTAGCAGATCTTGATTCACCACATCGATTGTTTGAAAGCACCACAGCGCTTCCAGCCGATGGTGCTCGAATTCGGAATCGTTTTCATCCAAATGTTCGACCCAATTCGTCAACGCTGCGGCAGCTTCGGTGGGATCGGCATCGTACAGAACGCGTTTCACCTGGTGACGCGTCCAGTCCTCAGGATCTTCCAAGTGCTTGACCAACTCGTCGAGTGGCACACCGACCAACTGCGGTTGCGGCACAAGCGGCCGCCCCGAATAAGTGATTCGCCAAACACGACCATGTGTTGTATCGCGGCGTTCGTCTCGAAAGCTGTGCTGCATATGCCCGATCAGCGGGTTGTACCAATCTAGAATGTAGACAGCACCATCGGGGCCCATCTTCATATCCACAGGCCGGAAGTTAGGGCTGTCGGATTGAATAATCGGTTCCAACGCGTTGATGGCAAATCCCGCTCCGTCGTCGGACGGCTTATAGCGGGCAACGATGTGGGCCTTATATTGATTCGTCCAAATCTGCCCGCGGTATTCTTCAGGGAGATGCCGCCCCGATGTAAACTCCCCACCGCATTGCTTCGTCCCGCTGCCACTCGGGTCGTAGCTGAGTTTGGCGCGGCTGTTGGCTGTCAGCGGAGCCTCGAAGTACAGTCTCGGGTTGTCAATCAGGACTCCTTGCCCCCAACGATCAAACATATGTCCCCACGGGTTCGACGCGCGATAGTCGGCGTAAACACGCAGTCGCAAATCGCGCGGACGAAACTGAAAGATGCCACCGTTTTCCAAGCGGACGAGTCCATGTGGCGTTTCCACCTGGGAATGCATGAACGTTCCCTCTTGAAAATAAAGCCATCCACCCGGTCCCCACCGCCAGGCACTGATCGAGTGATGATTGTCCTCGGTCGCAAAACCGGTCAGCACGATTTCCCGAACATCGGCCCGCAGGTCACCATCGGTGTCCTTCAGAAACAACAGATCGGGCGCATTCGCCACATAAACACCGCCATCCCCGAGTTCCAAACCGGTCGGCACGTAGAGCCCGTCGGCGAAAACCGTCGACTTATCCGCACGCCCATCCTGGTCAGTATCTTCCAGAACAATGATTTGATCGTTCGGCGATTCACCCGGTTGAACCTGCGGATACGATGTCGAACAGCAAACCCATAGCCGCCCCTGGGCATCCCACGTCATATGAATCGGATTCACCAGCATCGGTTCGGCGGCAAATAGATTCACTTCGAAGCCGGGCAACAAATTGAACGATTGGCGTTCGATTTCCGGATCGTGGTCGGTCAGCAGTCCGACGGGACGCTGCAGTCGTCGATTGGCACGCTCTACCGACAAGCGGGCTTGAGAAGCGTTCAGCGGTAAATCGAGTGACCAATGAATCGCATTGACCAGCAAGCGATTCAGGTGAGGCAACTCAAAAGATTGAGGATGCCCCAATGTCGTGGCGAATACGCGGCCACCCCACTCATTCTTCCAGTTCCATGCGACCGGCCAACTCATTTCGGGTTTTAATTCATGAGTGCCAAATGCATTTGTCACGGTACCAACTTTGCGCGAGTTTCCGGTCCCCATGAGTAACGGCGTCGCGTCGCTCGGCAACTCGGCTTTATACAAAGTTCCGGGGTCGATAAAGCGGGCGGGCACCCCGTTCAAAACCGTCTCGCCGCGGGCCGACTGCACAATATCCACCTCGGTTGAACCCTGTAGATGAATAAAGTACTTGCTGCCGAGCACATCGCGGCCGAAACCGTCATTCCAACGTTCAAACTCGTGGCCTTCCGGATAGGCGAACGCATGGGTGCTGGTGCGCAGTCCAATCACCGGCTTGCCGGACTTCACATAGTTGAGAATTCGATTCAGTTGATCGGCCGGTAACTGCAAGAACCGCATGTAGAAGATGGCGAGATCAGCATCTTCCAGTGCTTCCAAGCCGGGAACGCCAACGCCGTTTTTATTGTGCTCAGGATCGCCGGGTGGGATAAGAACGGTCGTCCGAAATCCGTAACCTTCCAACCGCTGCGCAAATTTAGGCATTGTCTCTTGCGGCGAGTAATGATGCGTCCCCACAACGATGACAACATGCGGCGACTGTTCATCGCCCGCCTGCACCGATGTCGCAGCAGCTATTGGGAAAAGCAGAGGACCGAGAATCAGTAACTGAAGACGGATCATTCTAACCTCGATTAGTAAGTGAATTGCCGGTATCGTGGGCCGTCCAAACAATCCCGGGGCTTCCTTCGCTGCGCTCTGTCCAGCCCCGGCCACACAACCTTGGATTCTTAGCAAGAAATGAGTCAATGTCCCCGTTTGGTTAGTCGCTTCTTTCGATGCGCCATTTCTGATCTGCAAGCGGTTTCGATCGCGACCAGATGGCCCGATCAGCCGTCTCGAGCATCGAGTCGAATGTTTCCATTTCCGGCGGGAAGGACACGACGCCGTACGGTTTGGCCCGGCGGCCGAACACGTATTCTGCATTGGCGGGGCGCCAGCGATAAAAGAAGTTGGCGTTCTTTTCCACAATCGCCTGACGCAACGTCTCGACAGCTTGATGTGACGGAGTGGTGGTCAGCACAACGCCGACCGCCCATTGATCGTGTCCGGCGGTCGCCACGACTTCGTTGTCGATCAGCAGGCGATAGGAGCCTGCCTTTAGGTTTTTGACCGTCAATGTCGGCTGGCGAGCTATTAAACTCGAATGCACGACCGCGCCGGCTGGCGGAATCGGGCTCGGCAACTGTCGATCGGAAACCGAAAACGCAAGCCCCTGTTCCGAGACTTCGAGGCCGGATACTTCTGTTCCAGTCGCATGAGTCAACGACGGCCGCTTTGCATCAATCTCGACACGCCACGATACCGCATCGCTGGCGAGCGTGTTATCAAACAGTTGACCGACCGCCCAATACCCATATAGGTTGAGATGAATCCCGTTCTTGGTGAGCCGTTGCGACGGGCTTTCCTTTGCCAGCGCCTCTGTTACAGAGTAGAGATCGACAAACGGCGTGGCTGTTTCACGGGCGACATCATCCATGACAGCCACATAGCGCCTGAGGTTGGCGTTATGCTGTTGAGCGTCCCCGATCCGCGGTGTTGGTTCGTGGTAGATCGGCGAGACCATGATGAGTCGCGGCGGCGACTTTCCGTCGTAGCGCTGCGAGCGGACATGTTCGACAAACGCGCGCCAATCGGCTCGAAATGCATCAACCCCGTCCGGTCCGTCGTACGATTCATTCATTCCGAAGCAGGCGATGATAACGCTCGCTTTTTGCTGACCGAGATGCTCATCGAGTCCCCCAAAATTCAGCGGGCGTGGACGAACCGTCAGCGTATCGCCGGACCATCCCAGAATGCGAAACCGGAGTTTGTGCTCGGGATGTCGAGTCGTCAGCAATGTTTCGAGGTACCCGTGCAGTCGCAGTTGATCGGCAAACGTGTTGCCGATGAACACGACCCGGTCCCCTTTTTCGAAATCAAATTCACGAGCGTCTGCGATGGCCGTTTGGCCCATTGTGAATACAAGCAGCATCACCCCTGCTGCTTTGTGACACTTCTGACAGGTCATCCCCAATTCCTCAATTTAATGTGCGCTGAAAGAAGCGATCCATATCCTCGGCCATCGGAGTGAACCACGGCTCCCAATTCCAGCAACCATGTTTTCCATCTTTCACCACGATAATCCCGGTTTCGATTCCCAATGCACGCAGCCTCTCGCGCGTGGCCTCGTTTCGCTCGGGATAGTCGAATTCTCCCGCCATGAACAAAATCGGTGGTGTTGCTCGACTGACGTGCCGTAATGGCGAAGCTCGCTTG
The DNA here is from genome assembly GCA_028284485.1 of Planctomycetaceae bacterium. Classification (GTDB taxonomy): domain Bacteria; phylum Planctomycetota; class Planctomycetia; order Planctomycetales; family Planctomycetaceae; genus JANQRQ01. The sequence goes on along the minus strand of JANQRQ010000048.1, from coordinate 2,556 downwards.
TATAGCTCCAAGTCTTCATCAATCGTCTTGCCGAACCATTTGTTGGCGTTGGAGTTTTCGGGATCTTTTCGCGACTTGTCAGCGACGGAACCGGTTGCTAATTCCAATGGTCCCGCCAGAACAATTGCGGACTGAAGTTCCGACGATTGCTCCTGGTTGCCCCCTGTTCCCTGAAATTCTGCGACGTGCGGCGCGGTCGCCATCAAGCCCACGAGGTGTCCACCGGCCGAACCGCCGACGGCTCCGATGCGTTGGGAATCGATCTGTAACTCCTTCGCATGGGCCCGCAGGTAGCGAACTGCCGCGTTGCAGTCTTGAATCCCCGCCGGAAATAACGCCTCCCCGCCCAGCCGATACTCGATGGCTGCGGTGATATAGCCGCGGGAAGCCAACGCGATTGCCATCGCCCGAAATTTGGTTTTGTCGCCATTGAGCCAACCTCCACCGTGGACAACCACGATCGCCGGTGTCGGCCCATCGACGTTTTTCGGCGTAAACAAATCGAGATGCATCTGCCTCGCTCCGTTCGATGCATAGACCACATCAAGCTTCTCGGTCACGGTTGGCGGCAAATCCGTACCGGGGCGCGTCCGCTCAATCTGCTCATCGGCTCTGCAATCAATCGTCGCAATCATCGCGACAACGGTCAAAAACGTGCTGGCGGCCGCGGAAATCTTCTGCACGATCTGTCTGCTCCTGATTCAACGTGATGTTTTAGTCGAGGCTTACGAATCGATTCTAACCAAGTCTCGACACAGGTTCACAGGCTGAGGCGGTCGATTGCTCAGGAACCAAGCAGCATTGGCAAGCTCTCAGCCAATCCCAATAATGGTGACGTCATGTCCGAACAATCTGAATCTGAACACCAGAAATCGAAGATCGTCCTGGCATCGCGTTCCCCGCGGCGGCGCGAGCTATTGGGACATCTCATCTCGCCGGACCGCATCGAAATCGTCCCACCAACGTCTGCAGAAGAGCTCGGTTTTGAAGGACTGACGACTTGGCGGTCGATTGAAGATCGCATGGTCGAGATTGCGTCAGACAAATTGCACGACACCATGTCGCAACTCGCAGGTCGCAAGCACAACGTCGCAACGTCTGACCGCGACGCGGCCATTGCAGCCGTCATCGCCGCTGATACGGTCATCGTTGCCGGCGAAGAATCGGAAGGGCTGATCGTCTTGGGGCAACCCCCCGCCGATGATCAGTATGCAGCGACCGTTCGCCGATGGTTTTTGGAATACTATGCCGGTCAGGTCCACTTCGCGTCGACGGCGCTCGTTGTCGCGACTTCAGACAATCGATCGGTACAGCGATTATGCCGATCATCCGTTACGATGACTCACGACGTCGAGCGTTGGCTGGATTGGTATATTGAAACCGGCGAGCCACGCGGCAAAGCCGGCGGCTATGCCTTACAAGGAGCCGGGAGCCTTTTTGTTTCGCACGTCGAGGGCAGTGTGAGTAACGTCGTCGGACTGCCTTTGCGAGAACTTTTGGAGTGTTTCGAAGAATTGCAAATTGATGTTGGATAAACCACAAGCAACGATCGCCAATCGACACGGCGCTTCCCTGCCCTGCGATGAGGATTCGCAGATTCGAATCGGCAATCGGCTGCTCGCGTCGCGTTATTTTTTGGCTCCACTGGCAGGCTACACGCACCTGGCTTTTCGCACGGTGTTGCGCGAGTTGGGCGGTTTGGGACTGGCGACGACCGATTTAGTGCAGGCGACCCATTTGCTTTCAAAAACCCAGAAGTCACTCGACCTGATTGCAACTTCTGAAACCGACCGGCCGTTGTCGGTGCAAATTTTCAGCGGCAAAACCGAAGAGTTGGTCAAAGCCGCCCAGTGGCTCGAAGCCGAGGGCTACGGGGGCGTCGACATTAACATGGGATGCCCCATGGCGAAAATCAACGGCCAAGGGGGTGGCGCCCGACTGATGTGCGACACCGACAATGCCTGCCAAACCGTGCAGAGTGTCGTCGAAGCGGTTGATATTCCGGTGACCGTAAAGATGCGTTTGGGTTGGGATCGCGATTCGATCACTGCACCGGCCTTAGCACGCGAGTTTGAACGGATTGGAGTGGCAGCCATCACTGTTCACGGCCGAACGCGCGAGCAGGGATTTCACGGCAACGTCGATATCGACGGAATTCGTCAAACAGTCGAAGCCGTCGATCGAATTCCAATTATCGGCAACGGCGATGTGCGCAGCGTCGACGATGCCTTCCAAATGCGGCGCCTCACCGGATGTGCAGCGGTCGCCATTGGGCGCGGGGCAATGCTCGACCCCTGGATCTTTCGCAAGTTGCAACAGGCCGTTCTAGGGAGCGATCAACCTGTCGAACCAACGCCCGAAGAACAAATCGACTTTCTTTCGCGGCATTTTCACCTCATGGTGGAACAACATGGGGATTACAGTTGTATGCTGTTCCGCAAATTTGCGGCCTGGTATGGCGCACGCCTCGGTATTCCCGAAGATCTCGAAGACCGCTTAAGGCAATTCGAATCGGTGAATGAGTTCGACGACATCGTGGCGGAGATTCGAGTCAGG
>JANQRQ010000035.1 GCA_028284485.1 Planctomycetaceae bacterium | reverse complement strand
GTTCGCCGCTGTATCACCCGCGATCGACGATTCTGGATCTGTAACGGCAGCCTGATTCTGCATGGAACTTTGATCGGCTGTAACGGAACGACAACCGCGTTTTCCAACATTTGGCCGGCAGCGCTCGATGAATTGCTGCAGCAGGGAATGGCCGGTCGCTACGCAGAGGCCAAGCCGCTTCAAGAGCATATACAAAAGATTGATGAAGTGATGCTGCCGTACTTGGCGGCCGGAGTCAAAGCGGCTTTGTCTTTGTTGGGGTTTGAAGGGATGAAGCCGCGTGCGCCGACTGCTCCAGTTCCTGGGGCCGTCGTAACGAAGCTCGAACAATTGATGCAAACTGCCGGCTTGCTGACAAACTGAATCGATATCCTCGCGGTGAAATTGATTCAGAACCGGTACGACGCCTCTATCAGATTTTTGCAGGAATTCGTTGCAGGGATTGGCTAAGGTAAGAGTGGCGTTTAGGCAAACTGAGAATGTCCCGGATCAATCATTTTGAGCGCTGCATGCGCCGACGAATGAAAAACGTGCCCGTTACGTCATGCTGGGGCGTTATTTACCGATAGACGAAACGGTCCTTCGGATCTCACCTTCTCATCGTCGATCATCAAGCAAGGAGTTCCCGATGACTGTTGTTGCATCGCTACGAGCGACATTGTGTGTTTCGATTGGATTAGCAATTGGGCTACAACAAGCGGCAGCACAACAAGAGAAGCCAAAACCAACTCATCAGGACTTTCAGTACGGGCCTCACGAGCGCAACGTACTCGATTTCTACCAGGCATCGGCGAGGGCTGCCACTCCCGTAGTTGTTTACATTCACGGGGGTGGGTTCCGTAACGGAAGCAAAGATGGCATAAATTCACGGACGCTCAAGGAATTGTTGGACGCGGGGATATCGGTAGCGGCATTCAACTATCGATTCGTGCAACATGACCCTTTGCCGGCGGCTCATTACGACTGTCGCCGTGCCCTGCAGGTGCTGCGTTCGAAAGCCGACGAGTGGAATTTCGACAAAACAAGGATGGGTGCCTTCGGCGGATCGGCCGGCGCGCAACTTTGCATGTACCTGGCCTTCCACGACGAAATGGCGAAACCGGGGAGTGCCGACCCGATCGAACGCGAATCGACTCGCCTGCAGGCGGTTGCCACTTCAGGCGGTCAAACCACGATGAATGTGGAATGGTGGACGAAGAACATCCCCGGCTACGAACAACCCCATCGCGACTTTTACGAATCGTTGGGGGCCGATTCCAAAGACCAGTACATGAAAACGGTCCGCGAGATTTCGGCCTTGTCGCTAGTTTCGAAAGACGACGTGCCAATTTTTATGAGTTACTCCATGTCACCCGACGACGCAGTTCCCGAGGGGGAACGAGCCAACGGTTGGAAAGTTCATCACGTACGGTTCGGCATTGCACTGAAAGAAAAAATGGATGCCCTCGGTCTGGAAGCCGACTTAAGATACCCCGGAGCGACGACCAAGTTTGCTAGCAACGTGGAATTCTTCGTTGCTCACTTGAAGTAGTTTTTGCAACTCACCGGCTGCCGTAAATTCCCAAAACACCGGGAAACGCACACCTTTTCGGCCGCCGAATTCGCCACGTTGACAGAATTGCCGAATCTTCGACAATGTGATCAGCGGTATCGACCGAGGTCATTCGAGGAAGGGCATGACGGATTCAACAACGGACTTGGCAGAGGGACACTCGGGGGAGAATTCCTCCGAGATCCGAGAGCAAGTGCTGCTTGCCATCGTTGCCAAATTAATCGTGCGACCCAGTTTCGAGCGATGCTGCGCATTCGGTAACGACTTTTTCGACCAGTTTTATGTCGGATTGGCGGACCGGGCCCCGGTCGGCAACATGTTCGCCAGTACCAACATGAAGAAACAAAACTCCCTACTGAAATCGGGCATCAATCAGTTAATTCTGTTTGCCGAAGGTGACCACGACGCGCAGCGAGAATTGGAGCGGCTGGGGCGGCGACATAATCGTCACGACTTGGACGTTTCACCGGAGTTTTACCCCGCCTGGGTCGATGCACTCGTGGGCGCCGTCGAAGAATTCGACGAACAATGTACACCCGACCTGCAATTTGCCTGGCGGGAGGTCGTCGCCAAGGGAATTCAGGTGATCATCTCGTTGTATTGACGATCATCGCTTCGCAGGTTGATGTCTATTTTCGAGTCATGGCGGCTCGCGATTTCCAGGGCAAGGCGCTCTCTCTTTTGTCCGCGAATTTCGGTTTTGACATGATCAATGCCGTGTGACTGCGTGGCAAGACAGTCTCCCATTTTTGAATATGGGATTACTAAATCCGTGGGTCGCCGTGCGACTCTCGCAACGGCCTGCCGGCGTTATACCACAATGATTCAGGAGCAGTTCTCATGCAATTGCGATTCAATCGGCAGCAACAAACGGTGATGCCGCACCCAAATCAAGGCACTTGCCGACCGCGACACGTGCTTCAAGTCGCAATGGCATTCGGCTTTCTCGTGTCGATCTGGGCTGCCACTGATTGCGTCTCCGCACAAGATCGGTCGGTCCAGCAACCGATCCAACGCATTCGAGTGGCCGACGATGGCTCCTCTTTTGTGCTCTCTGAAACGGGTGAATCGTTTCTTCCCTGGGGCTTCAATTTTGTCGGTGAATTCGGCCAAATCGTCGAGGAATACTGGGCGGACGACTGGGCGGGCCTCGAAAATGACTTTCGCGAAATGCACAAGCTTGGCGCCAACGTCGTGCGTCTGCATTTGCAACTCGGAACCTATATGAAATCGCGCGATGAATTCCATACGCAAGAACTTACACGGCTGAAGCGCATCCTGGACTTGGCACGCGAACATCACCTGTACCTCGATTTGACCGGGTTGGGTTGTTACCACCTCGACGCCATTCCCCCTTGGCTCGATGCTCTATCCGAAGCAGACCGATGGGAAGTCCAAGCCCGATTCTGGGAGACCATCGCAGAAACGTGTGCCGGGCACCCGGCGGTCTTTTGCTACGATCTGATGAACGAACCGGTCATTACGGCGGCGAAAAAGGGTGAGCATCCTTGGTTAGCGGGTGAACTCGACGGGTTCTACTTCGTTCAGCGGATTTGCAACGATCCAGGTCAGCGTTCGCGGAATCAAATCGCTGCCGACTGGGTCAAGCAAATGGTGGATGCCATTCGCAAACACGATGCTGATACATTGGTCACCGTCGGGGTAATTCCTTGGGCGCTCCCCTTCCCCGGAGCCAAGCCGATCTTCTATTCGCCGGACGCCGCAAAACATCTCGACTTTGTCAGCGTTCATTTTTACCCGGAAAGTGAAAAGGTCCCTCGCGCTGTCGAGGCGCTGTCCGTGTACGACATCGGCAAGCCAATCGTCGTCGAAGAGATCTTTCCGTTGAGTTGTTCCATCGAGGAACTGGATGAATTCATCGATCAATCGAGCACGCGGGTCGATGGTTGGATCAGTCACTATTTCGGCCGAACGATTGAGGAGCACGCCGACGGAGCCGAACCCGCCGGCGCCATCTCGGCAGCGTTCTTCAAGTATTGGCAGGAGAAAGGGACTGCTTTGCAATCGAAGTAAGCAGCCGTTCGCAGCCGAGGCGGGACTCTGGGAATGCACTAAACAGCTTCCCATTCCTGGTTTCGCGCGTATGACGACGCGTTCCTGATGCCGTCGAAGAAGTGTTCTCTTACTCACTTTGGCGTGGGACATTCCATCGCTTGCCCTCGCGGACCGTCGCCGGCCGGCCATTGAGGTGCAGGGCCGCCTGCACCTCCCCTTCGAAGATCCCCCATACAACGACTTCCCCGAGGCTGATCGAGCTGTTATTTCTTACGCGCGTCATTTCGATTTTGATTTGGCGGGCCGGCGTACGGCCCGTATTCGTGACCCAGGACAGCCAGGCGCGACTGTGACGAGGATCTTGCAGGTCGACCTTCGTGGCATCTGGTTCCGAATAATCTCGACCTGCAATGGGAAAGCTTGTTCGAAACGACGGCGCGGGACTCCAATCCTTGGAATCTCGAGAAAGCAGCAGGCGCAATTCAGTCGGTCCCCCCTGACGGTCTTCGAGTTTGGTTGGTTGAGCCACTTCGACGCGAGTAACGTTGTACTCTCGGTGGAAATCAAACAGAACGGCCGATTGTTTCACTGTCTTTGACCAGGCAACGGTCGTACCAAAATAACCGTAGGCTCGGCCATCGGTCAGTTTTGTGTGGTACGTATCTTCGTACTGATATTCCCGTGGTATCGGATCGAATTCGTAAACGACGCCGGCGCGAAACCCATTCGGTTGATACCGATTATTTGTGAGGCGTCGTAATAGCGGGACACGCGCCATCCAGGTACCCAACTCAGTGCGATTCATCAAAAGTCTGCTGCAAAGCGGTGCCCCACCCAGTTTCGAATACAACGACAGTAACGGCGAACCGTCAAGCGATGCGGATTTCGTTTCCACCTGCAGGAATGGCTCGCCGTCGATGTCGAGAACCGAATAATACAGATCGACAGGCGGCTGATCGGTATCTGTCGCCGGGTGACTGTTTTCGTACGCCGTCCGCAGTGCATCGAGATACTCATCTTGTCGGAGCTGCTCTTGCGGGCTGAGCATCCAGTAGTTGCCAGTTTGCCCAAGAATTCGCTCGACATGTTCTCCGAGCTGCTGTGACGTGTAAGCATGTGGGGGATAAAACCCGGCCATGTAGTAGAGATTGGTGTTTCGCGACTCGAAAAACTCCGCCATCGACTTTGATTGCTCGGAGCCATGGTAGTACTCGACGCCTGAGAACCCCAACGAAGGAACGGCTCCCCCCAAACCGCGCAGGAAGCCCTGCGAAAACCAGCTATCGAGTAACGGCCATGTCCCGGAGATGAGGTGTGGGTTGATCGCATGCCAACGCAACGCCAACTCCCGCCCCTGCGCATAGGCGCTGTCTTCAAGGAAGTCGAAATAATCTGGAAGATGACCCGTCGACTTTAAATACTCATAACGCGTCCCCGCAGGAACTTTCTCGATCGTCGTGTCGACATTGCGCGACGTCAGCCATTTTTCAAATGTCGCGTCAGAAAAACCGGAGCCTTGCAGATACATGATTCCGCCGCCGTAGTGTTCCGTATCGTACAGCGCACCGGCAATCGGATATTCCAGCGACATGCGCGCGACCAGCTCTCCATGGGCGCCGGTCATTCCCAGCCAGAATGTCCGATCGAGTGCCGCCGCATCGTCGTGCGGTCCTGGACGGATGAATCGGGCCGGACCCTCCGTAAACGCCGATTGATAACCCAGACGTTTGAGGTGCGGCAGCGTGTGATTCAACTCGTAATTCGCCAGCCAAAAGACACGAATTCCCTGGCTAGCAGCCCGTTTCGTATTGGCGATGAGCCGCTGCAGCGTGACTTCGCGGTGGCCCACTTGTAGCTGGTCTCCATCCCATTTTGCGGAATCGAGATCGAGCAAATCCTGCATTTGATGCGTCAGGAAGACCGCGTTAATGCGAGCTGCTTTCAATCGGCGGACCATATCATCATCGACTAGCTTATACCCCAACCAAGCCGCCCGAATTCCATCTTCACCCAACCAGGCGCAGCCCTCGAGTGGGCGAATGGCGGAATCCGGTATTGAAGTCTCCGAAGATGAAGTCGCGGTAGACGCTGCCGGAATCTCGGCACTGCTCAGTCGCCGGAACGGAACGGCAGCCATTCCAACCACAACGACGAAAATGGTGAATGCTCCATAAAGCGATCGGCATCGTGCGGGCATGACATCGGCGGGTCTGCACTTCGGCATGGTTTTCTCAACAGTCGTTCGAGTTTTCGGCGCTGTGCCGATTCGGCAACCGCGCAAGTATGAAACTGGGGCCCATCTATCATCACGCAGACGCGATGTTTGATGCAACCGATGGGTCATACTTGCACACGTTTCACCGATTCCAGGCACAAGCCGTGCATATTTCGTTGCTCGGAAAATTCAACTCAGATTCTGGCCTGCGTCGAAGGCAACCCAGAACGAAAACTCGCCGCAGCGACTTTTCGACGATACCATGGAATTCGTGGGTAACGTAGGCAGGGCGGCCAACCTGTTCCATGCCGGTACCGTCTCCGTCGGAGAATGACTGATGGAAAATGAAAAGGTCCGGTTTTGAAATCCGATAAGTTAGCGAAAACGAGGAACCCTATGTTGCGTTGGCGATTCGGCGTATTGGCCTGGCTCATATGTGTCGGTTTACTGTTTCCCCAAACCGGACGAACTCAAGACATCGACGGAACAGAAGTCACCGAGGCAAAACAATACGTGCTCGATTGGTTGTCTCAATCGGACAATATCGAAAGATTCGGCGAGATCTCCGACTCCATTTGGTCGTATGCGGAGCTGGGTCTTCAGGAATTTAAGTCGTCGGCCCTGTTAATCAAGACGCTCGAACAGGAAGGCTTCACAGTCGAAAAGGGTCTGGCCGGTATGCCGACCTGCTTTGTCGCAAGCTATGGTTCGGGAAAACCGGTGATTGGCATTCTTGTTGAATATGATGCGTTACCGATGATCTCGCAAAAGGCACGCGTGCCCACCCAGAACCCGGTCGTCGATGGCGCACCCGGACATGGTTGCGGCCACAACTTGATGTCGGCCGCCGCTACATCCGCCGCGATTGCAACGCGACATGCGATCGAGAAGTTCGGTTTCGAAGGCACTGTAAAACTGTTTGGATCACCAGCCGAGGAAATGCTGGTCAGCCGACCATACATGATTCGTGCGGGGCTGTTTGACGATGTTGACGTCGTGATCAATAACCACACGAGCTCGAAATTTGCCACGGGCTATGGCGTGAATGGAAGCGCCTTGTATTCCGTGATTTTTGAGTTCGAAGGACAAACGGCGCACAGTGCGGGAAATCCCTGGAGCGGACGCAGCGCTCTGGATGCGGTGGAAATTATGAACGTCGCGACGAACTTTTTGCGGGAACACCTGCATTACACACACCGAATGCATTATGTCGTGCGAAACGGCGGAGAGGCTCCCAATGTTGTTCCCGATCGAGCGAGCGTGTGGTACTTTCTTCGAAATACTGATGATCGATTGCCGGAAATGTACGAACGTGTGGTGAACTGTGCCAAAGGAGCCGCTTTGGCGACGGGTGCCAAGCTGGCGAAGGTTCAAGTGATTGCCGCCATTCATCAACAGCATCACAATCGTACGTTGGCGGAACTGCTTTACAACAATATCAAGCTGATCGGCATGCCGGAATGGACCACCGAAGAGCATGAGTTTGCCATGGTCCTTCAGGGTGAAATGGGGCAGCCCGTCAAGGGAATGCCGACGAAGGTCGGCAACTTCGAAAAGCCTGCGGCTGTGTTTACCGGTGGGGCCTCCTCGGATCATGGAGACGTGACTCTCATTGCGCCGACCGCGACTGTGCGATTCCCGGGTACTGTACCCGGCGCGCGCGGACATCATTGGTCGACCGTGGCTTGCGGTTACGGGCCGGCCGCGTGGAAGGGCCTTAATGCCGGTGCAAAAGCGATGGCAGCCACTGCGGTTGACTTGCTACGCGCACCGGAACGGCTGGTGGAAATTCGGGCAGAATTTGACGACTACGCAAAGTCGCATCCGTACGAGTCGTTTTTGCCCGATGATGCGGAACCACCACTGGACATCAATGAAAAGCTGATGAGTCAATTCCGCCCCTTAATGCGTCAGTTTTATCACGGTGAGCAACAAGCCGACGATCCAGAGCTGCTGGACAAGAAGTGAATTTACAAACCCACGCACTGCCGGAAGTCCTTCCGCGCCATCGGATTTGGTCAAACTGAGACTGTTGGGTTAAAAGCCGTCCATGGACTGACCCATGAGATTTCCGACTCCGAACACGGGAGTCGATAAGACTGTGAAGTGTCATACAGACTGAGAAAACATGTGCGCACACAATAGACTCAGTCTCTTAGCCACAAAAGGCCGGATATCTAGTTGAGATCGATCCGTCCGACTGAGTTTCCAAACCCCGTCCATGCATCCTGTCCTAGGGAGGTTTGGGGGTAACAGCAAAGACTCGAGAATAAGCCACTCGACAGGTTCACGTGGCGTCCCTTCCTACCGCAATGTGAAGCGTCCCCTGTCGGGTGGTTTTTCTATTACACCGATTCCCGTTTGGCGCGTATCATCTGTCTCGCTTATGGGGTGAGTTCAAGCATCCACAACAACTTGCACAATGAAATCCAAACGATTGTCTTTTCGGAGATTTTCAATGAAGCGTATCGTTGTTTTGAGCATTGTCATTGTTGCCTGCTGTCTCATTGCCAGTGGATGGATGCGTCATTCAACGGCACGCGCGCAAAGCGGAACCGTCAATCCACAATACAGCAATCAGTACCAAGCAGGCGGGCAATATCAGGGCGCGATCCAGAACCAGGCTAGCAGCGGTACCGTTCAAGCGCAACAAACGTTCGAGTCAAAGTTTTGGAGCTACTTGTTGCGGAGCGAACCGGCTTATCGCAATTGGGCACCCTGGCCCGGACAGGGCGCGGACTATTACCCGGGTCAAAGCCCACACGGCGCCTTCCTTAAAATGTATATCAATCGCACGGCTGCAGCCGATCCGGTCAACCTTCCACACGGTTCTGTGATCATCAAAGAGAATTACGGCGAAGACCAAAAGACGTTGATGGCCGTAACCGTGATGTACCGGTCTCAGGGCTACGACAGCCAAAACGGCGACTGGTACTGGGCGAAGTACAATCCGGACGGAACAGTCGCCATGAAGGGCGATGTGCGACTCGCCGGTCGCGTCCAAGGCTGCATCGATTGTCACAGCGGAGCGCAAGGCAACGACTTCGTTTTTGCCAACGACAACTCTGCGTCGCCGTAAGATCCTGCCGTGGAACTACTCGACCGCATACTTGGAAGGATTGGCAGCAAACTGCTGTCGCGTGAGTTCGTTGGCACACAGCCAGATGCGACCACGGTAAACGACGGCCATCTCGGGATTGCCACGCACGCGTGCGCCGTTATCAGTTGCAGTCACGGGACAAATACCGTCAAGCGCCGGCCAGTACTTTCGCGGGCTGTCCAGGAACTTGCGCTTCTGATCGACAGATGCGAAGCACAGGGTCACTCCACGATACATCACGACATGGTCAGTCGAACCAAGTCGCAGTGCATGGTCATCAAGAACGCTGGGCAAACAGACCCGTTCGAATGCACATTGAACGGTTTGTGGTTTGGCCGATCCCGCAGTCGCACCGTAGGCCGCCCCCTGCACCGGTCGCCGGTTACAAATCTCGGCGAGATGTCCGGCGAATTTTTCGGGGGGTTGGAAGCCCTGAATCCTTTTCAGGACTTTCCCTTGCGGTGTGACGATCAGGGTCGTGGGTAGCGTTTCGACACCAAGGAGATCCAGCAACGGTTTCTCTTGGTCGGCATCAACCGAGACCGGGACGAAGCAATAGTTGATATGTTCGGCGATGCGTTCGTCGGAAAACGTCTGCTTCATCATCTTGTGACAGAAACCGCACCATGAAGCGGTGAATTTGATCATCAGCGGCTTCTTGACCCGCCCGGATTCCTGAACTGCTGTTCGGATATCACGCTGCCAAGCGACCTGCGCAGCGTTCGTTTCCGTATTTGCAGTGCATAAGATGGCTGCCAAGACAAAAAGGCGAATTGAAATGGCAACGGGCCCACGTCTCATCCGCATCTGAAACTCCCTTTCCGACTTTGGAGGTAACATCGTGCAAATGAGGTATCGTCAATTTCATATGGGAATTGTGTGATTCGTTTTACACTTGGGGCGAATTCCTGCTGTATCCTGCAAAAACAGAACGGGCAACCGCCGAAAACCGTCGGCGATTGCCCGCATAAGCCGCCTAACCGGAATAAATTAACAGAATGAAGAATTGCTCCGGAAATACCAATTCCCGACACATCTGTCGATGACGTGGGGGGGTCAACGGGAACGTGGCGGCTGTTCGTTGAGACTCCAGTCGTATTCGAGATACTCGATCTTCGTCGCCCGGTTAGAAGCAACCTGTCGAGCGTTTTCCGGCAGGTAGGGGCGAAGGTATGCGATCCTCTCGGCTTGATCTTTTCCAAAATCGTCAGCGAACCAGTCAACGATCGCGCTCATGCGGATCGTGTTTTGCGACTTCTCGATCTGAAAATTCTTCGGACGTCGAAAAAAGTCGGCTGCATTCTCGGCGAGTTGCTGCTCGATCGCGTCGGCGGTGTAAGAGCGGTTGAGTAAACGGGGACATCCAACCGAGGCACACACGATGGCGAAGTGAATCCGCGGCTCTCCCATTTTTCGCAGGATTTTATGCTCGATTTGATCAAGCGTGTATTGTTGATTGCCAACCAACAGCGGCAGATCATGCCAAATATTGAATCCGCCTAACCGCGACGTGTGATTGCGGATACTCGTCGTGGGATAAACCTGCAAGATGCCCTCGAGAGTAATGGCATTGTAGGCGTTGATCCAAAACGCGAGCATCGCTGGTCGGCTGGACTGCTGCCGCAGATCGGCCCGACTGAGATGTTCCAGGTAACCGAGCAGCAGCTGTCGGTCCTGCGTGGATTGCTGCCAGCTTCGATATTCGACGCTTCCATCATGATCGACATACTTTTGAAGGAGCTGATCAAACGCCGAATGATCGATGTTTTGCAACGGAATCTGCTGTGCAGCGTTCCATCTCTTCCCAAGCGGTGGTTTGGCCGACGCGACCCCGGAAGGAATTGTCAAAAACAGGACCACGGCCGCCGCAATGCCTGCGATGCCGAACAGAAAAACTCTCTGAAGTGGTGCGTTCCGCATGCGTCTCATCCGGCTGTCCTCCTTGACAGTTGATTGTGATCCAGTGAAATTCATTCCCGGCGCCCAGCAGGAGACATACTTCGTGACGTCTTTCGGAATTATCGGAAATGGGGCGGTTTTGGTCTGTGAAGCAGCACACAGGAAGTGCAGGAAAATGCATCGAGACCGGCTGAGGACTTGACGGCGAGTCGACCTGACTGTGAGATATCGTACAGATCAATTCGGCATTAGCAGCCAAACTTAAGATGTCGGCAACGCTGAACAGTTGGCGGCATCGACGCGAGGAGGGGGCGGTCGCGTAGGAGCATCCCCTGGTCATTTAAAACTGCGAGGAGCAAAATGAAAAAGATAGATTTAAGCCGGCGGGATTTTACAAAGCTGACAATGGCAGCATTAGGCGGGGCCATGGCTGGGGCGACCGTTGGATGCGGCAGTAGTGATTCGGATTCGGGAGCCGGCGGAGAGAGTGGCGGTGCGGCTCCTGCCGGGGGCGGCGATACCCCCGAAGGTGGCGATGCTGGTGGTGACGAAACCGCATCGACCGATCATGCGTGCCGCGGTCTCAATGCTTGCAAAGACCAAGGAGCAAGCGGCGAGAACGCTTGCGCAGGGCAAGGAACGTGTGCCACAGTCGCCGCTCATGACTGCCATGCAAAGAATACCTGCGCAGGACTTGGTGGGTGTGGGTCCACAGCCGGCATCAACGAATGCAAGGGAAAAGGCGAATGTGCCGTTCCGATGGCGGCTGACAGTGGCGCCTGGAAGCAAGCACGAGAAGCCTTTGAAAAGAAGATGACCGAAGCCGGCAAAGAATTCGGCGAAGCTCCTGAGGCCTAACCGATTGCGCGCCGGACACCGTTGCTTCTGTTTCCGGTACAATCCGCTAACACTTTTGCCGTTTGAGTTTCCCCGACTGTCCCACTTATGATGGGATTCGTCGGGGTTCTTTTGTTTCATCAGTCGCTGAAAACGGTGATACCGATGGCTGAGTCTCGTTTGGGACATCCACATTTGGGATTGGGAGTTGGTTTGCGCTCGGCCCACTATTCCCATATCCTCGAACACCAACCAGACGTCGATTGGTTCGAAATCATTTCCGAGAACTACATGGACTCGGGAGGTCGGCCGCGATATGTGCTCGAACAGATTGCAAACCGTTACCCGATCGTAATGCACGGAGTTTCGCTTTCGATCGGAAGTACGGATCCGCTCAACATCGATTATCTCGACAAGCTGAAGGCGCTCGCCAACGTTGTTAATGCGCGGTGGATTTCGGACCACGTTTGTTGGACGGGAGTGGCGGGCCGAAACGGTCATGATTTATTGCCGATTCCCCTGAACGAGGAATCGCTACAGCATACCGTCCGCCGGATCAATATCGTGCAGGATCATTTGGAGCGGCCGTTGGTTTTGGAAAACCCCAGCAGCTATGTGACGTTCGCCGACTCCACGATGGAGGAATGGGAGTTCATTTCGCATATGGCGGATGAGACGAACTGCGGTTTGCTTCTCGACGTTAATAACGTCTATGTCTCCAGCGTGAACCACGACTTTGACGCTGAGCATTACATTCGCTCGATTCCGTGGGACCGCGTCGTGCAGTTTCATCTCGCTGGACATACCAATTGTCGAACTCACTTAATCGACACCCACGACGGCGAAGTGATCGATCCCGTTTGGCAGCTTTATCGATTGGCCCATGAATTAACCGGGGGCGTGTCGACATTGCTGGAATGGGACGCCAGCATTCCGCCATTCCCTGTGTTACATGCCGAGGTCCTCAAGGCGCAGAAGTATATCGACGGTAGCCAATCGGTCGATTCGGCAGCAGTTCCAGAGTCAAACGAACCGTCGCCGAATTCAGAAGCAGTCCCCCATCCGGCGGTTTACGTTTCGGTGGAGGCAGAATGAGCCAACCGAAGCATTCACTCGACCAGATTCAGCGTTGGATGTTTCATGCGATCGTCCATCCAGCCGGAGTCAATGCAGGCATCGAATCGCCGGAGTCCCAATCACAAATCCCGGTGACACCCCAAACAGTCGAGGCGGTCGTGTCGCGTTCCAAGGCGCTTACCAGCATCGAGCGGCTAAACATCTACAGCAATGCTTATTTGGCAAGGCTCACAGAATGCCTGCAGGCAGAGTATCCGGCGTTGGTTCATGCATTGGGAAAGGAACTATTCGACCAGTTTGCTATTGGATATTTGCAGAAGTATCCGTCGACGAGCTATACGCTTTCGGACCTTGGCAAGGATTTCCCGAAGTATCTGCAGGAAACGCGCCCCGACAGCGAGACGAGCGATGCTCAAATCGACTGGCCGGATTTTCTGATCGACCTGGCAATTCTCGAGCGAAATTACTGCGAAATCTTCGATGGGCCAGGAAGTGAGAACCAGGCAATCTTGCAGCCGGATGACTTCGTGACTCTTTCGCCAAACGCTTGGGCGAATTCACGCCTAATTTCGGTCCCATGCCTGCGAGTGTTGCAGCTTCGCTTTCCCGTGCATGAGTATGCATCGGCGGTCAGGCGGGGTGAGGAGCCACCCGTCCCGAATGCCGACCCGACATTCTTGGCGGTCACTCGGCGGCAGTACGTTGTGCGACGAGAGACGCTATCGAAAACTCAATTCCAGTTACTAAACGAAATCATCAACGGTTCAACAATCGGAGCAGCGATTAAATCGGTGGCCGGGCAGACAGAAATGGGACTCGACCATCTGGCACAAAGCCTGCGGCATTGGTTTCGAATTTGGTGCCAGGCTGGTTATTTTCAGTCGATTGAGCCCATTTGAACGCTAAATGAGCGGCCTATCGGAGAGAACGGGCGCGTGATTTTTTGGCCGCGTCTTCAGCTTGAGCGGGATTCGCTTGTCGCAGTGCGGGCAGTCGATAAAGACTTTGGTTGTCACCTTGATCAGAAGCCTTAGCTTCCAATTCAGCAACAACAGATTGCCATCGTGATCGAACGTCAACGCGACCGTCTCATTCGGAACGATCGCGTAGGTCTGCGGCTGTAAGTCGGCGTCGATGTAGGACAGCTCGTTTCCACCGAAGTTGGTAACCACAGGCCGACCTTCGCGATCGAAGGCAATGTCCGACGGGGAGTCGAAACCCTCCGCTACAACGACGACCTCGCCCATGATCGATACACGGGAGACGGTCCCGGGAATTGTGTTGACGACCCACAGATCACCCGAGTCATCGAAAGCCAAAGCGGCCGGAGAGGGAATTTCATCGGCGACAACGACGTGCTGACCATCGGGAGATAACTGCAGAATGTTATTCCCTTCAAAATTCGCGACATAGAGTCGGCCATCGGGACCAAATGACAATCCAGTCGGTCCCGTGAGGCCGTCCGCAAATGTCGTTTGCTCTCCGTTCGCCGTGATTTTGACGACGGTTCCTTCGGCTGTGAGGCCCGCCGTATGTTGGGAGACGTACAAGTTTTTCTCGGCGTCCATGGCCAGGCCCGCCGGCTCCATCAGATTTTCCGCAACAATGATGGCAGCTCCGTCGAGCCGATGTTTAATGACGACGCCGGCAGCCCAATCGGCAATGAAAATATCACCCGATTCTGCAGCCAGAACGCGGCGAGGTTGAAGCAGCGAAACCGGCATGCGACTGATAATGGGGCCGACATCAACAGTGACCGGCTGATGGCTGTGAGTCGCAGATTCCGCCTGTCCCAATGCCAACGCAAGTTGTGGTGGGGAGACGACGACGACCGCAATGATGAATCCCATCGCTGGCAGCCATTCCGTGGCCCGTTTCAATCTGTACTCAGCCATTGAGAGTTCCAGTCAATGCATTGCGTGAATGACTTTTCACCGGAACCGGCGAAAGTGAAATGATAACTCTTCTATTCTCATTCTCGCAAGAAGTCGCACCATGGTCAACGGGCGAACCAAGGCGTGCGATGGCATCGTCGCGTTTTTAAAGGGGCAATCGCAAATCGATCAGAACCGTTTTCAAATCCCGGATGTGCCTATTCTAGAGACTTTTTTCAGCTTCGGTGCGAAGCATCAGAGGGTTTTGAAATTGATTTGGAAATGCGATCTAACGTTTCAATCATTGCTCATATTTGTTCGTCGCTCGCGCAATCAACCTGCCGGCAAGCACGCTTATAAACCAATTCGGTTATCAGCAGGCCTATCAACCACGGGGCAAACTCCACCCACGGCACAACGAAGTCGAAGAACTGTGCACCCCGATACGGTGTCCCCCAAACAGTCGTCTCCCCGAAATGGTATCCGAACCAAAAGCGAGAATAGTAAAGGAACACCAAACCGCTCATCAGCAACCACAATCGGTTTCCCGCGAATGGAACGAACGGCAGGCACCAACACCAATACCAGGGGTTTTGTGTTGGCAACAGCATCCAGAACCAGGCCAGTGTCAGGAACGTCGCATTCAAAAACGTGTATGCACTCGGCGATTGGTAGAGACGACGGCACCAAACGATTGTGAGCATAAGCAGGACAGCTATCGTGACGACGCGGGTTGCCATGAACGATGTGTGAGGGACTGCGAGGCCGGTCCATCTCGATAATGCGGAATTCCAATCAGCCCGAAATGACTGGGGAAGCACGACGAACCATGGCTCGACACCGCCCGTTTGGGCTGTCGGCGACTTGAGATTTTCGGAGACGATCGAGAATAGAAGATCGTTCATTTCCCATCGCGAAAGAAATTCTTTAAGGCTTCGGACCGATTCCTGCCGGGTCGTATCGACCTGCTCCATCGGACTTGGCGGAGTCGGCATGCTGTCTGAAGCGACGAGCGGTTGGAGATCGGCCGACGTGACTTGCTTCGAAGGTTCGTCATGCGGACTCGGTCCGAACCACATCGGCGAACAAACGGCAACAATTGTGACGCCCCCGATTCCCGTGGCAACGACCGCCCTTTTCGATCCCAGCACTGCAAGGCTGGCTGAAATGAACACCGGAACGAGAACGATCGGGTAAAGTTTTGCCCCCACGGCCAACCCCAGCGTGATTGCGGCACCAAATGCCAGAATCATGGAATGATCAGTCCGCCCTTTGCCGTCGGATGCGGCATTTCGTTGGGGGAAAAATGCGTTGAGCGCCAAGTAGGCCGCGGCCGTTGTCAAGAAAATCGCGATCGAATCGAGATGCCCACTGTTGGCGATTTCCTTCACGACCAAAGGGCACCACGCATAGGCAACTGCCCAACCGATCGGTTTGGCGCAGTGCTTGAGTATCAAAAAAAGGACCGCAATTATTGCGATGTCAAATAGGACGAGCCACAGCTTCATGACAATGAGATGTGTTCCCACTGATGCATGACTGGGTGTCGAAAGACTCGCCAATGCGAAGACGAACTGGCTGACGGGCGGATAGACGGTCGGAAGTTCGGCGAAATGGACACGATCAAGAATCGCCGACAGCGACTGCGAACGATTCTTTACCGCAACAAGCGCTTGTAATTCTTCCGGCACGTCAGCCAAGCCCTCGGCCGCGCGTACTTGTTGTGGGCTGAACGAATAAGGATTTACCCCCGCTGCGGTAACGGCACCATCCCACATATAGCGGTAGATATCGATTTCCTGAATCGGATCGGTCGGAATGAGAATCGCCCGCAGAACCAGTGAGAATCCGCCAATGATCGCCAGCGCTTTCGGCGAATTGCCACAACGCACAGCCAGGCGGACTGCGGAAAGGTAAACAACGAATGCAGCCCCGAATAAACCCAGCATCTCCAGAATTGGCCGTTCAACCGTTGGAACGCCAAACGCAAACCGTGGGGCGAACGCGGCGACCACGCCGGTCAAGACGGACAGCACAAGTCCATGTCCGATCAATAACCGCAGATGGCGTCGGCCACACTCTGCGTTTTGATACGGTGAAGCAACTCCGTCCATGCCCGCGAACTCGTCAGTTTACTACGTGTTACGCTGATTCGTGGCCAGAACAATCGCGTTTTGTCCTATCATTGGCAATTCCCACGAGCCAGGTACGCTCACAAGAAAAAGTAAATCGCTCGCGTCGACGAATCAACCGCACAGCGTTGATCGCCGATTACCGGCCGAGCCCGTATTTCGCGATCAGGTAAAGAATTTTCGTGCCTGCGCAAATTGTCCCGGAAACTGTACCACTGATCTTGCTGGTTCCGATTCGTCGGCGATAGGGAACTGGAATTTCCCGCACCCGCAATCTTTGCCGAGCAGCTTTGATCTGCATTTCGACAGTCCAACCGAAGTCACAGTCGGTCATACCAAGCGACAGCAACGATTGATAACTAATAGCCCGAAACGGCCCCAAATCGGTATATTGGCTGCCAAACAATAGGCGCATCAGCCAACACGCGAAGCGATTTCCGTAGAGGCTTTGCGGAGGCATCGCGCCCGGTTCCCGCTGGCCACGCAGTCGCGACCCGAGGACGAAATCGGCCGTCCCCGATTGAATCGGTTCGACCAGAGCGGGCAACAAGTCGGGATGGTCGCTGTAGTCAGCATCTAAGAAGACCACGATCTCGGGTGGCGGATCGCCCCGCTCGACCCTCTCGGCAAGTACATCGAGTCCGCACAGACATGCGGCGCCATATCCCCGCCGCGACTCGTGAACGACAGACGCCCCGCCGGCTACGGCGACACTTGCCGTCGCATCGCTGGAACCATTATCCACGACAATAACGTCGCCGACTTCAGGGAGATCATTCAGGACCAGCGGCAACGAATCTTCCTCGTTGAGCGCAGGAATGATGACAACCACATTCGACAATCGTGGCGTCGACCAAACCGAGCGTTTACGAGTTGTTGTTTCCGCAACAACCAAAGTCATACCTCAAGCGACGTTGCTATCATCGAGTCCCGCCGGGAAGCGCCTCATTGTAAGAAGTAGCTCTGCCACGTGTCATCGTCTGTTCGGCGTCGCGTTCCACTGAAATGATCAGCGGGTACCGGATCCGCCATGCATGGGCGGGGTCGAGGGGATACTACCGCCTGGCATTGATTCGTATGATGGAGCATAAGCAGGGCTGATACTCTCCTGACAGCTCGGGCATCCGCCCCGTGATTGGCATCCGACGAATCCGGCGGCGGTGGAACAGACAAACAGTAGCAACAAAAGTTTTTGGCGCATCTTACGAACCTTCCTGGTTCTTAATTCGAGTTCATCCGTGAACATGAAATGAATGGGAGCCCTGGCCTGCAGCAACCGTTTCGGTCTCAGCCAAATCCGAAGGGAAAGGCCCAGCACATTCTTACTATCGCCCATTCCACAGAATGAGTCTGTGAGGTAGGCAACACATCCGTCGTTTTCGCATTCGCGACTGGCGACCCAGCGGCCTGACAACAGCGTCTTACACTGATTCGTTGCTGCGGCAATCGTATTTTGCCCGATGGTGTTGGCTCATATGGACGAGGTACGGCCACGTGCCAAAGCCCGTCGCTCTGTACGAAATCATCGGCGATTCGCCATGTTCGAGTTCCCTCTCGATGCGGCGGAAATGCCGGTAACTTTAGGACCCAAGGCTGGTTTCAGTGAATATCGGCAAAAATTGCGTTCAACGCATCGATTACGCAAAGTGCTAAAACTAAGGGAAGTTTGCGGCCTCAAATTCGCCGGAAAAACGGTCCGATTCCTGACGTCTTAACAGCGAATTCCTATGTGAAAACAAGCATTTGATCACTGGTTTCATCCCTCCGTTGACACGTTTTCGAGGCACCAGTACATTCCATCGCCTATGTTGTCAGAATTGTAAAATCAGGCTGTCTGAATAGCCTGGATGATTTTCGGAATGATCGTCACGGAGGACGACGTTGTTCGGTAGAGGAACCGTTCTCATGATCGCAGCGGCATCGACATCAGGCGTGTTGATGAGCGGGTGCCTGCCTTCGGCAGCGATGGTCCCCGAGCGATCAATGGTCCCTGCAACTCGTTACGAACCTCCGGTGGCGCCGCTTTTGAACTCAGCGGCTCCGACATTGAACTCGCGTGGTATCACGCGAATTGAAGTTGATCCTGAACAATACCAAACCAACGATTGGCAAGAACGCCCGTCGCAACCCACCAATCCGTGGGAGCCGGTCGCCGACGAACGCGATTGGCAATACATCGTGATCCATCACACAGCATCTGACGGTGGGACGGTTGAATCAATCCACAATGCACACAGCAACCGCAAAGACTCAGCCGGGAATGCCTGGCTGGGAATCGGATACCATTTCGTAATTGGTAACGGTAATGGAATGGGCGACGGCGAGATTGAGCCAACATTTCGTTGGAACGAACAAATGCACGGGGCACACGCCGGCATCTCGGAATACAACCAGCAAGGGATCGGCGTTGCATTGATCGGAAATTTCGACGAACAACCACCGACACCCGCACAGATTAGCGCCGTCAAACAACTCGTCGGCGTATTGAAAAATGAGTACCAAATTAGCAGTGATCGAGTCATCGGGCATGGTGATGTGAAAGCAACGGCATGCCCCGGCAAGTATTTTCCGTTGTCCGATGTCAGCCAGAGTGAAGTTAGTTCTTCGTACACCGGAACAAGTCGTCGTCCGTCAACAATTCATCTCGCCGATTCGCTAGAGAGTCGAAATCTATGAGACCCCACTTTTTCCAAGAGAACTGGTCGGAGCGATCCCAATTGCCCGAGAACTTTGGCAGTGCTGAGAATCCACTGTCAGAGCATTGGAACGCACCCAACCGACTTTGGCCGGAATTGACGACGAACCAATTTGCGCCGGTCGCCGGTGTCGAAACCATTCCGGCCAGCGACCGTTGGGAAGTGTTTGTTCCCGACAACTACGAGCCCAACTACGCGTATCCGCTGATTGTTTGGCTTTGTGCGCCACATGATGACGAATACGACGCCGTCCGACTAACTCCCAAGATCAGCGATCGAAATTACTTTGGTTTGGCCATTTCCATCGATTCCGATGCAGGTGAATTCACTGCAGCCGACGAACATCACGAGGCACCGACCGATGGGCGAATGTTGAATAAACTCGAAGCGGAGATCTTTGAAGCAGTCTGCCAACTCCGCAGAGAGTATCACATTCACAGCGAGAGAGTTTACCTTGCGGGCAGCGGCGATGCGGCACAAG
>JANQRQ010000032.1 GCA_028284485.1 Planctomycetaceae bacterium | reverse complement strand
CGCACTCGATCCCAAGGACTCAAAGTCGCAACTTTGGGTCCTTTTTCTACGCGCGAATCCAATCGCGAGCCCAGCTCGCCGTTCGCAATTGAGGGTTTTTCGCGATCCGAACGCAAACGGGGGTGAAAACGCCCGCCTCGCTCAAATTGATCCAGTTTGCGGACCATTTGCACAACGTATTCCGCCAGTCGATTTGCGACACCTCGGTCGTCCGGCGGTCGATGTTGAAAGGCGAGATGCTGAATTCTTCAGTGCGCCGTTCTTTGAAACACGTTCGCGGTCGTCTGGAGAATTTTCACAGCTTTGCAATCGGACGCAACGGTGACACTACCGCCGGTATGTACAAGGCTGAGTCGAACGCTGGAGGGCTCCGAGAAACGATTGCCGGACATTCCGATTTGAGCTTTGGGAGTGTTTGCGAATAGAATCTGAAGAACGGCGCTAAGTCGTTTTTGCCCCGGATGCTTCCTGTCTCATACATCAGCCACACGATGGGAGAAATGTAATGAAGCGACGATTGTTCTTACGCAGCATTGTCGGTGCATCGGCGGGTACGACGCTTGCCTTGGCAACGTCCAAAGCGGTCGGGGCCAACGAACGAGTTCGAGTGGGACTCATTGGCTGTGGCGGTCGGGGGCGGTATGTCGCCGAGCGGATGAGAAAAGTCCCCAACGTGGAATTCGTCGCGGTGTGCGATGTCTTCGAACGAAAGCGCTTGCGTGGAAAAGAATGGGCCGGCGGAACGTGCACCGCGCATAATGATTTTCGCGAAATTCTCGATCGAACCGACGTCGATGCCGTGCTGGTGGCGACTCCGGATCATTGGCACGCCATTCCGACAGTTCTAGCCTGCGCAGCCGGCAAAGATGTTTATGTCGAAAAACCATTGGCTCACAACATTCGCGAGGGTCGTGCGATGGTCGATGCCGCTCGCCGGTACAACCAAATCGTACAGACGGGAACTCAACAACGATCCGCACGGCACTTTGAGACCATGCGCGAAATCATCAGCAGCGGCAAGATCGGAAATGTGCGCTACGTAAGGATTTGGAATTTCAAGAATTCATCACCGGGACGTCCGCTGAAGTCGACTGCCGAAAACGTTCCTGCTGGGCTCGATTGGGACTTCTTTGTGGGGCCCGCTCCCATGGTCCCCTATGTCGAGAATCGCTACGGGAACTTCCGCAGGTATTGGGACTACGCCGGCGGGATTGCCACGAACTACGGAACGCATCGCTTCGACAGTGTGCGGCATGCCCTCTCGATTGATAACCAGTCGCCGAAAACGGTGAGCGCGTCAGGCCGGCGGTTCGAAGTGCACGATGGCAGCGAAGATCCCGATGTTGTGCAGATGACCTTCGAGTACGACGACCTCGTCATTAGTTACGAAGGCTGCATGATGAATCGCCTCGGCTCGGGTTATCGGACGCCGGGCCGGCCGTACTACCTGATGTTGGGAACGCATGACCGCCCCCATGGCATGGCATTGTACGGAACCGAAGGCGCGGTTTTCGCCGACCGGTTGGGATTCGAACTTTATCCGGAACTGAAACCAGGCGCCCGTGCCGATCGGCTGAAGCCAGAAGAAGTCACGCCGGAACTCTTTCGGGCATCTCCCACCGATGGTCGATCGGATGAATCGACCTACTTGCATACTCAAAACTTCATCGAATGCGTTCGCTCTCGCAATCGGCCGGTCGCCGATGTGGAAATCGGCCATGGCTCTTCGATTCTTCCCCATCTCGGCAATATCGCTTGTCGTACCGGGGAAAAGATCATTTGGGATGCGGAGCATGAAGACGCGATGAATGCTCCCGAATCTGCCAAGTTGATCGGTCGAGAAGCCAGAAAACCATGGGACCTGATTTAATGCGAAATCTTCGTATTGAACCTCGGCAGACCGGCCCTTCCCCATGCCGAATGGCGCCACCGAGCCTCGCAATGAAAGTATCGATTTACACATGTTGAATGCACTGGCAATCTCGTCCGCGAGGCAATCCGCCAGCAATATCAAGCTCTGTTTACAGCGTGATACGCTGACTTGTGGCCGCGACAATCGTGTTTTTTTCCACGATAGCCAGCTCCCACGAGCCAGAAGGCCCACAAGAAAAAGTAAACCGTTCTAGTACTGGCCAAGATTCTGACGAGAATGAGTATCCCCGAATCTCAAACGATCGCTTGATCGTCGGGGCGAATCTCGTAGCGCAATGCCGTTTCGCCCTCGGTGGTGATTTCGCCCGCGAGTTGCATCCCCACTTTCTCCAACACGCGAATCGATGCCGCATTCTCGGGAAGCACGAGCCCGATAATCTGGTCGAGTTTCAGCGTCTCGAAACCAAACTCGATGCATGCCCGGCAAGCTTCGGTGGCAAGACCCCTGCCCCAATACTCGGGAAAGAAGCGATATCCCAAATCGACCGCATCAAGTTCCGGCAGGTATTTCAGTCCGCAGAACCCAATAAACCCGCCGCTGGCCTTCAAGATGCAGGCCCAACGGCCGTACCCCACCGTTTCAAAATCGGGATAAGTCAAAATTGCATTTCGGGCCTCGTCCAACGACTGTAACGGCGGTTCGCCGGTGTAATGCATCACATCGGGGTCGCTGTTGAGCGCGAAGAATGCCTCCGCATCATCGATTATGATCGCGCGATGCTGCAGCCTCTCCGTCTCTGGGCCGGTTCGATAACTTTCCATGTCTGTCCTATAACGGCTGAACCTGTTCCATTCGATGTTTGTAACAAAACACCATTTGTGACAACAGGAAATCCTAACTGGTTCGCTCGGGGCCACTGGGCAATGTGGAATTGCCCGTATGTCGATTCGGGTACCGCTTACAACCGGCCAGACTGTTGGCGGTTTAAGACGCTGCGTCGAAAACGGGCAAAGTCCTTATTTCGGCCGTTGTTGACCAGCAGAGCGATGCTCTGCTGGCTGGCCACTGAGGTCAATACGATGCCCTCAGTCCCTACTTGTCGCCCGGATACGGGAATTCTCGTCCCATTGCCTTGCTGGCGTCCTCGTAGATGGGACGCAACACGTCATCGACATCCAAGAAGCCGGACTTCGTGAAGTCGCTAAACTCGAGCGATTCGATCGACATTCCCTGCATTTCTGCATAACGCTGCTTGTCGTCGGGCCTCGGGGGTTGCGCAGGGCTCGCCAACGGCGGGGACCACGTATGCTCCTCGGTGACGGCCATCCGCGTTCGGATATCGTCCTTGGTGACATTCCACACCATGAAGTCCTCAGCGAGGCTTAACGGCCCGTCGTAAGTCTTGCGGATGCGATCATGAACAGCGGCCGCCGTGTCGTAATCTTTGAAGAAGTGATAGGCGACGGCCATTCGCGGTTTGACTTCACTCATCACCTTACCGAATGCCTCAGGTGCCGTGTGCACCTGTGTGCCGACTTGCAGCGCCGATTCGGGGGAGAATTTCATCTTGGCAACCAAATCGGGGACGGCAATAAAACACTCGTGGATGACAAGGTCTGCATCCTGCGCGTATTCGACAAACCACTTGTTCGGGTAAGTGTCGGAGCCGAAAACGAACTTCAGATCGTTCCATTCCAGACTGAAACTAACCGAGCCATCGATTCCATGAATCGCAGGGAAGGAGCGAATGGTGACGCCGTTCTCCTGATAGATCTCCTTATTCTCACCCTTATAGTCAAACTCTTCGACTTCTAATCGGTAGCCGCGTGGATCGACATTTCCGACACGGCAAGCGATATCCCAGGCAAGCATCTTCCGCATGTGGTCGAGTGCGTAGGCGGTCCCCAACTCGTCCGTGGGACCACTGGGGCCCCAAACTCGCAGAGGAACATTGCGCCCCATCAAGGCTCCGCCGATGAACAAATCATGAAGTGACCCGAAATGGTCGGTGTGTAAATGACCAATGAAGACCTTGTCCAAAAAGTTGTACGGGATTTGCAGTGAGGAAATCCGTTCGGCGGAACCGCTGCCGCAGTCGAATAGAAACTTATCGCCGTTACCGAGTTCTACCAAGAAGCACGCGGCGGCCTGAAATGCCCGTGTCGTGGGCATCCCTGTGCCACACGCGATGACGCGCATTTCATCCGGAGCTAAATCCTCGGTATTCGGGTAGTAAGTATCTCGAGGCAATCGTGCCTTCACCGGGGATATCGCTTCCTGTGTATTTTCGCTTGAACCAGATTGATTACTTGCAGAGGTCTGAGAAGCAGCATTGGCGTTGTGGGCTTCGGGTACCTTCGACCGCCCAAGGAAATATCCGACGGCACCGGCCACAAAGGCGATGAGCAGTACGGAAGGTCCGGCATGTCTGATGCGAGTCATGATGCGTGCTCCAGTTTAAGACGATCGCGGTACAACTTTGGCACGGATGCCGACGAATTCGTGTACGAACGAACGTGCGTTAAGATATGCAATTCCCCAGGAAGAAGATGAGTGTCCCAGGGAGGTGACGAGACCACTTCTCGTTTTATTGACGCGGCTAGCGCACAGTGAATTGCGTCGAAATCAATTCGAAAGTCCCGACATCAATTTCGGGCACGCTCTAGAGTTTGGCCATAGGATATTGTATTGTCAATACGCCAGCGTATGGAAACTTCCCTATGAAGAAGAACTCACTTGGCCGCGATGAGTGGTTGAACCGAGCCTTATCTGTCTTGCGCGAGGAGGGCATCCAGGGCGTTCGGGTCGAGCGACTAGCGCGAGATTTGAATGTGAGCAAAGGGAGTTTTTACTGGCACTTTACGGATCGCGGCGATCTGCAGAGTGCAATGCTGGATCATTGGAAGAGCTTTTATACCGATGTGGTCGTGGACAACCCCGAATTCCAGAATGGAGATGCGGCTGCGGCCTTGTTGGCGGCCATGAAAATGGTTCGCGAACACCGGCTTGACGAATACGAACTTGCGTTCCGGGCGTGGGCCGATCAAGACCCGGTGGTGGGCAAGGTCGTTCGAGATGTCTATGCGCGGCGGAATCGGTTCGTTAGTGGATTTTTCCAGCAACTTGGCTTCAATCGTCTCGAAGCAGAAATCCGCACCCGGCTCATGTTGTGCTACATGAGTTGGGAGCCCAACATGTATGCCCACGAGTCCCAAAAACGACGCCAGCAACTCCTCACGCTGCAGCACGAATTGCTAACTCGAAAGTGAAGTCGGTTCGACAGCATGCATCCACAAATTTCGACGATTCTCATCCTGTTGAGCATGTGTGCCTTCGTACCCCGTGCGCATGCCGATGCAATTGTCAAAACGCAGGCGATGTACGCTTCTACGATCGCCGAGTTCTTTATCGACCAGCAAGCCGTCCGGGTCGAACTCGAAATTGGTCCAGCCGACATGGCGGCGTTTTCGGACCTATTGCCTGATGAGGTATACACTCGAATTCGTGAAGATCAAACAACTGCGGAGGAACGAGCCAAGCGATTCCTCACCGGTGGACAGGGACTCGTTTTGCGAGACCAGGACGGGATGCAGCTTTCGGGCGTCGTCGAGGAGACACAGGTTCGCCGCCGAATCGTCCGTGATGAGGTGACTGGGGAGCCTTTGATTCCGCAGCCGGCTGATGCAGAATTTGTTCTGTACGTTGTATTGGAGTACCGATTCGATTCGATGCCGGCCAGTTTGTCGATCCAGCCGCCTCGCAAATCGGACGGCGAGTCGAGCGCGGCGACCATCGGATTTGTCTGCTACCACGACGGACTGCCCATCAACGACTTTCGTTACCTACCCACCACGGCGACACTTTACCTCGACTGGGAAGACCCCTGGTACTCTCACTTTGAACACCGCAACCTCCGCCGCCAGTTCGAAGCGCCGCTCTCAGTTTTCACCTACGTCGAGCCTTACGAAGTTCGGCAGGAGATTGTTGTCCGGCCACGTGATTTGCAGCAGTGGATCGACCTGGATTTCAGGGGGAGAGATATCATCCCTGTCGATCAGCAGGAAGAACTGAAATCGCGTGTCGTCGATTTTTTGTCGTCGAAAAACCCGCTGTTTGTCGACGGACAACAGATCGAGGGGCAGCTCGACCGAATTAGCTTCATCCGTCGCAGCTTAAAAACCACTGGGATTATCGAGCCTCCCGAACCGTTGGAGACAACTTCGGCCACATTGGGCATCATTTTTGTCCATCCAATCGAAAGCCTCCCGCAGGAAGTTTCGTTGACTTGGGATCTATTCAACGAGCGGATTCAAACCGTCCCGGCGGTTGCCTCGGACGAGGCCGGGGGATTGCCA
>JANQRQ010000074.1 GCA_028284485.1 Planctomycetaceae bacterium | reverse complement strand
CGAGAATCGTGGGAGCGATATCAATCACGTGTCCAAACTGCGACCGTATACTTGCCTTTTGCTGAATACCATTCGGCCAATGAATGACCATGCCATTGCGCGTCCCGCCGAAATCAGACGCCACCTGTTTGGTCCATGAAAATGGCGAATCGAATGCCACTGCCCAACCGGCCGCCATATGTGGAAACGTATAAGGACCACCCCATTTGTCCATCAATGGCAGAAGGTCTTCGACCTTTTCGGTGACATTGTTGAAGTAGGTCATCTCGTTATACATGCCGACAAAACCGCCTTCGGCACTTGTGCCGTTATCACCGGCAATGTAGATGAACAGGGTGTTGTCCATTTCACCAATGTCTTCAATAGCCGAGACGAGACGCCCGATTTCGTAATCGGTTTGCTCCAGGAATCCCGCGAAGACTTCAGCCTGATGGGCAAACAACTTCTTCTCGTCCGCCGTCAACGCGTCCCAGTCTTTGATGTCTTCTGGTTTGGGGCCCAGCTTCGTGTCAGCCGGAATCATTCCCATCGCTTTTTGTCGTTTGATCGACTCTTCGCGTACGTGGTCCCACCCCTTGTCAAATTTGCCGTCGTATTTGTCCGCCCATTCCCGAGGCACATGGTGCGGCGCGTGGACAGCTCCAGTTGCGAAATAGACGAAGAACGGTTTGTCCGGCGTCATTGACTGTTGCGCTTTGACCCACCCGATGGCTTGGTTGGTCATGTCGGTTGTAAAGTGGTAGTTTTCCATTTTCGGTGGAGTCACGCGCGTCACGCCGTCGTAAACCAACGGATACCATTGGTCTGTTTCGCCACCGATGAATCCATAAAACTTGTCAAATCCTTGGTGAGTCGGCCATCGATCGTAGGGGCCTGATACGCTCGTTTCCCAAGCAGCCGTCTCATGCCATTTTCCGAACGCACCAGTGCTGTAGCCATTGAGCCGCAACATTTCCGCCAGTGGCGCCACACTATTGGGAATCTGCCCAGTATTTCCAGGAAATGCCGTCGCCGTCTCCATAATCGAGCCGGCGTTTGCCGTGTGATGGTTACGGCCGCACTTGAGCGCCACCCGTGTCGGCGAACACAGGGCCGTTGTGTGAAAATTGTTGTAGGTCAGGCCACCCTTCGCGAGACGATCAAGCGTTGGCGTCTGAATAGGGCCACCAAACGTGCTCGGACCGCCGAAGCCGATATCGTCGATCAATACAATCACCACATTCGGCGCAGCCGCCGGAGCCTTGACTTCGAATCGCGGAGGCGGCGTTGCATTACGAGCATCAAGCTCACTGTATGTGGGCGGTGTCGGTTCTTGGATTGGCAATACCGTGCGATCAATTTCGTCGGTCAACGAAACCGATGGGGAACAAGCGATCGTCAAGATAATCGCAGAGAATAAGACGTACACTCGCTTGTGATGCGTGATCATCGATGCAGCTCCAATCATGATGTGCAGTTTCGGTAACCACCATTTGAAGTCATGGTGGCTGCTTGAGAGTTGCCTCGGATGAGGCTGGCGGTTGTGACGAGATGCTTGAGGTTTTGAGATCATAGGCTCAACAACGAGTCGAAAACAACAGTCCGGACGCAATTCATCACAATTCTACACTTGTCATTTTCAGAGACGTCCTGTGAGCGGCTCCAATCGCGTGAGAACTCATGTTTTGAAAGGCGGTACCGACGACAACCCGTGCTATGCCTCGCTCGAAATTCCATAGAAGGCATAGAACTCCTCAACCGGCGCATCGACTCTGATAACTTGAAGAGGAAAGCATTCGTGTAAATTCTCGAGACTTTTCTGCCGCGCCAACCTCTCGAGAAACGGTCGTGTCATGCTCTCTTTGACGCACCCGTGCCGATCCAGGAATTGCCCCCACAACGGCATCGATCGAAACCGATTGTCGAGGACTCGGGATGTCGAGATGTATGAATCCGGAAATAGTCGTCGATACGCTTCGAGATTGTACAACCACGAAGCCCCCACCACGTTCACGTGCTTTGGCTGCGTCCGTTGCACATGTTCGAATAGGGCCGATAGTTCCGCACGTCGCTTCCCTTGATAGGCCGCGTGAAGGGATGAGTTCCCTTCTGCATTGATATTTTGAAAATGAAGTCGAATGCGAGACTCGGGCAACAGCGCATAGGAAAAACAGCCGAATGTTGCCACCACTGATGGCTCGGTCGTTGCATCGGCCCGTTTCATGTAGAAGGAATATGTCCACTCGCGTTCGTCATTGGTCTCACCGAGACCAGCCAGGTACTCCCGCCAAATGGCATGCCGCGCATCAAAGTCGCGGCCCAATCCAAATCGCACATACAGATTCGTGTAATCGAGGAGTACGCGCTCGAAGGAAAGTCCGGAAAGCTCCTCAACTTTGTCCGCAAACTGAAGCTGCAGATCGAAGAAGGCCTTCGAATAAACCATCCGGTGATTCTTTCATCTGACTACGGAAAATCATTCGAAATTGGCCTGCCGCAGTTTTTCCGTGTTCGAAATACGAATCGCGTTGTTAATCCGATCATTGAACGTCGGTCCCTCGGCTGGGTAGTATCTCATTCAGGTGCACCATGAGCAAATCGTTTGATCCTTGGACGTTTCTTCACGTCAATGACAGCCACATGGGCACTCCACGGTCGTACCGTTTTCGCCCGGCGATCAATCAACGCTGGGCGGCGATTAAACGTCAAATGGCTGGCTCAGACGCCGATTTGCTGATCCACGGTGGCGACTTAACTCGCGACGGCGATACTCATGAATTCGAATATCGGCAAGCACGCGAGGATCTCGATACGCTACCGTTTCCCGTATTCGCGATTCCTGGCAACATGGATGTCGGCAACAAGCACGCTTCGACAAAAGGCGCAAATCGCCGGTGGGAAGCACTCGGGTTGGCCTGGAACGACCCGGATCACAATATGACTGCGCAAAGG
>JANQRQ010000071.1 GCA_028284485.1 Planctomycetaceae bacterium | reverse complement strand
AGATTAATGACGACTTCATTTCCGCTGCTGCGGACTGCGAACATTTGTGTCCCCAATTTCATCCGTCATTGCAAAGCGGATCTGACGCAGTCCTGCGGCGTATGCGAAGGCGTTATTACGTGCACCGGTTTCTGGAAAAACTGGATCGAATGCGAGACCGTCTCGACAATCCCGCGTTTACAACCGATATCATCGTCGGATTCCCCGGCGAAACAGACGCCGAGTTCCGGCAAACCGTCGGGACCTGCCGTGCAGCATCATTTATGAAAATGCACATTTTCCCGTTCAGCGCCAGAGAGGGGACGCCGGCTGCGGATTTCACCAATCAGGTTCCATCTCAGGTCAAAAAGGCCCGTTGTGCTGAATTGGCGACCGTCGAACGAGAATTGGCGACGAATTACTATCGCTCTCTCGTTGGCAAGAAACTTGAAGTTCTGGCGGAACAGCATTCGACGGACCGTGAAGGCTGGATTCGCGGGACGGATCGGCGGTATGTCCCAGTCGAGTTCCCCGGATCAGTTGATGATCTGGGGCGATTTGTTACCGTAACGGGAAGTGACGAAACTCGAAATTGCCTGACGGCGCACAAATGAGGGTCAGAACATTGTCACTGTCAGATTACTCGCCGACGTATCTGAGCATTTCCGAGCGTGACGATATTGTCATCGTGGCATTTCGCGTCGCTGAATTGTCGGACGAAGAAAATATCGAACTGATGGGAACGGAATTATTGGACTTGGTCGACCAATTTGATTGTCGCAAGATCATCGTCGACTTGGCCAATATTCGCATGCTGACTAGCTCAGCCATGGGAAAACTCATCACGCTGCATCGCAAACTGCATCGTTGCGACGGCTCACTGGTCATCTGCGGACTGGCCGGCGACCCGGAAATGGTTTTTCGAACGAGTAACCTGCTGAACTACTTCCAGGTCACTGACGATGTCGACGGCGCTATAGAAGTGCTTATTCAATCTTCGTAGCGCGACCGCCCGCCGTTGACGTTGCGCCCTGGCTGAAGTAAATCCGCTTTCCAATCGACTGACTGCGCGGTATGTTTGAACGGCTCGAAAACTTACCGTAACACGCAGAATCCCTCAGTCGGGAGCGTCCGCTTGAACGACTCCAATGTCGGCGTTGTTGACCCGCGATCCCCCAGGGTCGAAAGTCGCCCCGGTTTGCTTAGGGCATTGGGACCCGGCATGGCCACAGCGATGGTCGTGGGAAACGTGATTGGATCCGGCATTTTTCTGAAGCCTGGCGGTATTGCGGCCGACGCCGGAAGCTTCCCTTTGATCATCACGACTTGGGTTGTCGGCGGAGGCCTCTGCCTGCTCGGAGCCTTATGCTTCGCAGAATTGGCTGTCATGCTGCCACGCGCGGGGGGGATGTATGTCTATTTGCGCGAGGCTTATGGTCGCCCCGTCGGTTTTTTGCATGGATGGATCGAGTTTATGTTTGGCAAACCGGCATCGATCGGTGCGCTCTCAGTGGCGTTTGTTGGTGCACTTGACCGGGCCATGGGATGGAATGCCGGGCTCGTTCTCACTGTGGCGTTCTCCTTGGCGCTGATTTTTTTCATGGCATGGGTCAATATTATCGGCGTCATCTGGGGCGGACGACTGCAGGCGTTGACGACACTGATCAAAGCCGGTTTTCTCGGGCTGGTTGCATTGCTGCCATTCATCATTTTGATGACCGGAATCGGTCCCGAAGGAACGGCTTCGGGATTTGACCGATCCAATTACACCACAACCGTAACACCTCGGGAAACAACGACTGTCGCCCAGTTTGTAGCCGTGCTACTTGCGGTGATGTGGGCCTACAACGGTTGGCATGGTATCACACCCGTTGCCGAGGAAGTCCGCAATCCGAGCCGCAATATCCCACTGGCGCTGTTCGGTGGAATTGGCATCCTCATCGTGCTGTATTTGGGAGCCAACCTCGCCTACCACGGCGTGCTCTCCATGCCGGAAATGGCGGCGGCGGAAAAACATGCCGCGCAAAACATGGTCGAGAAGCTCCTGCTACCGGGTGGGTCAGCCTTGGCGCAAACCGGTGTGGCAGTGATGTCGGGCGTGATCATGTGCAGCACGTTTGGTGCAATCAACAGCAACATGCTGAACGGTCCGCGCGTTTCCTTTGCGCTTGGTCGCGACGATGTGTTTTTTCGCCAGCTCGGGCGAGTTCACGTGAACTACCGCACTCCATCGATCGCCATTTTGGTGCAGGCGATTATGTCCTCGTTACTCGTCATTGGAACGGCAGCTTATGTTCGGCTGCAAACAACGCAGCCCGTATCCGCCCCGGCCGCCGTTTATTCCGAAAGTGAAGCATCCGATTCGGCAAACGAGTCTCAACAACCAACGGGCGCAATACAGACAGCTGTACCACAGTTGGCGGCCAATGAAGTTTCTGAAGTCTTCGAAAAGCTGACGAACTTCGTCGTGTTTTCTGCCAGTATTTTTTACATGCTGGCGGTCGGGTCGGTCATACGGCTCAGAATCAAGCACCCCGATTGGGACCGCCCCTATCGAACACTGGGATATCCCTTCGTACCGCTGATCTATCTGACGTTTTACGGCTGGTTCATGTTTCACATTTATCGTGATAGCACGTTTGAAGCCAACGTCGGACTGGTGTTGGTGGCGTTAGGCGTTCCCGTCTACTTCCTATGGCAAACTTGGCGCCGCCGAAACCCCGAAGTCATGCATGACGGTATGTGACGGGTATGCTTCCGGTTGCCCTTTAATGCCAATTCGGAATATGGGCCAGCTATTGCGGGAAAGCCATTCATCCGAGCTGCGCGAGGATTTCCTCGTGCGTGGGAAATCGACCCGTCTCGTGCTTCGAGTAGATTCGTTTCCCATCGACAACAACATCAAAAATGCCGCCCCCGCCCTTGATCAATTCGCAATCGACCGCAAGCTTCGACTTTATTGCATCCGCCAAACTGGCGGCTTGGGGTGTATAGTTTCACTGCACGCAGTACGTAATCGAAATTTGCACTTTTTGTTCCTTTTAAGATTCCTTCAATGTGCCGACGCCCCTTGCCGGAGTCCGTGACGCGGACAGGTCGGCGCGAAAGCCCGTCGATATCGTACGCTTATCGCTGTTTTTTGGATAGCTCTCGCGTGTACGCTTCCCATGCTTCGCGATACTGGGGAGGAACTCGTAAGCGCCTCGGACCAACGACATTTTCGGGGCCGCGGTTGGAATCTTGCCGTGTCCGGCGTGCCCCTTCTGATGTCAGATTGAGGCTCTTTAAAGATTCCTCAAATTGCCGACGCCGCGCTTCAGCTTCGGGCGATTGATCTTGGCCGTCGTCGTTGAGTTGCCGCTGTAAGCGGTCTGAAAACTTCTTCATGTCCTCCTGCGTCCAACCAAGCTGTTCCAACAGCTCTTCGTCGACGTCTCCGCGCTTCATTTCCTCTTGCAGACGTTTCAAAACGAGATTGGCTGCTTCCTTTGAGAATTCCAGATTCGGATCTTCTGCTGCCGGCCCACCGGCTGCCTTTCCAGCCCCCTGCCCCGGTTCTGCAGTGGAGGTCGGATTCCCCCCGCCGGTACTGCCGGCATCGGTCGGCTGGCTGGAGCCTTCTGACTCCCCGGGATTTCCGGACGGGCCATTCATTCCCGATTGTTCGCCTTGATCGCTTGCCCGGCTTCCACCGGGACTCTCTTCAGAGGACGGGCCTTGCTCGTTTTGATTGGAAGGCTTGTCCTGAGGCGGATTGACCAGCTCGTTTTCGCCCTCCCCTTCACCGGCAGCGTCCGTCCCTTCCCCTCCCGGCTTCTCGGTCCCTTTTTGTTCTGAACCGGGCCCTGAGTCCGGATTGCCCCCTTGAGACTCGCCTGCTTCTTCACCCCCGGGTTGACCTGTAGAATCACCGGCACCGGGCGTATCGCCCCCCTCAGTGCCCTCAGAAGCTGCTTGGCTGTCGCCTCCTTCACCGGCCTGAGGCTGATCAGATTTTTGGCCATCCGGTCGGCCGGGTCCCCGCATCGGCTCGTCGGCACCGTTCGGCTGATCCTTACGTTCTGAAGCGGGCCGATTGGAATTCTCAGGATCGCCTGAGCTTCGTTCATCGACCTTTCGTTGATCGCCGGCCTGATCTTTGGGAGATGATTGTGCCGATTCGCTTCCATCTTCTGCGCGACGGTTCTCGCTGTTCGCGGCATTGTCAGAAGGGCTGGCGTCGTTATTGGGACGTGTTGTCGGATCGGTGCCGGGCTTACGCGTAATATCTTCGTTCGCCTGCGTGGTTTCCGCGTTCGGATCGTCGTGCGGGGTGGCTTCGCCGGTTTCGTTTCCGGTTGCACGTTCTGTTTGCGCCGCTTCGCCTGATTCAGCAGGCTGGCGCTCGCCTTGACCAGTCCCCGAATCCTGTTCGGTGCTTTCAAGATCGTCAGCTTCTGAGTCGGAGGGCCGATCGGCCTGGCCGTCTCGCGTTTCGTCTGCCGGATCTTGCGAATCGGTCGGAGAACCATCTGACGAGTCACTCGTGCCGTCATCGGTTCGCTCTTCCGCGCCGTCGCCGCCGGTCTCATTGGCGGAGTCGGATGATTCCTCGCCAGCATCAGCCGATGTAGGATCGTTCGAGCGATTTGGTTGCTGCCCGGTCCCCTGCTCGTTCGAATCCTGATTGGATTCGTCGCCTTGCGATTCGCTTTCCGATTGACCTTCGGAATTATCGCCTTCAGGCTGCGGCTCGCCTTCCGGGTCCTGCTGTTGGTCTTGAAAGTGTTGGTACAAGCGTTCGATGGCTTCTTCGTCACTCACCGGGTCATTCTGCTGAGAGTTTTCTTCGCCGCTGCCATCTTCCGGGGCGCCCGACGGCGAATCGCCTCCTGCTTGCGGATCGGAGGCATCACCCGGCGGCTCTTGCTGCGAGTCGCCGGTCTGATCCTCCTCTGTCGACTCAGATTCCTCAGCCGAGTCCTCAGTGGTTTCATCGCTCGGCTGACTGTCCGGCTGCTGAGCCAATGGATCGTCCGTCCCGGTTTCGTTGGCGTTTTGCTCAGCTTCTTCGAGCATCTCCTGCTGACGTTCACGTTCGCGCGCCAGATCCTCCTGAACCTCTTCCTCGGGTACAGCATCGACAATTCGAATATTCAGCCGCGGAGTATTTCGACGATTGTAAATGGGTTGACGGTTGTCGCGGGCTTCAACCCAATAAGTAATCGTTTGACCCGAAACGAGGCCCAACGGCTCTAAGTCGAAATCGTATGTTGCCGCGAACGTCTGTCGGCGTCCATTGAAGATTTCGGGGCTGATGGGAAGCAGTTCCCCATCTTTCTCGATTCTCAACACGATTCGGCGGAGCAGAAAATCAGGATCCCGAGCGCGAATCATCAACGGGACGATTCCGTTGGCCGGCATTTCCAAATCTCGCACTGGATCGAGCAAGACAACTTCTGGGGCGCGATCCGGCTGGATGGTGATTGGGTAAACTGTCGGTTGCGGATCTCGTTCGCCGCGCTCGTTTGTACAATCGATCCAATAGAACCGCGGATAGGTTCCATCGGACCGAAACTTGGCAGTCCATTCAGCTCGCAGATCGGTCTGATTCACGACCTGCATTCGAATTTCCTCTGCCCGCTGGGATGTGTCTTCGGTGTCAGCGAACCGCATAATCGCCGATTTCACAGGCATATTCGCAGTCGCCGTCACATTAACTTTGCTGCCTTCCCAGGTATCGATACTCCCACCCGACACGACGCGATCGACGAGCCCCATGTATTCCGGGAATTGGTATTCCAATTCTTCAACAACAGCCGATGGCGGCTGGATGACCGTGATTCGATACTCTTCGGTTCGCGCATCGCCGGCAACCACGTAATAAGTCATATCTTGCAGTATGCCGCGGCCATTCTCGCCGGTAATCAATCCTTCATATTCCTTTAGTCCATCAATGGAGGCACGCATATTAACGACCTCATCCACGAACCTTCGATCGCCTGTCGAGTAGAACAAGTTGACGTCATCCGGTTCCACTCCGCGAAGTTGGACTTTTATGTTTAATTCGGAACGCGCCAGAACGGTTGTGTCGCCCGGTTCAACCTTAAAGATCTCGGTACGCGTCGCGACCGCGACATCGGCAGCAGGAAACAATGCCCGCCAGACTGATGACGAGATCTTTTTCGGTGAAAACAACGTGTACAAACAGGCGACGACGACCAATGCCAACAACACATACGTCAATCGCATCAACGGACGTCTGTCAACGACCTCATCAATGTCAACTTGTGACAGAGAAACGGCCGCCCTCTTTTCCATGACTTCCAGAATGTTTTCCGGGATTTCGCGCTTCGCACGTCGCAAATCGATCAGATTCAGTAGGTTACTTTTCAGCGATGGCTGCGACGATTCAATGACACTCGCTGCGAACAGACCACTCACTCGTCTGGTGTATGGCAAAACTACTTTCCAGACGATCCACGCCAGCGACAACGTCAGGACTCCGCTGAGTAGCAGGATCCGCATGGCATAGCTAAAGCCACCTGGAATGACCCAATGATCAAACACCACAAATGCCAAAACATACGCGAGCACAAGTGTCGCCGTTCCAGCCAAAGCCGTTAGAACATCGGTCGATTTGATGTTCGAGCGAGTCTTGCGGACTTGAAACTCGACATATTCGTCGAAGTCCACGTATCGCTGCTGCGTTTCGGACTCGAGATTGGTCGCCATTCAGCCGTCGCCCCTTGAGGACTGAGTTTGGTTGTTCACAGAATCTGAAATGAAACAATATAAGTCGTTCGCCTGGAATCGATTATGCATTCCAGGGGGATTTGGATCACGGTCTGCGGTTCGCGCGCGAAAAGGACTCCCCGATCCATACATATTCTACGGTTGAGCACCCAGTTTATTATACGCCGGTCGCCCCACGCCGTGGAGAAAAGATGGGAATTCTCGGGAGCCCATTGGGGCCGGGCACAATCAACGCAACCCGCGAATCAGTTTTGATTGTGAATTCCGTTAACGCAATTCCTCTTCAAATCCGAGCCGCCACCGTGGAATTTCAGTGAGCGATCACCTTGCGCGTGCCTGCAGACCATTTGCTGGCTATCGAATGCTTCGAGCATGTGCTGTATTTCAACAGACTTTCATCGGCCGGGAACTCAACCAATGGTTGACGATTCGATCCGGCACAAGATCTATCGTCTTACGAGACGAGCCAGATATTCTCGAAATGCTGTAGAAAAATCGTAAACGGCAACATGGTGCGGAATTATGGAAACACTTTTCCAATCCGGCGTGTGGGCCATGAAATTTGTCGGAATCGGAACAAATTCTAACCCGTGGCTACGGGCCAACCGGATCGTCCGCTCCATATGCCAGGCTGAAGTAATAATTCCAACCCGTTTCGAACGCCACTCGTCAATCAGTTTGGCCAATTCCTCCATTTCCTCGGCCGTGTTGCGGCCCAGCACCTGCGTAATGTCTTCCGGCGGAATCCCCAAATCCTGCCAAATCTGCGATGTGCGTTCACACAGGTGCACAGAATCGATTGACAGCTCG
Organism: Planctomycetaceae bacterium; assembly: GCA_028284485.1. Taxonomy (GTDB): domain Bacteria; phylum Planctomycetota; class Planctomycetia; order Planctomycetales; family Planctomycetaceae; genus JANQRQ01. The sequence continues at coordinate 18,150 of JANQRQ010000071.1, read as the reverse complement.
GGGATGTTCTGCCCCGTTGTCACTAAGCGTTTTGTTTTTCCTTGCAGGTAGAGGCGCGCCGCCATCATCACTCGATCGCCCGAATGCTCCAATTGCGACTGCCCAGTCGGCGTTGGCCCGACTCCGCCCCCGAGAACGATCACCGTATCGAATTCACCTTGCTCCAGCGGATCAATGTCAGCGTAGGGGATTTCCAAGCTGAACTGCACAGCATTCGACACGCCAAAATTCCCCATCGCTGTGAAGATCATCAACATGCACAACAATCCGAACTGGGTCTTGCGGGACGCCTTTCGTCGAGATACGAACAGGGTGAGTACCATCAGCAGCCAAAGAAGGCCGCAGGGCAACGCCGCGTGGGTCGCGAGTTTCTCCATGGTGATGACCGTCGGCCAATAATACACGGCCAGAGAGACGAACACGCACAGAAATACGAAAGCAAGAATTCGCCGCCACAAGGAAATCGACCCTGTCAGACCGAGCAGTGACTGCAGGCACCACAGGCTGGCTAACAGTGATAGCATCCAAACGTTGGCTGGAAGCACGTCAACCTCTGTCGTCGATAAAGTTCTGGAAAGGCAACCGGGACGCCATTTGAAGCGAGATGCGACTCTCCTATTTAAGATATCCGGCCACCAAGATCTGTGTGAAGATGAACCGGGCTTTTCGCTTACGATACCGTGCTCGTTATAACTAATACTCCGAATATGACGGCCCAGGCAACGCCCAACGCATGCCAGAACAACGCACAGGCAGCAACCCCCAAATAGTATTCATGGTCGTATCGATTCGCGAGAGCCTTTACCGTCACATACGCTAAAAACAACAGCGCGACTGCAAAATGCATCCCGTGTAGACCGGCGAATACAAACACAAACCCACTGGCACCGGTCAAAGCATCGTCGGGCCGAATGCTCTGTATCAAACACCACAGTCCAAAGCACTGCAGCGGCACGAACAACACGCCAACCAGAAGCGCAAGAAATAGATTTCTCCGAAACGGCCGCTGTTGCTCGATTCGCACGTAGCGGACACCTCGTTGCATGACGACGCTACCGGAAACAAGGAGCACTGTCGTCACGAGAAAGACAAAAGGAATTCGACGATCGCCATTCTGAATTTCAAGTTGGCTTCCCCATTGGATCAACGACCAGCTTGCTCCGGCGGTAAACAGGCCCAACAGAACCGTCACAGCAAAAAACCGCAAGCTCAGGTTGCTTGGTGATGACATAACGAGTTACAACTTCCATCAGTGGCAAATACTGCCGCCGCGAGCATTCCAAGATCAACTATGCAAGGGATACCATATACCCCGCTGAACGAGCGGCCATTGAATGTCGGTCTTCGGGAGACAGCCGTTGCTCGATCTCGTTGCGACGTGACATCTGGTAAACACCTCAAAGATATTATTGCCCAACGACACCTCGATCGACCGGGAGAGACGGAAAATGCGGCTATTTGAGGGAACTCCCTTCGACAGGCCTCCGCGTTGCGAAGTCTGTGATGAGTTCGAAGAAGCGTGCGTTTGCCCTCCAGAATCTCCACCGGTTGTACCTCCGGAATCACAAACAGTCACTCTGGCTGTCGAACGGCGAAAGAAAGGCAAAACAGTCACCGTCGTCAAAGGACTGTCACCTCATGAAAGTGACCTGCCTGATCTGCTCACTCAACTGAAAACGGCGTGCGGCGCCGGTGGCACACTAAAGAATGGGGTCCTCGAAATACAGGGAAACCACCTGGAACGAATCCGCGATTGCTGTCGCAGTATCGGATACCGCGTGAAATAAACCCGAAAGTTCAAATGAAATTGTTATAGTTACGATTGAGGGACCGGCAATCCAAAATACTCGTGAATGAAGGCCTTCCGATTTCCCGCGCATTTTGCGTACTGCACAAGCGCGTACAGTTTTTTCTGATCCCGGAGCAGCTTTTCATCCAGTCGCGACTGGTCTCGTAATTGCTCAGGCAACTCGCTGACAACTGTGACATCGAGCGGCGCCAGCGATCCCTCGATAACACCGTATCGATCAAGCATCGCCAGCGCTGTTTCCAGGCGATGGTCGTGTTTCTCACGGTAGTGCAGTTTTTCGCGCAACCATTCCAGACCAAAGGCGACGATGCTTTCCGCATCGTGCGTTAGGAAATCGAAGACCCGCTCGTAATACTCCGCGTCTGGATTGCTCCAACGCAAAAACTCCATTTGTGTTGCCAAGTCCCGCTCGTCGTAAAGCAGTCGGCATGTCGACGGCAACCCATCACGGCCGGCTCGGCCGATTTCCTGATAATAAGACTCCATCGAGTCTGGCAAATCCGCATGGATAACGAAACGGATCGCTTCCTTGTCAATGCCCATCCCGAAAGCGTTCGTCGCTAAGACAAGACACTCCTCTTCTTGCATAAACTCTTCCTGAACTCGCTTGCGTGTCACACGATCGAGGTCGCCATGATAAATCACATGCGGGACACCGGTTTCGTCCAACAACTCGCTAAACCGCAGCAAAGTTTTTATCAACGTGAAATAGACGATTCCACTTCCCTGATCCTGCTGCACCACTTCGACAATCTGCGCCAGTTTTTCTTCGTCTCCCCATGTCTCGACGACATCCAGTTCCAGATTGGGTCGATCGATTCCTTCATGAAAAAGTTCGACATCCGATTCGGTCAATCCCAACTGACTGATAATATCCTCTTGAACTTCCGGCGTCGCTGTTGCCGTGAGCGCAATCGCGGTTGGGCTACCCAACAGACGTCGAATTTCGATCAAGCGAGTGTAATCGGGCCGAAAGTCGTGCCCCCATTCGCTGATACAATGCGCTTCGTCAACGGCCAGCAGCCCAACGCGTCGTCGACCGATCACTTCCTGAAATTCGCTTTTTCGAAACCGCTCTGGCGTGACATACAGAATGTCGTATTGTCCATTGGCAATCGACGAATAGCGCAATTCTCGCTCTTTTCTGCGCAACGATGAGTTGACAAATGTCGCAGAGACGCCCCGCTGCACAAGGGAATCGACCTGATCCTTCATCAGCGCAATCAAAGGTGAAATGACTAACGTCAACGACGGTAGTGGCGATTCTTTCGCCCCCCCTTCTGAGTTTCGGTCAGCCAGAATCAACGCGGGAATCTGATAACAAAGGGATTTGCCCATCCCTGTCGGCATAATCACGAGCGAATGACCTCCCCTCAGAACCCGCTCGATGATTTGTCGTTGCGGTCCACGAAATTCTCGATGTCCGAAGACCGTTTGAAGCACTTCGACGGCATCCATAGTTCTCTCATCGTCATTCAACATTGGCCGACCGGAGGTACTTATCGACCGTAATTCTGCTAAGCATCGTTAATCGTCGCCACAGAATTCTGCCGGCATCTATGTGGAACAGTACACAATCATCCAATTCTTGAAATGGTCGATCTTTTCCGTCAACATAATCGAACTGTCGTGCGATGCGCTGATTCGAGCCTCGCCGACAACAAGCACCGTTGAATTATCAAACAGGGTCTCCAATTGGCAAGGGAAAGAGAGTCGCAGATGAAGATGAAACTGAAGCGATACGGTCTCCTCACCACATGCTGCTCCGTTTTCCTGTCGCTGATCGCCGGCTTTCATGCACAAGCGGCAGACCGCCCAAATATCGTGCTGATTCTGGCTGACGACTTGGGTTATGGCGATTTGGGATGTTTTGGTGGCACGTCGATCGCCACTCCCAATCTCGACCGAATGGCGGCCGAAGGAATGCGACTCACCAGGCATTACGCCGGCAGTACAGTGTGTGCCCCTTCGCGGTGTGTTCTGCTAACTGGTTTGCATACGGGCCATTGTCGAGTCCGCGGCAATAGTCCAGGAATCATGCATCCCGAAGACATCACCGTTGCCGAGCTATTGCATGACGCAGGCTATGCGACCGGTTGCGCTGGGAAATGGGGGGTGGGAGCCCCGCCCCCATTGGACGACCCTCAGCGGAATGGATTCGACCACTTTTTCGGCTACATCAGCATGTGGCATGCTCACAATTTCTATCCGGAATTTTTGATTCGCAACGGCAAGCATCACCCGTTGCGAAACGAAGTCGCTCCCGAATGGAAAGATACCGACGGACGCGGCGTTGCCATCAAACGCGTCGACTATGCCCCCGATTTAATCACCGATGACGCCGTCAAGTTCATTGAGACCAACAAGGACGGGGCTTTCTTTCTGTATTTCGCGCTCAACGTCCCGCATGCCAATAACGAGGCCGGCCGATTTAGTGATCGACCCGAAAAGGGGATGGAAGTCCCCGACTTTGGCCCGTTCGCTGACAAGGATTGGCCCGGCCCCGAAAAGGGATTCGCGGCCATGCTGCACAACATCGATCGAGACATTGGTCGAATTCTCGAAACGCTCAAACGATCCGGAATCGACGAGAACACTTTGGTGATCTTCACTAGCGACAACGGCCCGCATGAAGAGGGCGGGCACCAAATGGAGTTCTTCAATTCCAATGGTCCGCTGCGTGGAATGAAGCGCGACTTATACGAGGGAGGTGTGCGTGTTCCGACCATCGCGCGCTGGCCTGGTAAAATCGAACCCGGTACCGAATCGGATCATCTTTCGGGATTTCAAGACATGCTACCGACTTTTGCCGAGTTAGCAGGCGCATCGGTTCCACAGAATATCGACGGACTCAGTATGGTGCCAACGTTGTTAGGCAAAGCAGATCAACAAGCTCGACACGAGTTTCTTTATTGGGAGTTCAGTGAACGTGGCGGAAAGCGCGGCGTGGTCACGACCGATTGGAAACTCGTCCAGCAGGATGCCGGTGCCAGTAATCCGCCCGCTGCGGAACTGTTCAATCTCAAACAGGATGTTGAGGAAACGACGAATGTCGCCGACCGCCATCCGGACGTCGTCAAACAGCTCACCAAGTTTCTCGACGGCTCACACGTTTCCAGCGAATCGTACCCGCTGTTTCACGCAGAACAAAAGACCGAATGAAATCGCGACATCTCGTGGAACACTCTGAATGGTGAGGCGGCGACGCTGCATTCGTTGAGGCGATCACCAAAGCAACCGCGTCTCATCCCTCGGCAGATTGCGCTTGTTCGCGAATGTGGTCGAACCGATGATCACGAACGGTCATCAAAACAAAGATCCCCGCCAAAGCTGATGCAGCGGAGATGACCCAAATGACGTGATAATCAACAGCCGCATTCGGGGCGGGATTGTCCCAATCGATTCCGCGATTCATAAATCGCACGCAGAAACCAGTAAAGATGAGCGCCGCTGTTCGGCCGGACGCGTAGAAGATATTGACCGCGCCAGAAAGCTGCCCGATGAGATCGGGTGGATAATAGTCGGACATATACGCTTTATGGGTCACCTCGAGTAGCATATCGCCGAAGCCGAACAGCAAGGCGGCGACGGTCAACCCCATCGTTGAGCCGGCAAAGTACCCAACGGAACAACCAGCAATAATCGCCAAAAAGGCTGATTGCAGAACTCGATGCTTCGGGTACCTCTCTGCTGACAATCCTAAGGGAACACCTAGCACCAGCGCAATAAAAGGCATCCAACCCCACGAGTTGCCAAACTCATCTTCGGAAACCCCCAGGGTCGACGTCGCGTACAAAGCCACTGAGCCGACGACCGCTGTCCTCGTAAACGCCCGCAAGAAATAGGCGATTCCCAATCGCAATAGAATGGGCTGACCGAAGAAATCGCGGAGATACCGCATGGGCGTGAGTGGTCCCCGCTCGACTCGCTCGATCGGCTTTTCTCCCAAAAAGAAGGCCGCGACCATCACAAACAGCAATTGGCAAACAGCGGCGGTGACATACAACGGCAAACCAAAGTTCTCTTCCTGATGAACGGCTCGGTAATTCGCCACCCACGTCATGCCGACAAACAACGCGAACATTGTGGCCAAATTGTCAAATGATTTGACCAAACCCAACATGAATGTGCGTTGTTGTGGTGGAACAAGATCAGCCAGGAGTGGTTGATCCGAGCCGTTTAACATGTCCTGAAAGAACTGCAAAAACACCACGAGGACGACGATCGGCAAGATTGTCGCCGTTCCCCAGAACCTCGCTGCGAAGGGAATTAGCAACAGGCATACAGCGACGAGCGGTGCGCAAACGATCAAAAAGAACGCGCGTCGCCCGACTCGTGTCCAAGTGCGGTCGCTGAGAACGCCGACTAATGGTTGCGCGATGAACCCAAACGCTGGATTGATTGCCAATATCAGGAAGATCGTCGTGGGATTTGTCGTATACAGCGCCAATGTCAAAGGCAGCAAATTGACGCTGCAAGCTTCGGTCACGGCTACGCCAAAAAAAATGCTGCACAATACGAATGCCAGTCGAAAGCTCACACGCTCGGTCGTTGCCGGCTCAACGAGAACTGATGCGGGAATATCGGAAGAATCGGAACTCATTAGTCAGTTTCTCGTTTGAATTGAGAGAGATTGTGCTCGGCCCGAAGACCGCGATGCTGGCGACTACGTCGTTTGTCGCGGGATCGGGCCGTTCAACAACGGATCGCCCGTTTCGGTCATCCACGCTTCCAACGCATTGCGATATTTCGACATGGTCTCCAGTTGCGCAGCATCGCTCGCCAAGTTGTTTTCCTCAAGAGGATCCGCCGCGAGATCATAGAGCTCCTCGTCCGGACGCGAGCTCCAAATCGATTCATCTTCGGTCATGGATACACGCGTCGGAGAATTGTAAATGTCTGAAGGAAGAACCAACATCGGACGCTCGGCAAAATTCCGGATGTATTTATGCGTTTGGCTGCGGGCACAGCGAATCGGATCGTAATGCTCGTGATAGGTCTTCTCTGCAAAGACCGTGTCGCGGACCGCACCGGCCCCCGCACCACTTCTCAATGCGTTTGAAAAACTACGCCCCTGAACACGTTCCGGAATTGGTGCTTCGGCCAACTCTAATAACGTCGGCATCACATCAACATTCGAAGTGAGCCCGGCATGCTGCGATCGGGCTGGGATGACTCCCGGCCAGCGAGCTAGAAGAGCCACCTGAATCCCAGGATCGTACAGCGTCCCCTTCGCACGCGGAAACGGCAAACCGTGATCCGCTGTAAACAAAACGATCGTGTCATTCGCCAGCCCGGACTCTTCGAGGGCATCGAGAATTTGGCCGACTCCCTTGTCAATTACGGAAATCGATTGATGAAGTTCTGCAAATTCGCGGCGTGTGGGAGTATTGTCCGGCAAGTAGTTGGGAACGTCGATTTCCGCATCCTCGATTCTTGCTGCCTCCTGTTGATGCACTTCGTTGCCACAGAATGGCCGGTGGGCCTCCCATAAACCGACATGCAGATAGAACGGCTGCGATTCTGACTTGTAGTTCTTGAGCCAATCAGCGGCACGAGGAGCGGCCACTTCGGTAAATCCCTCCGGGGAGCGATCCAAGACCGATACATCGTGTGACACCGTGTTAAAGGCAGACAAGGTCCACGCGTGAAGATGCCAAATCCCGATGAGTGCGGAGTGATAGCCTGCTTGTCTCAGCACGGATGGCAGCAGCAGTTCGTCGTCATTTAATTTCCACCCGCAATTGGCCAATCCAAACTGGCCGTTGGCATGCGGATATCGCCCTGTCACCAGCGACGATCGGCTTTGGCTACAACCCGGCGACGTGACGAAATGGGAGTCGAACCGCATCGACTCGTCGGCTAACCGATTCAGATTGTGGCAACGTGCCATCGCCTGACCGTAAGGGCCAATATGACATCCAAGGTCGTGCGAAATGATGACGAGAATATTGGGACGCTTCATAGAGATGTTGTACCGGCGAAATAGGGCCTCAATCGCTCAACACATCAGGAATCAAAACCATATCGGCAATCGATTCGGAAAGCCAGTTTGTACTATCAAAGTACCTTCAGCCAAAACTCGGGCGCTAACGACAATCGAGTGGCACAGAATCGAAAGTCGCCTTCGCTCTTCACGGCAACAGTCGAGAATAGTCTGCGGTTGCGATGGTCTGCCCGAGGCCAAAGCGGTTCGGTAAGATTGCCTTTAACGTCATAGACACCGACCGGTCAGTGAGAGACATTGCACAATCCATTCACGTCGTCGGGCTCGGACGAATTCACCAATGTGAATAGCAGAGTAAGCAATCACATCGGCCGAATTCGATGCCGACGCGCACAAGAACCGCGACACCACTAGACGTCGTAATCCCTTTATTCACAAATATTTAGAGGGCACACTCCTCGTTGGCCCAGACCGCAATTGACAGCCGGCCGCTAAAACAACTAGAAGCGTCTGGCACCTCGCAGCGCAGACCACAATTCGTGGTGTCAATTGCATCCTGGAGGGACCGACTTCGGCTCGGCGGAATGACAATCAATGATTTCAGCGGGACTCTGATGGCCCTGCAATACTGTCGATGTTGTCGTCGCGTCCACGGGTAAATTTTTCAGCCACTCAAAGGATTAAGGCAGACGTGCGAATCAACAGCCGAAGGCTCAACATCGTACTGGCTGCTGCAATGACCTTTGGGTTTCGCGTTCTGTTTCGAACGTTGCGGTTCAAGTATTACCTTGCCGACCCGCAAACAAGTCCCTATCAGCCGGCCGGCTCTCAACAATACCTTTACAGCGTTTGGCACGATTCGATGGTCGTTCCGACTTTTATCGGCCGTCAGCCTGCCACCGTCGCGCTTGTCGGGCGTCATCGCGACGGGTCATACGTTTCCGACATCTTGAACAGCGTTGGGATTCGTTCGATTCGCGGATCAAGTTCCCGAGGCGGGTCAGAGGCTGTCAAACAAATGATTGCTGATTCCAGTAACCACCACATTGTGATGACGCCGGATGGCCCGCGTGGCCCACGACGTGAGATGAAATCGGGCTGTGCCTTCGTTGCCTCTCGAACAGGCAAGCATGTGGTTCCCACGGCGTTCACCTGCCGCCGCGCCTACTATATTCCCGGCAGCTGGACCAATTTGATGATCCCTTACCCGTTTACTACGGTCCATGTCTTATCGGGAGCACCGATTGCCATACCTGCCGATGCTTCCAAGGGCGAACTCGAGCGGTACACGCAGCAAATCCAAGCGAGTATGGACCAATTGAATGCCGACGCGGACCAATTGGCCGCTGGGACGATACAACAACCAAGCACGACCCCTCAGGCAGAGAGGCGTCCCGCAGCGTAACGCTGACCGCCAACACGTGCTCAAGCGGCCTCAGTTTCCAAAGGTCGTTTGTACCTTCCGTTCCTTGACGGGATACCAATTCGCGATCTTTTTCGCCAAGCGTGCCACCACGTCCGGATGCTGGCCGGCGACATTCGATTCCTCGTGTGGATCGGCCGTCAGATTGAACAGTTGCGGTCGCTTTTCGGTGCGGGGATGTGTGCTGGCATAGCGGTTGACCTCGCCGTCATAGGTCAACAAAAGCTTCCAATCCCCTTCGATACACCAGCGGAACAATAGAGAAGCTTCCGGTTTTTCGATATCCGCGACATCGTGTGCAAAGCTTTCTCCAAAGATCGTATCCCGTTCGATTCCCGCGCCCGACTTCAAGTTATCCAGCAGATTCAAACCGGGAAGATCGGCGGGGATTTGGCTACCCGCAGCCGCCAGCATCGTGGGAACGAGGTCAATACTGCTGACGAGTTCGCCCCGGTCCTCAGGTTCCAATATTCCCGGCCAAGAAAACATGATGGGCGTACGGACTCCCCCCTCATAAGGTGTCTGCTTGGACCTGGGGGCGTAACCATTCCTCGCCGGGTTCTGGATCCAGCCGTTGTCGGTCACATAAACGACCAATGTGTTATTGCGAATTCCCTTATCGTCGAGCATGCTGACGAGCTCACCGCACGTCTCATCGAACCATTCAACCATCGCATAATACTTTGCAATCGTAATCGGTCGATCTCCGGTCTTGTACTTGTCCAAGAGACGTTGCGGTGGAGTGTGAGGCGTATGCGGTAAAAATGGCGCATACCATAAGAAAAACGGTTTCTGCTGGCCGATAGCCATATCGACGAATTGCTCGATCGGCTCCATGCCCTCGCGGCCGATCTTCAAGCCGTCATCGCCGTGACGACCGCCACGTTGTGGAAACCCGCGCGTCATCCCATGCGTGAACCCGCCGTGTGTGTAATTCCCTTCCCACCACTTTCCGCTTTGATGGCTCAAGTATCCCCGCTCGCCGAGCAACTCCGGCACGGTCTCGAACTGATCGATGTAGGAGATGAGCTGGGCACGTCGTTGATTGTACAACTCGGAATCTCGCTCAGCATATTTTGGAGATGGATCGTTTCCTGTCACCCCATGCCGATGCGCGTATTGACCGGTAATCAGCGTCATCAGCGATGGTCGGCACAACGCGGTCGGCACGTAACCGCGACTAAAAACTACGCTTTGACTCGCAAGTTTGTCCAGATTTGGCGTCGCGATGGTTGAATGGCCCATAAAACCGTAATCAGTCCAGGCCTGATCGTCGGAGATAATCAAGACGATATTCGGCGAATCTTGAGCTGCGCCCCCACTCGCCATCACCGAAAGCAAACAAGCTGCCAACCCGACTCTCCAAAGTTGCGACATCAGCGGACCTTTCAATTCAATGACGACATCGATTGCAAGCAGATCTTAAGACTGCAACACCAGCCCTTTTTCGACAGACTGGTCGAACCACCGAGTGTAAACCGGTTATTTCCAATTGTCACGACTCGAAGTCAGAAATGGCTGCGAATCTCATCGTCAAATTCCATTGCAAGCGTTTACCTCGTACCGCCTGCAAAGACGAACTGCAGCCGCGACCACGCAAAAAAAGCCGCCCACATGAAGTAAGCGACTTTTTGCGATACCCGCGAAATACGACATTGTCTCAACCAAGACGGTATGACCGCGAGGCAGGTCGATTACACGTGCTTTGATACTGCTACCAAAGCGCCTGAAGGGAATCGAACCCTCATCTAAAGCTTGGGAAGCTTTCGTGTTGCCACTACACCACAGGCGCCAATTGAAACCCAATTGTCACTTCGTCCAACGGCGAATTCAAGCCGTTTCCCCAATTGCGATGCGATTCGCATTCAGTCGGAGCGACACGACGGCGAAGTCGATCGTTAAGACCGATTCAGACTATCTCACGACCAACGGACGGTCAAGCTGCGGGATGTCAACGTATCAACAACTACCGCGATTCCCGGCCATCGGTGGGAGCTAATCGACGCGCCGACGCATCAGCAAATGTGCGCCCGTTCCCAACGAGTGAATTCCCTTGTTGAAGAGTGAAGTCAATTTCGATTCGACTCTTGAGGCCGAAGATTTCCAACCGTCCGGCATCGCGTTCGTAGGCCATTTGGACGAGTTGGTCCGAAAGAATATTGTTCTCCATCGCCAATGTTTCGCCGGTCTTTCGATCGATTACTTCTACCAAAGTCGACGAGCGCAACCGTCGTTGGCGATCGCTTAAGTCGCGCACGTTACTCATCGCGACCAAAAACGGGAGGTTGCTGTAGGGAGTGCGCAATATGGAGCGCGGAGCCAACGTCCGCGCCCATTTGACCGCACCGGTCTGGCGATCAATGGCGTATAAATCACCTTGGATGTCGATCTTCGGTAAGTAAGTTGTATAAACCGCCGAACTCGAAATGCTTGTCTGGTGGGCGGGCTGCGCACGGCGTTGAATATTCAAATAGTAATGCTCCGCGTCATGAAACAGACGTATGTTTCGGGTGTTTTCCAACCTGGCAGGATCCAACTTCAATTCCAATTGCACTTCCAGGGTTGCGACGTCGACCACGCGGACATGTCCCTCAGCCGAAATGGTCGTCAATTCGCCATTGGAATGATTGAGCCAAAACAGGCCCGGCGAGAGCGGCTCGTCGATTTGAATTTCATCAGTCAGCGGATCCCACAATCGAACTCGTTTGGCCGTCCCTTGATCAGCCACAAAAAATAGTTTTCGCCCGTACACTTGAGGGGGATGGTCCAAATCCACATCCAGTTGCCCAGTGCGGATCCGTTCACCCGTCGCTGTTCGAAAAACAGAATACGACACGCGATCCGATTCGAACAACACAATCACTTGTTCGTCTCCGAACAAAGCGTTTACCGGATGGGCAAAAATCCCGCTGTCGGGATCGACATCCTCGCGGCTCCAAATCGTTTTTCCAGTCGCCGGGTCGAGCACGATAAGATGTTGTGACGTCTGAAACACACAGAAATTATTTCCTGCCGGACCGACATGGACCACTTCCGAATGATGGCGCAGCGGCCAGAACTCATGATTCCAAACCGGCTGACCATCTTCCGCTTGAACCAGCGAGAAGCCCTGCATCGCCGCCGGACCACCGATCGGTATAAAATGCCCGACCCGGTTGTATCGCATCCAGACGGGATATTTGTAAGTCTTGGGCAGTCTCAGCTCGCCGGCAATAACCCCCGTCTGCTGGTCGATCAACGAAACATTGTTTGCAGAAGCCGAATTTCGACCGCCATGATTGATCAGATGATACGAACTGTCATCAGGCGTGTGAAAACGAATCCGCCGCCCCCGGTACGATTCAGCAATCGTGGTATCACTTCCAATCCAGCGATGATCCTTGATGGCAACACGGGCGACACTCGCATTGGGTAATTGAAATCGTTGATACGCCCGCCGCGTAAGGCTCTCTGACGGATAAGCCGCAAGGTACTCGCGGCCTGTTCGACCATCCGCCAAAATCGCCTTCGCAAACCGCTGTTCAAATTCGGTCAACAAGGAAGCCGCTTCCTGATGGAGACCGAGTTGACTCCACATTTCCACCAATAACTGCGTCGCCGTGGCGGCCGAAGATTCACTGCCATGTTTACGACATTCCAAAAGCAATAGCTCCGCTTGCTGGAAATCTCCAGTTGCCATCAACTCCGATGCGAGTTCTCGCCGGATTTTGTCGGCGACATCGTTATGCAATCCGCGGCAATAGGTATGCAGTACCTTTTGCCTTGCTTCGCGGCTGTTTGATTGCAGCGAGGCCAAAAGCTGCCGTTCGATGTGCTCTGCAATTCTGTCGGAATAAGTGTTCGGATAACGCCGCTCGATTTGGTCGAGCGTGAGCGGAATCCAGCTGGAAGGTGTCACCAGCAAACTCGACTGATCCGAAGCCGGAAGCAGTGCATTCAATTCGAGGGTTGCGAACTGGTCCAGAGATTCAAGCAACCCTTCGATTTCTTCCTGCTGCAGCTGCCATTTCGTTTTGCGGATCAATAAACGGCCCTGTTCCAACGGCGTACCTGCGAGCACCTCGAGTTCCGCCAGGATTTCCGCCGTATTCCCAGCGGGACGATCCAATTGATCGTACAGCAGTAATTGCCGCAATCGACGCCCCTGCAACTGCTCCTGCTGATCAAGCTTGCGCTCTAACAACCGTTGCAGATGAGTTTCGGCATCGGCAAATCTTCCGAGTGCCAATTCCAATTCCGCCGCCTGCAATAGATCACCGGCTGTTTCCTCGGCACGGGTTGCTTTCTCGCGCAACTGCGACAAAATAGCTTCGGCTTGTGGATAGGCAGCCACTTGATTGGGGCCGACCGACAAAATCAGCTCTCCGTGCGCAATCAAGTTTCCGGGGCGCTGCCGTGTCTCATCCGAATGAACTTCGTCCCAGTTGTTATCGGGAGAGTCGGGGAGAGCCACCGCAGCGACCGTTGACAGCCCGACCTGTTCGCCCGTTGCAATTTCAATACTCGCGACACGACCCGACTTCAAAGGCACTAAGTATTGAGAACCGGTGCGCACACCGCGGCCAGACGGTAAGCCCAACGGCGTCTGCCATTGAAGTTCACCAGTGGAAAGCGAACGTCCACACGTATGTCGATCGCCGACAATCACAACGACGCCGTCGTCGATGCATGCCACGTATTGCGCATCTTCACGCTTCTCTTTCCAGATCAATTCGCCAGTCATCAAGTCTATACATTGCAACTCTGCAGAATCGTTTGGCAGAATAACCACCGATCGATCATTGATAACCGGCAGGTTCGTGAACCCCACATTGCCATACCGAGGTGTTGTTTTGCGACGCCATCGATTCGGAGGCATCAACGCTTCTTTTTCACCGTAACGGTGCACCCAAATGAGGTTTCCGCTGAGCATATCGATCCCAAACAAAAGACCGATTCCGGTGGGACATACCAGAACGCCATCGGAAAACGAAGGTGCCCCCGCCGTTGTCAGTCGATCGTGTTGGGACTTTTCACCGATCGCCTGATCGACCATGGCCAACGGCTGCGACCACAATTGCTGACCGGTTCGCCCGCTCAATGCCATGAGGTAAATCAGCCGATCCTTCTCGGTCAATGCGTACAAGACTCCGTCGACCGGCAACGGCACTCCCAGGAAGAAGTGCCCGTCGAGCGCTCGTGCCGACGGTGAATCGTCTTGCGGACCTCCCGCCACCCAGATTGGCGCATTTTCGAGCGTGGCACTATCGAGCTTAGCCGGTGAAACAGCCAAAGCGCACAGCCGGTTGGCGATTCGGGTCGGGCGTGACGCCCGCCTGGAGAACGCGCTTTGGGTTATCCGCGACCGTTCCGGACGGGATGGTTCTTCGTCGTCGGTTTCTTCCAAATAGAACTCAATGGCATAGAGACGATCGCCGTCACTCGACAGCATCCCCCGCGAAGAGTTTCCAACGTAGACCTGGTCGACTGCATCGTATTCGAGCAAGCGGCGCAAATCGGGAGTTCGCTGAGAAACGATGCTCTCAAAAATCTGCTGCATCGAAACCGGCGTGCGATAAACCCAAAGTGGTTCGCCCGATTCCACAGACAATGCTCGAATCTCATTCAGGCAACGGACAATCATCCGGTCGCCTGCCACCACCGGAGAATTCGCAACCGCGATTGATTTCGCCGGATGTGTCGACTGATCCTCTTCCCAGTTCCGGATAAACTCCGGCAGCTTCGTCTCTTCGACCAAGTTGGCCGTCCAAACCGGCGACCGAAACGGAACACTACCTTCGGCTTTGGCATTTCGGTCTGGCATACCTAATGGAACAGCCCAATCGCTGGTTTCGGGCCGAGGATCGGGCAACGAAAGACTGTTCAGAACCGTCTGCCATTCGTCCACCTTCAGACGGTGCCCGCCCAGATCGATGGGTCGGCTTCCTAATTCCGATTTCACATCGGCAGCCAAATCGTAGTTGCCGTTGAGCACATAGGCCGAGGCGATCTTGAAGAGATGGGTCCTCGTCAACCGTTTTCGGTGTGATCGGCTGCGCCGAATTCTCTCCCATCCGTTCGCGGCCAACGTGTAGCGGCCTTGGTCTAACCAGCGTGTTGCCTGCCAATCAGCGGCCTCAAATCCGGCAGACGTAAAAAAGAAACGCCGAACAACTTCCGTATAGAGCGCAGGATCGCCAGTGCGACGTGCCTCAGCCAACAGCCGATTCGCCTCGCCCCCGAAAAGCTGCTCGTAGAGCTTCCGTTGTGAAATTGGAAGTCGATCGAGTATTTCCGCCGCGCTTTTTCGAATACTTTTCGGACGGAGATCCGACTTCGCCCAAACGAAGGCATCTTCACCGAAATCGAAGACACGCTGGAGATAGGTCAGCCCATCGGCAACACGTCCGGCCTGCAACTCTTTCTGACCACGACTCAGAGACAGCGATAGCGCACGATCGCGATGAACGACGTCGCTAAGCAACTCGCGGTCTTCGAGTTCAATGGCTGAACCGCGACCGGGACCAATGAGTTGGGCAAAGCTTGCCCGCCCTCCGGACAGTAAAAGCACGGCGACAGCAAATGCGACCGTCCTTAGTCGCCTCATTTGCCTGCCTGAGTAGACGCGAAAATCGCTCGGCTTCGGCATTGCTCACCTCGAGAGCTGGGGGAACTCTCCGCGGGTCATTCACAATCCTTGGAATCGACCGGTTCAGGAGCTCACACCACATAGCCGAATTTTAACACGAAATCGCAAAATCGGCCCAGACCGGTTCCTGGCTCACCACCGTAGGCAAACGGCGGACCGATCGATTCGCGATTCGGATTCTCAGACGCGATTCCCGTGTGACACAAGCACAACACACATCGTAAACCACATTCAAAACAGATGTTACGACACGCCGGCCCGGACAAACTGGCTAGGAATTTCAGCGGGGGGCAACGCGGACAGCATCAGATCGGGCCCGATTCGGCCCGCAAAATGCCCAATCTTCGCGCGAAGACTATGCCTGCTTCGGAGGCATTGGCGTCAATTCCCACGACACGATGCGACCATGTCCGACGGTCACAAACGACTCGAATGCGTCATCCGCTTCGAGCGCATGCACGTGCATAGGGGCCTTGTCTTGATGGATGAGCTTGCCCGTGGCTGTCTCGTAGCACGACACGAAGCCGCTATTGTCTCCACCAGCCGATACAAACCAAGAATCGTCCGGTGAGAAGGCCAACTGTTCCACAAGCCCCTTGTACTTGTCATCCGAGATTTCGTGCAGACGATTTCGACTTTCCCAGTCAAAGACCTCAATGCGCGACGGGCCTCCAAGATGATCGATGTTGCCGATCGTCCCAATGCCGCCGACAGCCAGCAACTTCTGATCGTTGGAAAAAGCGACGCTGCGTATCCCCCCGATGGAGTGACGGCGTTGGCGCGGGTCCCAGGTGTACATGACTGGGGCTTCCAAGTCGCTAATCTTCTCGCCAGTGGCCACATTCCATATGACGATGTGCCCCACCTTGTCCGCCGTGGCCAGCAGATTCCCATCGCGTGAGAAACCGCAGGTGTACAGCATCGACGGGTAATGATGAGGAGTCTCAGCGTTGTGATCAGACAAAGTAAACACTAACTCGCCTGATTCGGCATTCCAAATCTTGCACTGCATATCGTCAGCAACCGAAGCAACCAGCCGCCCGTCAGGGCTTGCAACAACGCTCCGAATCCATTTGTCGTGGGCGGTCACGTCGCGCACCGATTCGCGAGTTTCGCGATTCCACCAAATCAGTCGCCCGTCATAGCTGCCACTTACCAAATTCTCGCCAGCCAACGCGATTCCGGTCACGTAGCTTTGATGAGTTTCCCCGCTAAAAATCTGCGGCTCCGGCTTCTCCAAGCCGAGATCCAACTCGTACACGCCAAAATCAGAGCACCCGTAGTACAACCGTTCGGTTGCGGGCACACGCGCCAGACAAAAGAAGATACCGTCCAGGGAGACATTCTTCTTAATGCGCAAATTGCGAGGATCAATCTCTGTCATTTCACCTGCATTCTTGGATCGTGCATTTCCGTGAGTTCCCCAATCGCTTCGCGGGCTGTATGTCAAAGCCGATCAGGAGGCGAGTCGACGTGTATTTATCCAGTTTTCATCCCAAAGGGGGGTGCGAAAACGACCTAAGCCAAAACTTCTTCAACCGGCTCGCAATCGAAATCCACAATCGGAATCGGACGGGCCCCCAAATGGTACTCCTTATAGATGTCGATTCCGATCGCTTTGAAAATCGTGGCAAACAAATGCCCGGCTTTGATCTCCCCATCCGCAACGGTTTGCCCATCTTTGTCGGTCTTGCCATAAACCGTGCCACCTTGAATACCGCAACCGGTCAACGTCGTACTCCAAGCCGAAGCGAAATGGTCGCGTCCCAGGCTCGCATTGATCTTGGGCGTGCGTCCGAATTCCGACAAAGTGATAACGAGGGTATCTTCGAGCAAGCCGCGTTCTCGGAGGTCATCCAACAGCGTCGACATGGCGTGGTCCAAATCGGCGCACAATTCCCGATGCGTCTCGAAGTTCTGACCGTGGCTATCCCACCAGGCACGTCCGACTTTTACGAATGGACAGCCGGCTTCGATCAATCGCCGGGCGATCAGGCACTGCTCCGCGAATTGCGTCGGCCCGTAACGGTTGCGAATCGACTCGGGTTCGTTGGAAATGTCGAACAGTTGTTGACTCGACATCAGCCCCGGTACACGCGAAAAGGCGCTCGTATGACTATCAATGATATCGCTGCGCCGATGCTGCGAGAATTGGCGTGCCAATGTCTTTCGCAATTCCGCACGGTCACGATGATCGATGCTGCTAATGGAATCGGGTTTTTGAATGTTGGGAGGAATCATGCTCTCAGCAAGGAACATCGGAGCATAACGCGAGCCTAGAAACCCGGAAGTCCCCTTGCGACGCCCTTCGGTCGCGGAATACATCGAAACGTAATCGGGAA
>JANQRQ010000362.1 GCA_028284485.1 Planctomycetaceae bacterium | reverse complement strand
TTTGTGGGGCTTTCGAAGTGCGTTTGGGATCCTGAACAATGCTATTCCACGAATCCCACAACAAGGAGTCGACCATGATTCGCATTTCATTGGTGTTGATTGCAATCGCGACGAGCATTCAGTCGATTCCTGCCGACGAGCCGCACAAACTTGATCCACTCGTCCGCGTGGTCGACCTCGACGTCGGCGAATCGGTGACGGTCGAGCTTTCCAGCGGCGCACAAGCCGAACTTCGACTGGTGAGTTTGAAAGAGAAACGCGATCCCGTTCGCGAAGCAGTCCGCCGCGCCGCGGTGACTGTCGAAGTCAACGGGGAGACAGCGCAACTAGTGGCCGCCACTTACAACTTGCCGACCACAGTCGGCGGTGTGCGCATCGACTGCTCTGTTACGAAAGGCTACAACTCGAATACCTCCCGAGACTGGTGGGGGCTCGAAAAGGATGCCCGCCTGCGACTCTGGCCAAAAGACTCGCCTTTGCTCCGTCCGGGAACATTCAAATACCCCGCCCAGCAGCGATGGTTCGCCAGCGATACCCAAATGGCCAACGTGCCAACTTTTGTGAACGGCGGTGAAGATCCCAATCGAAATGACGTCTACTATCACAGCGGGCTGGACATTGGCGGATCGGAGGGTCTCGTACAGATCGTGGCGGCGACCGACGGCCTGGTTGTTTCCGCAGGCGAACAAGTGCTCGATGGCCACAACGGCGACACACCAGTCGCGGAACGATACGACGTTGTCTACTTGCTCGACGCCCGCGGTTGGTATTACCGGTATAGCCACCTCAAAGAAATTGATTCGGCGATTAAGCCGGGAAGATTCCTTGCCATGGGGGAGCCAATCGGAATCCTCGGTAAAGAGGGTGGCAGCGGCGGCTGGTCGCATTTGCATTTCAATATCAGCGCACGACAGCCGTCTGGCAAATGGGGTGTTCAAGCGGGTTACGCCTTCCTGTGGGAAGCCTACTTGCGAGAGTTTGAACCTAATTTGATTGCCGTCGCACGTCCGCATCATTTCGTAAGGGTTGGCGACACTGCCACGCTCGATGCCACCAAGTCGTATAGCGCAGCCGGTAAGGTTCAATCCTACGAATGGCAATTTGGCGATGGTACAACTGCCGAAGGTCCGATCACACAACAAACCTATCCCAAGCCTGGAACCTACAGTGAGGTACTAAAAATCACCGACGACGCGGGAAACGTCGATTTCGATTTCGCAGTCGTGCAGGTCATCGACCCAGAACATCTCGATCAGCTCCCGCCGACAATTCATGCAGCCTATTATCCGACTTTCGGCATCCAGCCCGGCGACGATGTGACGTTTAAAGTTCGCACATTTCGCACGACCGAAGGTCACGAAACGTGGGACTTCGGCGACGGCAGCCCGGAAGTCCGCGTCCAATCGGATGGCAATGTCCGGCAGCACAATCCCGATGGGTACGCTGTCACCACTCACAACTTTGCCAAGCCGGGGCATTACGTCGTCCGTGTCGAGCGCACCAACGATCAGGGCATCAGTGCCGTGGCGCATCTGCACGTACGTGTCGGGGAATGAGGAATATCCAACTCATCAGCACATGCCGGCGGAAACCGCAGCCACACTTGCGGAACCGCAGAATTCCCTTCTTGCAATCCCTATTCGGCGTACGACATACTCGAATCTAGACGCCATCTAGTATTGTTTTCGCGGCTGGCGCACCGTGAATTGCGTCGAAACAAATCGAAATTCGCTGCGTCAGTTCTGGACACGCTCTAGAACGTCAAAAAACGCCACAGCGTCTCATTGTCTTAGCTCTAGTGATCTCACACTTGGACCACCTGGCCGTAACCGATGCTGAATAAATCCAATCTCCTGACCCGTCTCTTCATCGCGCTTGCATTCGCAGCTGCGACAGCCATACCGACGACCGCTGATGACGAAACTGTCGTCTATCGTGGCGCGCGAATACTGACAGCCGAAGATAAGATCTTCGATCCAGGCACATTGGTTATTCGCGGAAGCCAGATCACCGCGGTTGGTGTTGCAGAGGACGTTGACATTCCTTCTGGGGCAACGATTCATGACGCCACCGGCAAGGTGATTATTCCCGGATTGGTGGATACCCATTCTCATTTGGGTGTTAGTTCACGCCCACACATCGCAGCCAACAGCGACGGCAATGAGGGAACGGGACCGGTCCAAAGCGTCTTGCGTGCTCTCGACTCGTTGAACCCTTTCGATCCCGGGATCCGCATGGCGAATGCCGGAGGGATCACAACGGCCAACATCATGCCGGGCAGTGCAAATGTCATCGGTGGTCAGACGATATACGTGAAGCTGCGTGGCTACACGCCGGAGCAAATGTGGATTGCATCGCCTGACGTGCTGGGCGGCTTGAAAATGGCGAATGGCGAAAACCCGAAGGGCCGATACGGTCGACGGGGACAAGCCCCTGGTACGCGTATGAAAGTCGCGGCGTTGCAGCGGACCGAATTCATCAAGGCACAGGATTATCTAAACAAATGGGATCGCTATCGCAGCCAACTCGCTGCGGGCAAGGATGCAACACCCCCCGATGTCGACATCAGCCTGGAACCACTTGTTGAGGTGCTACAGCAGAAAAGAACAGTCCACTTCCATTCGCACCGAGCCGACGACATTTTGTCGACTCTGCGGCTGAAGCGAGAATTCGGTTTCGAGCT
>JANQRQ010000070.1 GCA_028284485.1 Planctomycetaceae bacterium | reverse complement strand
GCGGAACAACAACATTTGAAACATGGTTACTATGCGGCCATCAGTTTCATCGATCGGCAAGTCGGCCGTTTGCTGGACGAACTCGAGCGATTCGGCCTCGATGAGAATACGATTGTCGTCCTGTGGGGAGATCATGGTTGGAAGCTGGGCGAGCATAACGGCTGGTGCAAACAGACCAACTATGAAGTCGACACGCGCGTCCCGTTGATCATCCGCGGACCCGGTGCAGCAGCCAACGGCCGGCGAACGAAAGCTCTCGTCGAATTGGTCGACCTGTATCCCACGTTGTGCGATCTCGCCGGACTTCCAGTGCCCGACGAGGTGGAAGGGCTAAGTCTTGCGCCGCTCTTGGAAGATCCCACGGTTTCGGTCAAACCGGCCGCATTCAGCCAATTCCCTCGTCGGCATGAGGGTCGACGATACATGGGGTACACGATTCGGACCGATCGCTATCGCTATGTCGAATGGGTCAATCAAGCCACCGGTCAAACAACCAACGTCGAGCTCTACGACGAACAAACCGACCCGCAGGAAAACGAAAATCTCGCAGACCAAACAGACCAGAAACTTCCACGGCAACAATTGAGCGCTGCACTCTGGAGTGGATTCGAACAGCCGACTGTTACGCAGTCCCCGCGCACCACTGAAGCCGAGTCGGAGGCGGATGAGCAACAGCAAGCTGCCGTCACCGCTGACCGGCCGAACATTCTATTTCTTATGGCCGATGATTGGTCCTGGCCGCACGCCGGTGCACTCGGTGATCGCGTCATCAAAACGCCGACCTTTGATCGGCTGACGCGCGAAGGTGTGTTGTTTGAAAACGCATTTATCAGCGCCCCTTCCTGTACCCCGAGTCGTTTCGCAGTAGCGACCGGTCAATATCACTGGCGGTTAGAAGAAGGCGTGAACCTGGGTGGTTCGCTGTCGGCCGATGTTGATGTCTATCCCGAATTGCTGCAAGAAGCCGGATATAAAATTGGTCATTCGCGCAAAGGGGCGCGGCCCAGCGAGCACAAATATCGAAACCGCGATCCGTTTGGCCCGAAATTCGAAAACTTCGAGGCATTCTTCGCCGACCGCGAACCAGGCGAGCCGTTCTGTTTCTGGTACGGAGCTGGGGAGCCGCATCGCCCCTTCATTTACGAAACCGGTATTGAGGCCGGCCTGCAACCGGACGACGTCGAAGTTCCGCAGGCTCTTCCTGATCACGAAATCGTGCGGACCGACATTTGCGACTACTACGAGCGGGTCCAGCAGTTCGACACCGATTCCGGCCGAATTCTGGCTGCCTTGGAAGCCGCCGGCGAATTAGAAAATACAATTGTGGTCATGACCGGCGATAACGGCATGGCCTTCCCCCGATGTAAAGCGACGCTGTACGACACCGGGACGCGTGTTCCGCTGGTGATTCGTTGGGGCACACGAACTCCGCCGGGGCGCAGCGTTTCCGATTTTGTCAGTCTGTGCGACCTCGCGCCCACCTTCTTGGAGGCGGTTGGGCTGGAGGTCCCCTTAGCGATGACCGGTCGGTCGCTCATCCCGCAGTTGCTAACGGAACAGTCTGGGCAAATCGACCCGTCGCGAAAATATATTCTAACCGGCATGGAACGGCACGTGTTTCCGTATCCGTCGCGAGCCATCCGTACCAAGGACTTCCTTTATGTGCGGAATTTCCATCCCGAAAACTGGCCCACCGGCCGGGGCGACGGACCGGCACCCCAGTACGATTTCAGCTATCGGCATTGGCCCTCCGGTGCCGAGGCGTTTTCATTCAATGTCGATCCCTCTCCCACAAAGCAGTTCCTGTGGAATCATCGAAAAGATCCTCAGTGGCAGATGTTCGCCGACTGGTCATTTGGCCCGCGACCGGAAGAAGAACTATTCGACCTGCGCGAAGATCCCGGGCAAATCAACAATGTCGCCGGTGAGCGCAGGTATCGCAGGGCGCAACAAGAATTGCGCAGTCTGCTTGATTCGAAATTGTTGGCATCCCGCGATCCACGCATGGAATTCCCCGATTACCAAGTCCGCGACGTTCGTGGTTGGACCGTGCTCGTCAGTCGCCAACTCCTCAACGATCAACCGAACGCCACCGGCATTGCGTTGGGACTGTTGGACGATCAATTGCACGAAGTTGCGACTCGCATGCCGGAGTTTGCCGTTAACTATTTGCGGACGGTTCCGATTTGGTTTTCACCGAAGCCTGCAGATCGGCGGCCGACCGCCGAGTACCATCCGGCTGCCGGCTGGCTCCGCGACAATGATCGCAAACCGGAATTGGCAAAATGTGTGGAGTTCACCAACACTTCCATCTTTCCCAAAGAAGTCATTCGCATGCCGGTGCTGGTGCTGCACGAATTGGCGCATGCGTACCATGAACAGGTTTTGGACTTCGAAAATGCCGAGGTCAAGGCGGTGTATCAACGAGCCATGGATGATAAACGCTACGATGCTGTCTTACGTGGCAATGGAAAAATCGAGCGGGCCTATGCCGCCACGAATGAGAAAGAGTATTTCGCGGAAATGTCGGAGGCCTATTTCGGGCGCAACGATTTTTATCCGTTCGACCGCAACGAACTCCGAGAACATGACCCGCTTATGGAACAGTTGCTCGACAGAATCTGGGCTGCACCCGGCGGAAAATTGGAAAAGAATTCCCAATCGTCAGCCGGCAACTGAAGACTCATGTCACCAGCGAACAATCTGCATCAGGAACGGCAATGAAGATTACCGGCATCAGCGTTTATCAAGTCGATCTTCCCTTGCACGAAGGGAACTACAAGTGGTCCGAAGGCAAAAGTGTTGACGTCTTCGATTCAACCGTCGTGCAGGTCGACACCGATGCCGGGATTACCGGGTTCGGCGAAGTCTGCCCGCTCGGCCCCGTTTATTTGCCCGCATACGCCCGCGGTGTACGGACCGGACTCGAAGAAATCGCGCCCGCCCTCGTCGGCGATGACCCAACTCAACTGCAGGTGATTAATCGCAAAATGGATTATCTGCTCAAGGGGCATCCCTACGTGAAATCGGCCGTCGACGTGGCTTGCTGGGATATTACCGGGCAGGCGGCGGAAATGCCGGTTTGTCATCTGCTGGGTGGCCGCTACGGCGAAGATTTCGTGCTGTACCGCGCGATCTCGCAGCAACCGCCCCACGAAATGGCCGAAAATGTCGCCGGTTATCGAAATGAGGGGTACCGCCGCTTCCAATTGAAGGTGGGCGGAGACCCCAATGAGGATATCGAACGGATTCGTGCCGCACGCGACGTCCTACAGCCCGATGACAAGCTCGTGGCCGATGCCAACACCGGTTGGTTGATGCACGAAGCGGCCCGTGTTGTCAATGCCGTCGAAGATGTTGACGTGTATATCGAACAACCGTGCGCCACGTACGAACAATGTTTGGCGATTCGACAGCGGACGCCATTGCCCTTTGTACTCGACGAGGTGATTGATTCGATCGATATGATCCTACGGGCCTCGGCCGAGCGGGCCATGGATGTGGTTAATATCAAGATCAGCAAGTTCGGCGGACTTACCCGGGCGAAGCAGGCCCGCGATTTGTGCGTTTCGCTCGGAATTGCCATGACGCTTGAAGACAGTTGGGGCGGCGACATCGTGACCGCGGCAATCAGTCATCTGGCGCATAGTACGCCGACCGAGTTGCTGTTCACGTCGACCGATTTCAACAGCTATGTGACAACCTCGCTGGCTGAGGGAGCTCCGCAGCGAGTCGACGGTCGCATGTCAGCCTCAACCGAACCGGGACTGGGCATCCGCCCCCGCACGGATGTCCTCGGCGACCCGGTGTGGAAGTGTTGATCGGCTTCAACGTGTGCAATGCCCACTCCGCGTCATCAGCGTGGGCATGCGTGGTCAATTCTGAGGAGCCGTTTCGATTACGGGAACCTGATGCGCGAGTTTCGAAGTTTCGTGTATTCGGCTTTGGTAACCCGACGCGTGAGCGAGGGGATAGAGAGTAGGCCAGGACTTGTCCTGGCGATGAATGACAAAGCGCGATTTTCCATTGGCAAACCAAGAAAAAATTTGCCACGCGAACATGGTCTCAACTATGATTTCGGCCAGCGGGCGAATCGATGGTTGGTGTCCGACCGACCTGGCAAATGTCCAGCGGGAAGGCACCCCCCCACCCATTCCAGGAGGTTTCGTCATGAAGAAGCTCTCTTTGCTCTCTTCGCTTTTTGCGTGTGTCATCCTGATCATGTCGCACACCGGCTGTTCAAGGTCCGACTCTGGCAGCAGCGAGATTCCACAATCAGGTTCATCTCAAGATGCCACCGCTTCGGAGCCGGCTGAGTCTGCCGATGAGCAGCTTGCCGACCGGGACGATACAGAAACCACAAACGACACGGAGGATGTCGGCGATTCTATTGAGAATACCGAGTTGGCCGAGAACAAATTGATCGAGACGGCAGGGTACGACTTCACTAAGCCGGTTCGAATCAAAGGCGGCGGCGAATTCGTCTCCGTCGAGTCACCCGGATATGCCTGCCCGACGATGGCCGATGTGGATGGCGACGGCCGGGAAGACCTCGTCGTCGGTCAATTCAACCAGGGACATTTGAAGTTCTACAAGAATATCGCCGAGAAACATCAGCCACCACAATTCGCTGCTGGCGAATGGTTGATGACCGGAGATGTCCGGGCGACCGTGCCCGGCGTTTGGTGATGCACCAGTTCGACTCCACAGTTTGTGGACTGGAACAACGACGGTCATCTCGACATTCTTTCCGGCTGCTATTGGACCGACGATGCCGACGGCGGTTACATTCAGATGCTCGCCGGCAATGGAACGCTGAATTTTAGCGAGGCAGCACTTGTCACGAATTCCGCCGGCCTGCCGCTGCAGAATGTTTCACTCTCGGAGACCAACGACGCCAGCGGTATGCCTGACAACCAAATCAAAACGATTTGCACGCAGCAGCATGCCGTCGATTACGACGGCGACGGCGATTGGGATCTCGTTGTTGGTTGTTTCGGGTATGAATTCTTTTTGTATACCAATAGTGGTTCCAATGAAGAAATCCAACTGAGTGATTCACCGGTGGAACTGTCGATCAAATCGCCCTCAAATCATTCGGCACCACATCTGGTTGACTGGGATGGGGACGGCGATTTGGACCTGTTGACCGGCACGGCTGACGGGGGCGTCTTGCTTTCCGAAAATGTCGGCACGCGGCGGGAACCGAAATGGTCGCAGTTTCAGGAACTGATTGAAAAAGCCACGACGTTGCCTCATTCGCGTGCGGATGCAAAACCTTCGGGATGTACACGTGTTTGGGCGACCGATTGGAATGGCGACGGCCTGCTTGATTTACTCGTTGGTGACTGCGCGACGATTGTTTCTCCCAAGGAGGGCGTCTCCCACGCCGACTTTGAACAGCGCAGGAAGGAAAACGACGAAAGGATGGCACAACTGCAGGAGCGACTCGAACCGATCCGCACCGAATTTATCGAGCGCTCGACCTCCGGAGAGGGAATCAGCGAGGAACTGCAAGCCGATCTCGAAGAAGTTTCGAACGAGATGATGGAGGTCTACGAGGCACGCTCAGAATTCGCAAATTCAGAAAACACCGGGTTCATCTGGCTCTACGTCCGCGAGGGAGTCGACGGATAGCTGGTATGACAGATCATCGGGCTGTCATGACATCTCGTTCAGCACTCGGCGCAACAAAAGTTCGATTTCTTTCTAAACCGGGGATTTTGTCCTGGTCCATTTCTGGCGGCGATTCTACGTAGAACCAGTGAAAAATCCGGTTGTGCTTGTTTTCAAGCCAACTTCTTCAGCGTTTGCGCGACGCATTGGTGGGTTTTGACACCTTTCGAAGAAAGAGAAGAGCACGATTTTCGGTAGATCCGAATTCGGAGACGAAGCGAATGAACTTCCTGCGTTACCTCAAAGTCTTGACTGCCATCATTCTGGTTGTGGTGGGGCTGTCGCTGGCTGGTGTCGCACAGCAGAACGCAGGCGGAAACGCATTGTCCTTTGCTTTTGCCGGCGAGGTAGATGGCTTCGAAACTCCTGAAGCCGCCGCGACGAACATGTTTCGGGCATGTGTGAGCAGATCCCCCAAACTGTTCACTCAGGTTCGCCTGATCGGCGTGTGCGACGGACCGATTCACACGCTCAACAAATACGCCGAGTGTCTTCATACAACCACCTACAGCAATGGGAAAAACGCTGTCACGATTTACGATTTGCGCAAGCAGATGAAGGACGAAACCATCCGCGTCACCACAAGCCAGGCGTTCACTGACGATGAGGTCGACTCGCTGAGTTTCCAGTTCGTGAGCACCTACTATGGCGAACAGTTTATCTGCTATGAGGTTGCAGCGGTGAACTACGATGGCCTCGAATACCGCACACGAATCGTCGCCGCAAAACTATCGGACAGATGGTACGCGATCCCACGCTGCCGCAGCTCGAAGAGCTTCTACGAAATTGCGGATGCGATGCGCTTCCCTGCGCCGGAATCGGATGAAGCCGCATAAATGAGAAAGCTGCCGGCCGCGACGAATTCTGGCAGAGTCCTTTGTCGGGAATGACCTGGTCCTGTGTGAGCCCGTTCCAAACAGCTATCTAGGTATTCGGGCCATCCCCAAAGTTGAACGCTGCAGTGTGGCTGGGGCGGTCGCAAACTTTCTATATGGTGTTGGCCCACATGGTCCCAGCTACTTTCAAACCCCAGAAGTTGTTGGTAGCGGACCTACGAAAACTCCTGAGCCCATGAACGCAAGGCAGTATAGAACGGGTTAACAGCGTTCGTTGCTGCAATCTTGTTGTTAGTCGACCTATGTCCCAGAACACGTGTTACCCATGTGTCCGTACCAAAGAACAGGTCCTGGCCTACCGCGACTATTCAAAATTGAACGTTGGTTATTTGATCCATCCGTGGCTGAATCACGTATACGATTCAGAGCGATGGTCATGCAACGCATTCTCAAATCGATTTCCAATCCATTTATCGTGCTGGGGTTGTTCTTTGTCACCATTGGTCTTGGTGCCGCCCAACCGATCTACCTGCGGTACCAGCATACGCAATCGGTCATCCGGCAGGTTCGAGCCGCGACCGGTGCGGTCAATACAGAGACGCCGGATTGGTGCGACGGTCTGCCCGACTTCATCGAGAAACGGTGTGCACGCTACTTTTCAACGATCGATACTGTCACTTGTGTTGAAGCGAACGACCAAATCCTGGCGGAGATCGCTTCGACCGGTACCGTTCGTCGATTGGAATTAGGTGACTACCAGCACGGTTGTGAAGTCACAGATGAAGGGCTGCGCCATTTATCGACGCTGACGGAATTGAACTCGCTTGATCTTTGTTCTCAGCACGTCACAGATGATGGACTTGTTCACGTTGGTGGCGCCGGTGGGCTGGAGCGTCTGGGATTCGATTGCCCACACTTGACGGATCAGAGTCTGAAGCATCTGGCGAGCCTGCAACGGCTCAATAGTCTGTGGTTTGGCGAATGTCAGATTCAGGGAGACGGCCTGCCCTATTTGCGCGGACTCAAGAATTTGGCCTATCTGAGTTTTCACAACGTTGACTTTACCGACGCGCACATGGCCGAACTGTCCCATCTTTCGAGATTGGGGTTTTTGGACCTCGAGGGCATGCCGATTTCCGATCATGGATTGGAACAAATCGCCGGATTGCGGTCGCTGCATTCGGTGGTCTTGAGCGATACGCAAATCACCGATGCCGGGTTAACACACGTTACGCAAATGAAAAGGCTTCGAGATCTCTTTCTCGACGGAACTGCAGTGACGGATCGCGGTCTCGCAACGATTTCGCAACTGCACTCTTTGGAATGGCTCCGCTTGGAAGAAACGCGGATTACAGATGAGGGATTGGCACACTTGTCCACAATGCCTGCGCTCAGAATCCTATCGCTTAATGGAACGGCAGTGACGGACGAGGGAATGATGCACATCGCGGGTTTAGGGACTCTACAAGTTCTTAGTCTCGATAATACGCAGATTACCGATGCCGGACTGTCGGAGCTAAACGAGTTAAATCGCCTTTACTGTTTGAGCCTTTCCAATACAGAAGTATCGGCTGCCGCCGTCGCAAAGCTCGTTCGTCAGACGGGAAGCAAGTTTCTTGAAATTGATCTATCGGGCACGCCCATCGGTGACGATGACGCTGGTGTACTTTCGACACTGAGAAACGTACAGCAACTGCGTCTCCACCGTACAAATGTCAGCCTGGCTGGTGTCGAGCGAATTGAAAAAGCCAATCCCGGCATGGACGTCTATTGGTGGTCACAGGATGCCGAATCCGAATAAGGAGAGATGGCTATCACGCACAACGATGCGTGATACTTGAGTAACAATCTCCTAGAATGCGCCTGTTGAAGCTGTCCGTCTTTCTTAGACCACGTGATGCCCCGAGATATATCGGCAAAGGGCTACCGGCATATGTCGACTCATTTCTCACAGCTGTTTTGGGGATTGCTATTGGTCATCCTCGACTTCTCGATCAATGGCTTCGATCTGCTCGTGGACGGGCTCGGGTATCTGATTGTTGCGGCAGGTTGCGGTGGTCTTGCGTCGTTGTCACGTCGATTTGCGGTCGCGCGAGTTTTGTGTTTCGTGTTGGCCGCCATGTGGTTACTAGGCTTTGCCATTCCCGGCGAGATCGGTGCGTTCTTCGGAATTGGGACAACGATCGTGAACTGTGCCATGATTTGGCAGCTGCTTGGTGGAATCTCTGAATTTGCAATGGCACAGCAACGGCCTGACTTATCCATACGGGCCTGCAATCGTCGATTGGCTTACGTGATCATCATGGCTGCAACAACCTTCCTCGGATACACAATGAGCGGCTCGGGGAATACCAGCGAGTTGGCAATCGCCCTGATCGTTTCGATGCTAGTGCTGATCGTCATGATTCTGCACTTGATTCATCGAGTCAGAGTAGAGCTTGCGACATAGGCATAGCTCCCCGCGTCAGGAGTCCTGTGATCTGTCAGGTCGTGTTCTGACAATGATTCTTAACAAGGAAAGACGCGCATGAAACGAATTATGGGAGCGATGATCTTTTTGATGGGCGTCGGCTTGATTGCGTGGGTCGGGTACAATCTGTTTGTTGAGCAACTCCCTGAGACTGAAGGGAGAAGACCATTTGGTCCAATTGCCATGTCATTCGCCTTCCTTTACGTCGGCTTCAAATGGATGAGGGGCGAATCTGCCGATTGATCGGAGTCGCCGGCTTGTCGCAGCCTCCTCTTCATTCGTAGGCCAGGACCTGTCCTGGCAGCGAACTGTCAGCGTCGCTCACCGGAATCGCGGATGCCATTATCGAAAGAGATATCGGCTTAAGCGTGTGCCGAACGATCGCAGAGAAGCATCTTGTGCCTTCGGCACTCGGCCGGAATCGGCCGGGCGATCCATGAACGACGAGGTTATCCTGTGACCGAGTTGCATCACAGCGATGTAACAGTGTGGCTGTCCTTGGCCTTTTACCTGGCTTATCCGGAACGGGTTTCCGCGCTGATGCTATTCGATACCGGTCCGGGGTTTAAGAAGGACGAGCCACGGCAAAAAT
>JANQRQ010000360.1 GCA_028284485.1 Planctomycetaceae bacterium | reverse complement strand
TGTTTCCAGCCTTCCAAGAGTTTGCCTACGATCACGTCGGCATGCGAATGCTTGCGATAAACAGTCACCACCGCTGCCACTGCGGGGATCTTGGCCGGTGCTTGTGCAAACCCTGCTTTTGCACCGAGCAACAACCCGCTCACAGCAGAGCCAGAAAGTCGTCCCAGGACTTCGCGACGTGTTAGCAAGTTCTGTTTCATACTGGCCTGCCTTTATTCGGTTTGATCGATTTGAATTGCGCGGAACGTCATGGTCGGCAGAATCACTGCCGTTGCTCACAGCACTCCGAATTTTTCGTAGGCTTCGGTGGCTGGCATACCGTTACGAATTGCATCGCGTGTAATATTCTCGGCATGCACTTTGTCCCAGGCCCGGCGCACCGCCTCGGTTTCGATCGATTGTGGGATTACCACGATGCCGTCATTATCAGCGATTACCAGGTCACCAGGACAGAATCGGACGCCGTCGATTTCCACTTCCACGTCGATATCGACAACGCGCTGTCGGTTTTGGCTGTCATAAATGCAGGTTTCCCGAGCAAATACCGGAAACTGCATTTCCGACATGCGCTCGGTATCGCGGACAGCTCCGTCGACGATGGCTCCCACGCATCCCTGGTTTTTTGCGGCCGTCGATAATAACTCTCCCCAGACACCAGAATTCCGGGAGCCATTAGCTGCGGCAATGAACACATCGTCGCGTTGACACCCGTCAACGGCACGCAGTTCCAATTCGTACGGCCGCGGGTCTTCGTGATACATGTCCGACCACAAAGTTGTCTTGCATCGGCCGACAAGTACGCCAGGGACAGTTAATGGTTTGATTGGCACACGCGGCGATTGATTGCGGTATCCCAGACTGTCGAGCGCGTCGCAGATAACTGCGGCGAACAGCCTTTCTCGCATCATCGAGAGCGTGATTTCGACAGGAACTCGGTCGGTCATATTGGGAACTCCCTCTCAATTGAGTGTACCCAATCTGACCTGCTAATTCAGATTCTCAGTCCAAAATCTGTGCAGGAAACGTTGCACTCCCCGCGATCGATTCAATGGTTGATTCACACTGAAGACCGAAATCGGCCATGCAAGATCGTTCCACGACTGCGCTTGTCCGCGGGGCAGGGTCGTTACAAGATCGCTTCAAATTCCCCTGGTAAGGCCTTCGATAGAAACAGCCGATTCGGCCTCTTGAAGCAACATCGAATACAGCAGCAATGAACGACAGCGTATCACTGTTCGACAACTTTGATCTCGATATCATCGAACGCCAATTCGCCCGTACTACCACATAACCCGACGGCAATAATGCAAATCCTGGCACGCCGCGGCACGTCGACTTGCATCGACTTTCGACTCCATCCGAATGTTCCCGACCAGATTCCGAGAACTTCTTCCCCGATAGGAGTCCGGTTGGCATCGAAGAATCCGAGACCAGCGTGAAACTGGGTGTTACCACGAGGGCCGAGATCCACGTTTTTCCCCCGAACCGATAGCGAGACATCGATTCTTTTGAGCTTACGACCGTCAGCACCCATCGCTTGCAAGGCTTGTGCCCATCGGCCCGGAACGTCATTGGAGAATACAAAAGAATTCTGACCATCGGGTGCTGCGGTGTTGGATTGCACAATACCGTGCCGAACGTAATACCATCCTTTCGGAAGATTCTCGAATGCCACATCTTCGAAGCTGCCATTGAGAAGCAAAGGACGACCGGAATCTTCTTTGACTTCACGGATATCTTCCGCGTGGCCGGTCATCGGGACAAAAAACGTCGGCTCTAATGCTTCTTTCCGGATTTGGCCATCAGACTTTGTGAAAAGGTACAAGGCCTGTTGAAAGCGTTCCCCGAGTGGAATAATCATGCGGCCACCCTCTTGCAGTTGATCGACCAGCGGTTGGGGGATCCTTTCAGGCGAGCAAGTGACGATAATCTTGTCAAACGGTGCATGTTCAGCCCAGCCCTGATAGCCATCGCCGATTTTGGTCGAAACGTTTCGGTAACTAAGCTTCTTGAGAGTTTGTGCCGCGGTTTTGCCGAGTGGCTCAACAATTTCGATCGAATACACCTCTTTGACAAGAGGGCTTAAGACGGCTGCTTGATAGCCGCTGCCCGTTCCGATTTCCAGAACCTTGTCCGTTGGTTGCGGGTCAAGATATTGTGTCATTAATCCCACGACCGACGCCGGTGAAATGGTTTGCTTGTTTCCAATCGGAAGGGCCATATCGTACCAGGCATACTTCCTCTGTTCTTCCGGCACAAATAGGTGACGCGGCGTCGATCCGATGGCATCGAGTACTCTTTGATTGGTCACGCCATGTTCGGAGACGACTTTCAATAAAGTCTCACGAGGACCAGCGGAAGGCCGATCGCGTTGAGCAGGCGCAGGGCTTCCCGCAGAAATGACGATGGCCAGGGTGACGACCCAATAAGTTGTATTTGGCACGAAATGCATCGGCAGGATCCCAGGACGCATGAGCAACCAATTGGAGCATGGTTGGTCATTCTATTGTATCCTCTGTCTTAGAGGATTCGATACGTGATTATGTGGATCCTGTTGTCCGCAAAAACTTCGACGGATAAGTGCTAGATGGCCGGTTCCGCAATCACTGCTCCTTAGGCGGGAATCCCTCTAGAAATCGGCTGGATTTGAAATTCAATGTAACGAGAGCTTGACTGATTCGACTTGGTTCACAAGTATTCCACTGGGAATCGGTGATTCTCCTGTGCAAATTTCTTCCCCCAATTCGACAGAAGCCGCAATGGCCCAATCGGCAGAAAAACCAAATCGTCAACAACGAAAAAGACTGCCCTTGCGCCGTAAAGTGCTCTATGCATTCTTGGCTTCTACGGTGATTCCTTTGGTGTTTGTCGTGTTGGTGGAAGTTGGATTAAGGCTCGCAGGATATGGGTATCCAACCGATTTCTTTGTAGACGGTCCGAATGGAGATTACTTCAGCAATCGCGATTTCGGCCAACGATACTTTCCGAAATCGGTTGCGCGGCAACCCGACTTTGCGCGGGTTCCGCTGACGAAGTCTGAAGATGCATTTCGCGTCTTCGTGCTAGGTGGTTCGGCCGCCGAGGGATACCCCGACGCCTCTTACGGTTTTTCGCGCGTGCTATCGGTTATGCTGCAGGAAGCCTACCCGAATCGCGCAATCGAAGTTGTGAATTGTGGCATGTCTGCCATCAATTCGCACGTGGTGCGCGAGATCGCCAAAGACTGTATGCCACTCGACCCCGATCTGCTGGTTGTCTACATGGGTAACAATGAGGTGGTCGGCCCGTATGGACCCGGAACGGTGTTTCACCAGTTTAGTGCGAGCTTGGCTCTCATTCGGGGCAGCGCTTGGGTCCGGACAACCCGGATTGGGCAGTTGCTCAACTCGCTCTCGGAGGTGAAATGGAGAGACGCCGAATGGGAAGGGATGGCCATGTTTGTGGAGAATCGAATTCATCCCCAGGACGCCCGACTCACTCAGGTCTACGACTACTTCGGTGAAAATCTGACTGATATTTGTCGCTTCGGCTATTCCCAGAACGTCCCGGTTATTGTGTGTACAGTCGGTTCAAATCTTAGGAACAGCCCTCCATTTGCAACTATGCACCGACCCGGTTGGACATCGCAGGACCAGGCGAATTGGGACACTGTCTATAAAGCGGCAGTCGCTGCGGAAGCCGAAGAAGAATACGATTCTGCAATTGCAGATTACGAAAAAGCTCTGCAACTTGACGAAGATTTTGCTGAATTGCATTTTCGACTCGGGCGTTGCTATTGGGCGCTCGGGCGATACGAAGATGCGCAGTTGGCGTACACACGTGCGAGGGAGTGTGATGCTTTAAGGTTTCGCGCGGACACGCAAATCAATGAAGTAATCCGCGGAGTTGCTGCAGAGCACACCAACGAAGGTGTCCACCTGTTGGACGTTGTGGCAATGTTCGGATCGGATGAGTGGTCTCCGCATGGTGTCGCAGGTGAAGAATTGTTTCACGAGCATGTTCATATGAATTTCACCGGCAATTATGCGATTGCCCAAGGGCTATTCGATTTGGTCAGCTCGAAGATTCTACCTGGTGAAGAGATGGCAGAAGATGCCGAATTGACTTTGGAGCAATGTGCAGAGCGACTGGCCTTAACCGCATGGAATCAGCAGCTCATACGTGCAAATCTATGCCTGATGATGGACGTTCCTCCGTTTACTTATCAGCTCGATCATACCGAGGACTTTACGCATCGAATTGCCGTATGGAAGGAATTTGAAGATAACCATTTAATGGAATCGGCAGCGGATGCGGTTGGTTCTTACACCTGGGCCATTGAGAAGACGCCGGACGACTGGATGCTGAAACGGCGATTCGCCGAACTGCTCGGTGTGCTTGAGGATTATCGAGCAGCCGGGCGGTATGTCACAGAAATTCTGCAGCTATTTCCACAGGTGCCTGAGTTTCAACAGTGGCAGCGCGAAAATATCGAGGCGCTTCTTCGACAGGCGTCCGACCATGTCGCCGACGGACAAGCCGATTTGGCTGCGGTCAAGTTTCGGTCTGCGATCGATCTCGCAGAGGAATGCCACTTCGAGGATGTCGCAGCACCACTGCAGAAACGGCTACGACTTTACGAGCAGAGTGGTTCGCGGCGGTATCTCGACGTACTCAATCGCAGGAAGTCAACGGTTTCTCCGAGTCAAAGCGATTGATAGCTCAACAACTCCTTGTCGAATCATTCAATCAGCAATAGAGCGCTAGGACACCTTGCTACCCGATTGCTCGGCCCACCAATCGGTTTGAGACCAATCGGTCATGACATCTGCGACTTGTTGGTCGTAAGACTCATTGCGGGGGGGGTCAGATTCGGATGCTCCCGAGGAAGAATCCTGGTACATCGCAAGCAAAGCTTCGTCCGTCGCGAGTGAGTCTATCGGAATGGCGTTCTCTTCCGTTTCCGTATCGTTCTCGGATGACTGCGATTCTGCCAGCAGCAAATTGCCATCGTCGAACGGCGATTCCAAGGAAGATTCCGTGGCGTTCGATTCGAATTCCGCGGGACTATTCGAAGCATCGTCTGGGGCGACGAGCGTCGAATTGGCCGCAGCGGCAATGTTAAATCGCTTGTGGACCGACCAGTCGCCGGCCTGACCTGCGCTATTAAAGGCCCGCACCGTCCATATGTATTCGTTTCCAGCAGTCAGCGGCACAACGTCGGTATACGACGAACTTGTTATTCCGGATCGGCGGATGACCTCTGACTGTCCCGTTGTGAGATTGTTGACCCAAATCTCGTAAGTGGCCGCGTTTTGGATGGCGGTCCAAACAAACGTGGGAGTTGTGTCATTAGTTGTCGTAACCGGCGTCAACAAAGTGGGCCGACCGACGGCCGCAGCTCCAACGATGTTAAACCTTCGATGAGCTGCAAAACTTCCAGCGACACCGGCATCGTTAATGGCTCGGACGGTCCAAATGTAGGAATGACCGGCTGTTAGCGGTGCATCGGGCGTAAAGGAGTTCGTCTTGAGATTGGTTTCCCGAATGACTTGCGACTCTCCAGTGGTGAGGTTGTTAACCCACAAGTCGTACCGAACTGCACCGGAAATCGCGCTCCAAGAGAAGGTGACAAGACCGTTGTTTTGGCTTCCAACTGGTGCAATCAACGTCGGTGCCGGTACGGAAGCCGGGTCGGTGACATTGAATGCGGTAAAGTCGGAGAACTGACCGGCAACGTTATTATCGGTGAATCCACGAACTCGCCATTCGTACGAGTCTCCGTTATTCAGCGGCGTTGTCGGCATGAATGTCATCGAGGTCAAGTTGGTTTCGTGGATAACTTGATTCTCGCCGGTCGTCAGATTATTGACCTCTAGTTCGTACCTCGCTGCACCGTTGACACCGGTCCATTCAAATGGCGGACGTTGGCTGATGGTATCGCCAGACGGTGAAACCGGAGTCGGGGCAGCGGCAGTCGTCGGATCGAGCACTCGAAACCTGACCTGCGTTGCGAATCCGCCGGCAACGCCATCATCGTTGATGGCCCGGACTGTCCACAAGTATTCGTTGCCAATGGTCAATGGGACAGTTGGCGTAAACGACATGCCTGTCAGGCTTGTTTCCCGGATGACCTGGCTTTGGCCGGTCGTGAGATCGTTCACCCACAAATCATAGGTTGCGGCGCCAGTCACTCCGCCCCAACGGAATGTCGGTGTGCTATCAATTGTCGTTCCGGATGGTCCCATCAGCACGGGGGGAGCGGCCGAGGTGGGGGCGATTATCGAAAACGTTTCGACGGCTGCAAACTGAGTCGCATTGCCGAGCTCGTTGAATGCTCGAACTGTCCATACAAACGAATCACCTGCCGGTAACGGTGTCGGAGCCGTAAACGACATTCCTTGCAAATTGGTCTCGTGAATGACGTTGTTCTGGCCCGTCGTCGTATTGTTCACCACCAATTCATAACGCGAAGCGCCTTGCACTCCCTCCCAACGAAATTCTGGGGTCGCGTCAATGGTACTGGCGATTGGTGAAAGCAAATTCGGCGGCGAAACTGCGTCGGGTGTCACAATCGTAAACCGCTTGTGCGGCGCAAATTTGCCCGGTGTGCCGTCCGCGCTGATGGATCGCACGGTCCAGATAAACTGATGACCAATCGGTAGGGGATTGGCCGGCGTGAACATCGTCCCCGGTACGTTCGTGTTTCGGATGACTTCTGTTTCGCCTGTTGTTACGTTGTTGACCCATAGGTCATAGGCGATCGCATCCGGAACAGCTGTCCATTCGAATGTGGGAGTGGGGTCAATCGTTTGATTCATCGGACCGATCAGCGTTGGGGCAACAGCGGTCAGAATCCGAAATGTTACATGCTCCGCCCATCGTCCCGGTGTTCCATCAGCCAGCATTCCACGGACTGTCCAAATGTACGAATGACCGGCGGGCAGATTCGTCGGTGCTGTGAAGCTGGTCGTTGTGAGGTCCTTTTCCCGTATCACTTCGCTTTGACCAGTCGTGAGATTGTTGACCCACAAATCGTACTTGACTGCCCCGGGTACTGCCGTCCACTGAAACGTCGGCGTGGTATCAGTCGTTGAGTTGAGTGGGGCGACAAGAGTCGGCGCTGGAGTTGCGGATGATCCGAAAAACTCTTCCGATTTTGCGAAGTTGCCACGAATGCCATTCGGGAATAGGGCACGGACAGTCCACAGATATCGATGAGACAAATCCAAAGGAGTCACAGGCGTAAAGCTTGTCGTCGACAGCGCTGTTTCCCGAATGACCTGGCTTTGGCCGGTCGTCAGATCATTCACCCAAAGATCGTAGCGTTGTGCTCCTTGGACGGCACTCCACGAGAAAGTGGGTGTGCCGGTTGTGATGACGCCAATCGGTCCGATCAAGACCGGCGCCGGCTGAAACTCGACTGCACCGATGTCAATGATGATCGTGGTGTCTAAATCGCCGTCGATCAACCGCGTCAAGCCGATCTGGTCTGTTCCCGGCGCATCAGTATTGTTTCCTGTGTCAATTGCTGGACTGTTGGATTTCAAACTGTGAACTTCGATCACTCCACCGCTCGTTCCCAGGGGGTTGAGCCTTGGATTGATGACCGGGTTGCCGTTTCCGCCGACCAAATCACCGTTTGATCCGGGAGTAAAACCAGTGGCTGTTCCGACATCGCCGATCAAATTGTTGCCGAGTGTCGTAAATGTCCCGACAGTATCCGGGTTCGCCGTGGTTGCCGTATTCGTCCCGATGATTGTGTTGTAGGCTGTTGCTGAGGCGCCCAGATGGAATAATCCACCACCCTCTTCCGCGGCATTATTTGCGATCGTGCTATGCAGTACGGCGATGGTATTTGAGTTGTAAATGCCTCCGCCGCTCTTCGTGCTGGTCGATGTTCCTGGCAGTGTGCTATTCGTCGAGACTGTGCTCTGGAACAGTGTCAAATCGCCAGCATTAAAGATACCGCCGCCACGAGACGAAGCCTCATTTCGAGAAATCGTGCTGTTGTTGGCCGTCAACATGTCTTGGTTATAAATGGCGCCGCCGCGGGAACCGGCAGTGTTCGAATCGAGCGTGCTGCTGTCGATTTGAAGCTGATCGTCGTTGAAGATTCCGCCACCACGAGAATTTGCGGAGTTTCCGCGGAATTCGCTGTCGGTAATCGTCGTTAGTGAGCTCGCAACGCTCGAATCATGAGTGTTGTAGAGTCCGCCACCACGAAGCGAGGCTGCGTTGTCGTTAAACGCCCCATTGATGACGGTCAACATGTCGGCGTTGTAAACTCCGCCACCGTTTCCGTCGGCCGTGTTGTTACTCACGGTTGTATTGAGGGATGACATGATGTCGGCATTGTAGACGCCACCGCCGTCAACACTCGCCTTGTTCTGGGTCACGACGACGTCGGTCAAAGTCACGCGGCCTTCATTGAGAATGCCGCCACCGTTGCCGGTCGCTTGTCCCTCTCGAACGGTCAAGTCCCGCAATTCGAGCGAAGCACCGGGCAGCACGTGCAGGACGCGGTCGATGAAATTGCCATCGATGATCGTATTCGATGTTCCCGACCCGATGATCAACAGAGTTCCCGTTACGTCGAGGTCGCCGGTTGCCGCCGCATCTTCGTTGAGACCGTTTTGCGTCAGCCCGAAGACTCCAACACCGAGCTGAATGGTGTCAGAACCGGGCAGCGCGTTCGATTCCATGATCGCGGCGCGTAGGGAACTGTTTCCGCCAGCATCGGCACTCACGCCGTCGCCAGGGTTGGCATCGACCGTGTCGACGACCGTGTTGACATTGAAAGTGGTCAGCAGCACCCGATCTTCGAGCGACTCGATTCCAGAGCTGCTTCCGGAACGATATGCGGAAGATCGGCGCAACGCCGTCCTTGATAATCGCGAATTTCGCTCGCGCCGACGGTCAACAATGGAACCGAGCCAGTGCGACAGTTGCATCCGAGTAAACTCCTCTCGGCCCGCATCAGACGGATAGGTTAAACCCAACCTGGTGCTTCAGAGAGACTTGTGAACATCCGGATGGCCCTCGCCCAGCTCATAATCCACTGGACATCCCAGCTGCATCTCTTGGATTCAGGATACGCAAAACCAGTATCCAAAGTGAAGTAAAAATCTGGAAAATCTCAGATCCATGACGCGAATTTATTGTTCGACCGCAGTTTTTGTGTTGATTCACCGACAAAATGGCCCCACAGAATCAACAGGACACTTTCCGGAAAAGTCAGTGATTCGCGAAATCGGGCCTGTCTCGTCGGTTGATCACAGAACAGCGACACGTTTTTTGAAGCGAGGCCACGCCACTGCGGGGCGAAGTCGCTCGCGAAACGAGTTGTCCGAATACGCTGTCGTGTCGTTCGCTCGCGTCTTTTCAATCGAATCGTGGCTCACAAGATCCGATCGATGTATAACATACGCACCATGCCGAGAATGGTTTGATGTGCGAATGGGTCGAGTCGGAATACGATAAGTCGATCGGTGGATTGACTGGCGATCGCAGCTAACTTTTCGTTGCCGACGAGTCGAATTTAGTACGGAATTCGGGCAAAGATACACGTTTATGATGTTGATGCCGACGGCGAGGAACGATGGTCAGCGAGTATCAACCCTGGAATTGACATTCCAATTTGGCCCACTGGAAGAAGTCGAACGAGGCTGATTTGTGAAGTTTGATGTCGTCGGTTTGGGAACGGTCGTTGTCGATTTCGAAGTTTTGCTACGTGAATTTCCGCGTGCAAATACCAAAAACGAGGTCACCGGTTCTCACGTTCAAATTGGTGGCCCGGTGCCGACGGCATTGGCTTTGTTGTCCCGATTCGGGCTTTCCTGCTCTTTCATCGGAAGTTGGGGGCAGGATCGGCTCGGCGAAATGATCGAAGCCGACTTCGCCGATTGTGGAATCGACTTTTCCTGGTCGTCGATCACGCAGGAGACGCGTACGGGATTCGCCCACGTTTGGATTGATCAATCGAATGGGTCGCGCACAGTCGCTTACGACCGATCGAACACTCAACTTTCATCGGACAAAATCGATTGTACACCGTTGCGCAGCTGCCGCGCGCTGCACTTGGACGGCTGGCCGACCGAGGCGGCGTTGTTAGCGGCAAGGACTGTGAGTGAATCGGGCGGTCTGGTTTGCCTGGACACAGGCTCTCCCAAACCGGGGATGGAGCAGTTGATTCCCTATGTCGAGGTGATCAATTGCCCTCGACACTTTCTGCCGGCGTTCTTGAATACCGAAGATTTTGATGTCGGTGCGGCACGATTATTGGAAATGGGTCCGAGAATTGTCACGGTGACTTCCGGTAGCCAAGGAGCCGCCCTGTGGACAAAGGACACCAAAATCGAGAT
The DNA here is from genome assembly GCA_028284485.1 of Planctomycetaceae bacterium. Classification (GTDB taxonomy): domain Bacteria; phylum Planctomycetota; class Planctomycetia; order Planctomycetales; family Planctomycetaceae; genus JANQRQ01. Next base: position 43,568 of record JANQRQ010000360.1, on the reverse strand, counting down.
GCCGGCGTTTCCAATACGAGCGGTCGACACCACCGGTGCCGGAGATGTGTTTTCCGGAGCATTGATCTATGCGGCGATGCATCGATGGCCGTCGGAGCGCATGGTCATGTTTGCTGCCGCCGCTGCCGCGATGAAATGTTCCGCAATCGGCAATCGCGATGCATTGCCGAAGCTTAAGGACGTGCTGCAGCGGATCGGTCCGTATTAGTCAGCAGGTATGCGAGAAGATCGTAGAACTCCGGCTCGGTGAGAATTTCTTCGACATTCTCCGGCATGAGCGAGGCCTGCGATTTCTTGCGTTCCTCGATTTGAGAGATCGGCAACGTAATCTCTTTGCCTTTGTTGTCGGCGAGAATCAAAGAAGCACCTTCTTCCCGTCGAATCAGTCCCGAATAGACTTTGCCGTCTTGCATCACAATCGTGGTGACTCGAAAGGCCACATCGACATTTCGGTTGGGAGCCAAAACATCCTCGATCAGCCGCTCTGCTCCGCGATTTCCGATTCCGTCTAACTGTGGACCGATGAGCGACCCTTGATTGCCGATCTTATGGCAAACCTGACAATGCTTGATGAATAATTGTTGTCCTCGACTCGCAGAAGCGGCGGCTCTGGGAAAACCAACCGTGCGCCCGATCAACAATCTTTGCATGGCAACAGATTCGTCCGGCAGATTCGCCGTCAGCTCTTCAACACGCTTGATGATTGCGTTTGACGCGGTCGCACGTAGTCTTTCGGCGATCGATTGACGGCGCAAAAGACCAGCGGCGGCATGTCCCGTCGCAACGATCGAAAGAAACGACTCGCTGCCGATAGAATCGGCGACGAGACTTTCTGCAATTTGAGTTTGGACGCGAAGCGGAACCGTTTTGAAGGCTCGAATGAGTGAGTTTTGGATCTCGGCAGCGTTTCTCGTCTGAACGACTTGTACGATTTCGTCACGCAATTCATCGTCGATTGCGGTATTTCCGATCAGTGGAAGCAGTGCTGCCAGTCTCGAATCGGGATCGATCGACTCCAAAGCTTGAGCAGCCGCCATATGAACTCTAGGACCATTTTGTTTCTGTTCGAGAAATTGCCGCATTTGCGGTTTCATCTCAGAGATGGCCAGCGCAGCGACAATCTCGGCGGCGCCAGTTTGTCTTCTCGCCGCAAATGCCGGACTCGCCGGCGGGAATTCGACGATTGCCGGGTCGAAGCGCCCGACTGCAAACCAGGCGTATGCTCGACCGCTGTTTCGATCGACGATTTCGAGAAATCCTCGCCGCCCGCGAAACTCCGCTAAGTCCCACTGCACCTGTTGCGCGACGTCGTTACGGGGAGCGAACTCCTCGGCGAGGATCTTGTTGTTCTCTGCATCTCGCAAACGGACAACATTTGAGTTTTGGCGAGGCCGAGTGGGATTGCCATCATGGCCAGCAATGTAAAAGGACATCTTCGTTGGAATGTCGAACGCAGGCGAGCGCAATCGTCCTGTCAATCCTTCGCCATGCGGCAGACTGCTTAAGAAATTCGATTCGTCGTTGCCGTCGGCTGAACGGCGCTGTTCGAACTCCCAGGGATTGTCGGGGATCGGTTTGCCCGAGATGTGAGTGCTGCTCCAGCCTTGCAGATCGATTTTGCTCGATTCGTAATGGATTTTGGCCAGTTCGTGGCCCCAATCAAGAATCAAACGACTACGCGGTGCGCCTCGTCGTTGGAGGCCGGCATCCACTGCTGAAAACAACGTCTTCTGAAGGTCCAGGTCACCTGAATAAGTTCCGCGTACAAATTGCACTAACTGCTCGACATCGGTTGTTGCGATGTATTGTGCGGCGTGCGTGACGAATGCGGTCGATTGCCCGGGGCCAACCGCTATCGATTGAAGCACGTTTAGCAGGAATTTTGCAGAAGCCGGGGATTCAATGGCAACGGCGACACCTGCGATGTTCAATGCATCGGAGTCGCTCAACGATGCCGAATCGAGGCGACCGAAACTGCTGTCATCCAATAGCTGATTTCGGAGCGCGATGCGGATTGTGTAAATCAAATGTGAATCAGCCTGGGAGACGTTTCTAAGCAAGTCGAGCAGCGGAGCAATATTGCCAAACCGTGGGTGTTGCCCGAGCGCGTCGGCAGCTGCGCGTTGGACGAAGGCGTCCTGATCGATGAGACCTTTGGTTGCCAGATCGAAATGGGCCTGCATCCACGGAACTGTTTCCGCCAGCAGCTTCATGGCGTGGATACGAACGATGGGTGCATCGTCATTCGCTGCCACAACGACTTCTTCGAGGTGGAGGTCACCAAGGCGATGCAACGCGCATAGCAAATGTGCCCGTGCGTGTGGCGTTTCGGCAGAAGAGAAGGCGGTATGTAAACTCGGTACCGCATCTTTTCCGACGCGGTCGACAATCTCGTCAGTCACCACCGATCGCACGGCCAAATTCGGATGGCTCAAACCGGCGATTAGTTCGTCGATTCCGGCAGCGGAATAGTCGCGACTGGTCCGGCTGACCAGGTCTTCCGATTCGCCTGTATACACAATGCGCCAGATTCTTCCGCGATGTCGATCCCGCCCCGGATGGTCCAACGGGACCTCGTAGTGTCCGATGATGCGATTGTAGAAGTCGGCAATGTATAGCGCGCCGTCCGGCCCCAAACAGATATCAACCGGCCGGAACCAAGGGTCGATTGTCGAAAGGAAATCGGGTTCTTCTTGGGCGGTGATCGTCGATCCGCTGTAGTTCAACGAATTGCGATTGACCCGGCTGGTCATCACGTTTCCAGTGAAAATGTTTCCTTGGAATTCCCTTGGAAACTGTTTCGCCGCGTAGTAAGCGATTCCGGCAATGGCAGTGGAGCCGTGTAGGTGGTCCATCATCGGTGGAACAAAGCCGAGGCCATTGTGGGGCTTTCCGAAACTCGGGTAATAACCTTCGCGTAACAACTGGTAGATCGGCTTACTATGGCAATCCGCCGTGAAAATATTTCCATGCGGATCGAAAGACATGCCGAATGGATTGACCTGACCCCAGGTGAATTGTTCAACATGTGATCCGTCGAGGCGCATTCGATAGGTATTACCCGACTGCATGTGAACGGTGTGACCGTCGGTCCCTTTGACGGTCGTCTCATTGTTGAAACCGTGACAGGCGTAAAGCCAGCCGTCGAAGCCGCGTCGAAATGCATTATTCAATCCGTGAGTGTCCCGTTCGTAACCCATCGGACCATAAAGTGGCTCGCGCGAATCGGCATGCCCATCTCCGTCGGTGTCCCGTAAATGCCAAATATGCGGAATACTAAAGACGATGGCGCCATCTTTGTACGGATAGATTCCAATCGGAATGTTCAATTCGTCGGCAAAGGTCGTGATCTGATCTGCGTGTCCGTCTCCATTCGTGTCTTCGAGGATCTTGACCGCGTCACGACCTGCGCGGTCCGCAGGGGCTGGGTAGGGATACTCGACCGATTCAGTCACCCAAAGTCTGCCACGACTGTCGAAGGCCAAATTCATTGGCTTGGAGATTTGAGGTTCGGCGGCTACCAGCTGAATCTCGAAACCGGGCGGGAGTTGAAATGTCTTCTGTTGTTCGGCCGGGCTGAGTGGCTCTGTTGGGCGAATGATCGCTTGGAATTCCTCCTGTGCAATCGCAGTCGTTGAGGATAGCAACAACATCGATACGATCGCCGAGAGACTCAGAGGCCTAGTCTTGACCCGGCCTGTGTGGCGGTTGTTTCGGACATTGATGATGTTTGTCATCAGACTTCGCAAACCATAAATCGTCATAGTGATCCTCTGTGCCCTCAGGCTCGAAGGGCAGACCCTTCAATGACTATCGAGGTATTCATTGATGCGACGTTGGAGTTCATCCGAAGAGATTCCGGCGATTCTGCAAACCTTTTTCTTGGAAGACGCACCAGATTGAACAGCGATTTGTGATCGACTCAGCCCAAATTGGGCCGACAGGAGTTGGACAATTGCCAGGTTGGCTTTTCCATTTTCTGGCGCTGGAACGACCGAGACTTTGAGCCGGCCATCATGGATGCCAACAATTGCATTTCTCCGCGCTCCTGGCTGGGCATGGATCCCCAGCAGAATCGCATCTCGGACTTCTCGAAGTGAACTCAATTCGGTCATCTGCTATTTCACTGCCAATTGTATCGGTGAAGCGCGAGAAGTTCGGTTGTTAGTTTGTGTGAGGGGTCAGGTGCAATGGATTCGTTCCTTAAAGGCCGTCGAACAGGCTGCTACCGATTCGAATCAACGTTGCTCCTTCCTCGATGGCAATCTCAAAATCGTTACTCATTCCCATGGACAGTTCGGGCAGTTTCCTTGATGGGTCGTATTCCTGGAGACGCTCTCTGAGTTCACGCAGCTGTCGAAATACCTGCCCTGCATCCCTTAGGTTACGAGTGGCAGGGGCCATTGTCATTAAACCGTCAATTGTCACCCGCTGAAAGGATGACAACTCGGGCCACTCTGCCATTGCTTCTTCGGCAGACAATCCATCCTTTGACTCTTCCCCTGCGATGTTGATCTCGAGCAAGACGTGTGGATTCAAATCCAATTCTTCGGCCAGCTGGTCAATTCGATGTAACAGACGCACCGAATCTACGGAATGAATCAGGCTGACAAAGGGCAATATCGAACGGACCTTGTTGCGCTGTAGATGACCAATTAGGTGCCAGTTGACGGTCGCAGGAAGAACAGGAGCGCGTTCAATGAGTTGTTGAGGACGGCTCTCACCGAGATGTTGCACTCCCAATTCGACCAATGATTTCGCCCATTCGATTTGCGCATACTTCGTAACAGCGACGAGGCGAACGGAATCAACAGAACGGTTGGCGCGATCGCATGCTGCTTGGATACGCTGCTGTATGCGACCGAGGTTCGATGCGACGCGTGATTCGACTGACAATGTCATATTTGCCGATGCTCAATGCGACGGAAACGCGACCAGTTCCATTGAAAATGCAACTTTCAGAATAGCGGTCATCAGGGTGCATTTCGAGGCCATTGAATTGAAATGGGGCACCCATTCCTGGGGTGATCGGACAGACGAACGCAAGAGAGAAATCACAGTTTCGAAGCAGCCTATGATGTGCTGCTAAAACCTCGATCGCGCGATCTGAGCGAGGCATCGTTGCTGCGGTTTATGAGAGCTCGATTGGCCACGCGATGCCGGCCGACACGCCACCATCCACATACAGCACTTGGCCGGTCATAAACGCCGAAGCGTCGGAGGCGAGGAACAACGCTGTTCCCACTAGATCGTCGACTTGGCCCAGTCGCCCGAGAGGAGTGTTTGCCAACCCCCACTGATTCATTTTTGGTTCCGACCAAAGTTTACGATTCAAATCGGTGAGAATGAATCCGGGCGCGATAGCATTCACGCGGACGCCACGGTTCCCCCATTCCAATGCCATACCGCGGGTCATCATGCCTAAGCCAGCTTTGCTCATCGCGTAAGGAATCACACCTTTGAGCGGGGCATAGGTGTTCAGCGAGTCGATGTTAATTTGAACGCCACCGCCACCCGACAGCATTTGCTTGCCGACTTCCTGTGCCAGCAGAAACGCCCCCTTGAGATTGATGTCGAGAATAAAGTCGAATTCATCGACCGAAAAAGTTTCGACGGCTTTTCTCTGATTCACGCCAGCGACGTTCAATAGGACGTCGATTCGGCCAAATTCTTCAATCGTGTCAGCAACCAGTGATGTAATCGCGCGCGGGTCGGCCACGTCGCAGACAAGCGGGCGTACTTCGACGTCGTTTGTCGAGATTTCGCTGGCCGTTTCGGTAAGAGAATCGCGATCGCGACCCGTGATGATGACTTTGGCACCGCGAGCTGCGAAACCAGCGGCCATGGCTCGCCCGATCCCGCGACTTGCTCCGGAGACCAATGTCACGCGGTCTTCAACCGAAAACAGTTCGCGAGAAGACATTGGGATTACTCGTTGCGAAGCGACAAGTTGGCATCGGTCAGCTTGTTGCGGATCTCATTGAGAGATGTTACGCCGAAGTTTCGCACCGACAGCAGGTCATCGGCAGATTTGGAAACGAGTTCGCCGATCATTGTGATGCCAAGTCGTGCCAAGCACTTTCTCGCACGAACTGACAGGTCCAGATCGGTGACCGGGCTGTCGAGCAAAGCTCGTTCTTGCGGCGAGAGATCCTCGCGGTCGATGACAGGCGCGGCCATCGGTTCTTGATTCGCGTATTGCCCGATCCGCAAGCCACGTGCTGCCAGAATCTCGCGAATTTCTCGCAATGAGGTGTCGCCGAAATTCTTACCTGCGAGCAATTCTTGTTCGGTCTTGCGAGTGAGATCTCCCAATGTTGCAATTTCGGCCCGTTCCAAGCAATTGCGGCTGCGTGCCGATAGCTCGAAATCTGTAATGGGGATTTTCAGGACTTGCTCGATTTCTCGATTTCGACGGACAGCCTCTTCGTCGTAATACATATCGCTCGAGGCTTCGATGTCTTTCAGATACAGTTCGGCCCGTTTATGGTTGGGATTGACGTCGAGCACGCGCCTAAAGCAAAAAGCTGCGGCCGAATATTGTTCATTGTCTTCATAAAGAAGGCCAAGATTGATCAGAGCTCCGAGATAGAGCGGCGGCTTCGATAGCGAACGCTCATAGAGCTTAATCGCGTCACCGTCGTTACCCATGAGGTTGTTCTGGCCGGCCAGTCGAAATAGCGCCTCGGAATGGTGTGGGTCCATATCGACGGCACGTTCGAAGTACTCGATCGCGCCAAAGGTGTCTCCGCGATCGGCAAGAATGCACCCCATTTGATAGGAGTAGTCGGCTCGGGTGGCGCCTTCACGGGAGTTTTCATGGAGGATTTGCTCGGCACCGTCAATGTCTCCATTGAGGCGGACTGCGCCGGCAATCGCAAGCTTACAAACAATTGGGTCGTATCCGTTTTTAGCCGCTTGATCAAAGATCTCCGCGGCTTCGTCAAAGCGGTCTAAAGCGATTAACGCCCGCGCGCGGTAGAAATCGGCTAAACCTTGGCCGGAAATCTGTGAAAGCACGTGCTCCGCGTGAGCATGTTCGGCCATCAGAAACAGGCCAATCCCGAGTGCAGCAAGATTGCGATCCGATGAATTGCCGCTTTCGACGGTGTCTCGCAGCTCTCCGAGAAATTGACGCACTTCTGCCGCTTGGCCGTTTGAAATCGCGGCCTCAAGTTGCTCAACTTCTGCCGATCCGAAACTGGATGAATCGAGCAAGAGCTCGCGAACATTGATCATTTCAGCGACGGACACTCGGGCACCTCCTCACATGATTTCCGATTGACTCACTTGGTCGCAGCAAAAAGCATGTTTCTGCATGGTAGGAAGATACAGCACGTGAGACAGTTGGAAGCGACTCACAGGATGGTTTTACGACGACATTCGAATCGGCTTTAATCAAAGCGTTTTCGGCGGCGGCCAATAGTCACCTCCGCGGCGTCGATAATTCGAACAAAGACTCTACTAGTCTTCCGGAACATACGGCAGTAACGCCATAAACCGCGCCCGCAGTACTGCCCGGCGCACTGCGCGTTGATACTTTGCACAGCTACCGGTACGTCGGCGCGAAATTAAGTTGCCGTTCCGATTGATCATCGTACGCAGAGTTTTCAGATCCTTGAAGTCGACATAAATCGGACGCGGCGAATTGTCACATCCATTCGGGCAGAACCTGCAACGCAGCTTCTTTTTCAGTCGCGCTCGTCGTTTGCGTAACTTCTTAATATCCGTTTTGTTATACGCCGCCATACAGCCTTCTCACCTTCATCAACTGCTAAGAACATAAGCACATGCATCATTGAGACATACGGCACGAGTTGCCCCCGCAAGGCCCCACATGCGCAATGCGCTCCGCTCGCCGGTCAGCGAGGAAAACGCGATTATGATAATCAGGCTTGATTCTTGCAACTGAACCGGCCACAGATCCTCAGAATTCGTCCGGCGGCAAGGTTTTGCGGCCGAAGCGGCGGAATCTACCGCGGACTGCGTGTTGGAAACGGGCAGAAAGCTGAAGTGACCTTCCAAATCGGGTATCGAGGTCGGAGGGGGACGGTGCCTCCGATATCGCTTCTCTGCGGATTCAGCCACTATTCGGGCATCCGTTCGGTGATCCAGTCGACGATTCTCCAGTCCATCCAGCGTCGGTCGGGATCCCGGCCTCGTCGCCCAATGTATCCCAAGTGTCCTCCATGCTCGGAAATGTGAACTGTAACCGTTGCCGGCGTCTGAAGAGTTTCAAACGTACGCACCGGTACAAGAGGATCGTCGCGTGCGGTCAATACCAAGGTTTCGATTTGAATCCCTTTTACAAATTGTGCGGCGCTGCACAGCTTGTAGTAATTCTTGGCGTTGCCGAATCCAGAAACAGGCGCTGTGTACTTGTCGTCAAATTCGTACAAACAATCGGGTTGATCGAGCTGCGGATGTTCTACAGCGTCTTCCTCACGTTGTCGGTCGCGTACCTGCCGATACAACAGTTTCACAAAATGGCGGTCGTAGATTTGGTTGGAGGGCTTCGCCAGCGATTCCACACAGCCAAGAAGGTCTATCGGCGGGTTGACGGCCACCGCACGTTCGACGCAAGGGGGCACGATCTCGGGAAATTCTCCGAGAAACTTCAGTAAGATATTTCCACTCAAGGAGAAGCCGACTGGGCTGATCCGTGAACCAGGACACATCTGGCTAACATGCGCTAACGCGGCTTGGACATCCTCGGAGCGGCCTGCATGATAGGGCAATCGTGCAAGTCCAGACCCCGATCCGCATCCGCGCAAATCCATCCGAAAGACGCGGATTCCGTGGTCAGTCAGTTTTCGAGTGACCCGAACCATGTACGGGCTCAGGTGGCAGCCGGCCAAACCATGGATTAATAGCGCGACCGGTTCGCCTGTCCGCCATTGATGTGGGGAGTCATCGTGCAAAACGATGGCATCTCCGTCAGGAAGGTCGACGACGCTTTGAGACGCTCGGTGCGGACAGTTCCGCCAGGGAAGGTAAAACCCCGCCAATGTTTGCATATGCCCGTTGACGAGCAATGGGTGACGTTCAAATCGCGGAATCTGCATTCCCGTTTCTCTGTTTCCAGCCTTTTCTCCATAACGATGACGGGGCCGGTTCCGTGTGAACCAACCGAGCCGAATCATCGACTTAACGGCCTTGTGAATCGGCCACAAAGCGTTTTCCCGTCATGGTCAGTCCTAGCGTCTGCCGATAACTCACAATAACTGCGCTTTCAGCTCACCCAATTCCCGCCCCGTCGTCCAGCGACGTACTTCGTGACTGCAAGGATGCGAGCCATGAAGATAGTCATTCGTACATTGTTTCTGCTGCTCCTACTTGCCGTTGGTACATTACTGACGCGCGACGATTTGGACCAGTTGCGAAGTGACGTTGCCGGCCAGATTCGCGAGATTGCCGGCAGTGAGCTATTGCCCAGCCAGCCGGCCAACTCGGGCCCTTTGCGTCCGGAGCCAGCCCCGGTCGTTGACCAACCCTCGGTTCGTGATTCCGATACGGTTCGCATTGCTTCGTTCAATATTCAAGTGTTCGGGACCTCAAAGTCAAACAAGCCGGACGTTATGGCGATCCTTGCCAGCGTCGTTCGACGATTTGACATCGTCGCCATTCAGGAAGTGCGAGCAAAAGATCAATCGGTCATTCCGCGTTTTGTCGACCTCGTTAATTCCGATGGGGCACACTATCAGTCCGTTGTCGGACCAAGATTGGGGCGCACGACGAGCAAAGAGCAATATGCCTTCGTATACGACGCCACACGAATCGAAGTCGATCGTCAGTCGATTTATACGCTTCCCGATCCGCGTGATCTCCTGCATCGCGAGCCACTCGTCGCAAGATTTCGGGTGCGCGGACCTCCCCCGACTGAGGCCTTTACCTTTACGCTCGTGAATATCCACACCGATCCCGATGAAACCAAGACAGAACTCAATGCGTTGGACGACGCCTTAGTCGCGATTCGTCGCAACGGCTCACAAGAAGACGACGTGATTCTGCTTGGTGACTTGAATGTCGATCCCGCCCGGTTCGGGGATCTTGGACGACTGCCAAACATCGCCTGGGCCATATCCGGTATGACCACCAACACACGTGGAACGAAATCATACGACAACATCGTCTTCGATCGGGTGAATACAACGGAATTTGTGGGCGAGGCCGGGGTCTTAAATCTGATGACGGAGTTTTCGCTCTCCAAGGAAGCGGCACTAAAAGTATCCGATCATCTTCCGGTCTGGGCCACTTTCCGTTCGACGGAGAACAGAGTCCAGCGACTGGCCGAATCACCATCTGACGGCTCGCGCATTCGATGAACGGATCGAAGATCATCGATGTGATATGAACGACGATTGTCGTTGTAAGGTGATAACCGCTACATCCGCACGGAGGCCGACCATCGGGTCGACTGGCACTGTCAAATTAGGCAGTCGCAAAGCGTACGATTCGCTCAGGTTGCCTCGATCCTGGGGATTTCGTCCCAAGAGTGCCCGCCTCAGTCTAGGCGTCTCGTTTTCGATCCGATAATGAAACGAGCACGCGGTATGCATCTTTTGCGATGCAAGGGCTGCGCACAGACAATGCGATCGACTCCACCCCCATGCGATCCTTCGAGTCACAAAGACGCGGCATGAGATTTCACATTCCGACCGGTCCGGTCGTTACAGTTGATAACTGAGTGGGAAGAAAATGGAATCGATTTGGCAGTATGGTTTGCTGATCGTTAACACGGTGGCCGTCTTTTTTATTGGTTGGCTACTCAGTCGATTTCAGGCGAAGCGATCGCTGGCGAAAAGGAAACTCGGCAACGAGGCCGTCGACGAGGATCTGTCCAAAGTGGATCCTATCAAACTGACGAAGTGTAAGTCGTTGCTAATTGACGTCCAAAAGGACATTGGTGGCCACTCGGTTGCTTTAAAAGATTTTTCGATTTGGTTGTGTGATTCGACAGAACAGCACAACCTGACAAGCGAGTCCTGGGCCAAACAGGTCCTCTCGCTGCGGCAAGCAAACACCAAGCTTGACGAACAACTGCGTGTGCGAGAATCCGGATTTACTACGATTCCTGCAAACATCAAACGACGCGTCAACACGACGGTTTCGTCGCTTCCTGCTTATCGCAACCAAACTGCGGAACTGACGGAAACGATCGATCGTCTCGACGACGAGCACGAATCGGAAGGAATTCGTTCGCAATTAAGCTCCGATGTTGAACAGTTGTTGAGAGAAAACTCCCGACTGCATGCCAAACTGACCGTGGCAGAGAAACAAATCGCCGAGCAGTCCGCTCAAATCGCTGAAGCCAAGGCCGAGGCTCGAGTCGACGCGCTGACGGAACTACCGAATCGTCGGTCTTTTGAGGAAAAGCTTTCCCGAGTTGTCGAGAGTCAGCAGCGTTATCGCGACGGCTTTGTTTTGGTGCTTCTAGATATTGATCACTTCAAACAGCTCAACGATATACATGGTCATCGTGCCGGTGACTTGATGCTTCAAACGGTTTCCCGAGTATTGCGGAGAACATGCCGAGCGACCGACTACATCTGCAGATTTGGTGGTGAAGAATTCGCCATCATTTTGACTCGCTGCAATCCGAGTCACTCCGGTATTGTGGCCGAAAGATATCGGAAATCGATTGAGGCTGGCATGTTGATGTACGAGGGTAAGGAACTTCGAGTGACAGCGAGTTTCGGCTTTGCGCATTACATCGAGAATGAGACCGCTGAGGTTGTCATCGAAAGGGCCGATGCGGCGCTGTACGCTGCCAAAAGAAGTGGTCGGAACCGTGTTTTCATGCACGATGGCAGTAAGACGGTCGCAGCGAACGCTGATTCATCAGAATCCGTTGTTCCAGAGCAGCAGCCCGAAAAACTGAGAACGATCTAGCATCAGTTTTTCACACGCTTTGCTGCGCTGCCAACGCTGCAAATTCCGTTTCGAGAGCGAGCGCAACTGTCTCTTCAAGTTCAGTTGGCGCGTTCCGCCCAGCCAATTTGTTGATATCGGTCCCCGCGGACTCCCAGCGACGTCGTATCGCAACGTCGGCGAATCAACTCAGCCCTTCGACCTTCCACCCTTTGCGATACTCCGCATGGACGTAATCGTTGGCTTTCGGGAGGTTGGTAAACTCGAGCGCCTTCGAATTCCATTCCAATTTCGTATTGGGAAACCGGGCGGCGACTGTCCCGAGCAGCACCGTTTCGGTCAATGGTCCGGAATAATCGAATCCCGTTGATGTACTGCCAATTCCGTGAATGGCATCCGTCCATTGCAGGTAGTGGTCGACTTGGTCCAGAGTAGGCAATTGAACATCGCGAAACTTTTCTTCCGGGTACAGCTTCGGTGTCGAAACGTGGCCGGTGACTATCGTCCCTTCTTCCCCGAGAAACAGTGTTCCCTGCGATGGGAGTTCCGTACCTTCTGGCATGAGTGCCAATTCACGCGGCGGAAGCTTACCACCGTCGTACCAGGTGACTTCAATTTCCGAGCCGGTGGTCCGTTCGGTGCCGGGGAATACGTACTTAATGATTTCCCATTCGGGAAACGTTTCTGGCTTGGGTTTGGGTCCGTGGTATTGGGCGGATTGAGCCGGACCAAGTTCTAATGCCCAGACGACCGGATCGATAATGTGGCAGCCCATATCGCCGAGTGCACCGGCACCAAAGTCGAACCACCCCCGCCACTTGAATGGGTGGTACGTATCATTCAAATACGGTCGTTTCGGGGCCACTCCTAGCCATTGATTCCAATTGAAACCACTAGAGACCTTATCTTTGCCGGCAGGACGATTGATGCCCTGTGGCCAAATCGGCCGGTTTGTCCACGCATGGGCTTCTCGAATCTTGCCGATCGTCCCCTGTTGAATGATTTGAACGAGTTGCCGGTATTCGACCTTGCTGTGATTTTGATTGCCCATCTGAGTGACGACGTTGGCATTTTGGGCCGCCTTCGTCAGTTGCCGCGCCTCAAAGATGGTCCGGGTTAGCGGCTTTTGGGTGTACGTCGCCAATCCCAAATGGATAGCCGTCATCGTAACCGGGGCATGCATGTGATCGGGTGTCGAGACGGTAATCCCGTCTAGATTCTTGTGTTCCTTATCGAGCATCTTTCGCCAATCGGTATAACGATGGGCCTTGGGCCATTGCTCAGCCGCTTCTCCGAATCCCCCTTTGCGTTTGATGTCGCCAGTCTCGACATCACAAAACGCGACGATTTCTCCACCCTGTGCCGCACCATTTACGTCGGTCCATCCCTTCCCTCCGACTCCAACAGCGGCCAATCGCAGTTTGTCCTTCGATTGGGCTGCCCTGATGCCTACCGGATAAACCAAGGCACTGGCAGCGGTTGCCGTCGTCTGCTTTAAGAATCGACGTCTCGTGAGGTGGGAGATTGGCGTGACGTTCATTGGAAAGTCCTCGTCATTACCGTTTATCAGGGCCGGTTGGCGGGGATGCCGGCAGCATTCCTGGCAACCTATTGGGAACTACTACAATTAGAAACATCCCGTTACTGAGAGTCCAGAGTTCGCAAGTCCTTTTCCACACGTTGCTTGGCTGCAGCGCCGCGTGCTTGATCGATTGGTGTCGAATCACCAACGAATGATCAGGGTTGCCGGCACTTGCTTTGTGTATGGCTTGTCCCAGTCAAAACCCACGTGTGCGATGTCTGCGTGCGACGGGGCTGCCGAGTGGCACTCGTCGTGCTAGACGGAATTGAAGGCGCGAATCAGACGGCTGTGGTGTCGGAATCGCAGGACGTTTGGGCACGAGCCAAAGCAGGGAGCCAACCAAGGAGGCAAGTACGGCCGAATGGCTCGCATCGGCGAGTATTGCCGGTCGATGCTGGATTCCGGTGAATTCTGCCGGAGTCCCACTTCATATCTGCCCCAGTTTGACCATTCTCTGATGGTAGGTTGGGCAAGGATTACGGAAAGTCCGACTGAAACGGTTATATCGACCGTATGAACATTAATGATTCTGCGGGTCGGTTGACGAATAGTAAGAGTAACGGATCTGACGATTCGCCCTAAAACCGTTACGGGTCGCCGACCTTGAATGCACGGCGTCGAAAGGTAAGAGAATGATTTCCTGTTGGCACCGGAAGTTGCTCGTTGTCGTACTCCTTGCGAGCCTCACGACTCAACACCTGCCTGCCTTTGCGCAGGAGATCATCGATGGCACGAATTTCGACGGACAGCTGTCGGACGGCGAAGACGTTTCAGCGGTGATGCGATTGCAGTCGGCAGCGACCGATTTGCGAGTCAGGCATTTTGAGGGAGATGACAGCGTTGGATTTCAAGACGATGCCACAACGTTCGAACTCTTCCGTGAGTTCTGGTCAGACGGTTACTCGTTGTGGTACTTGGATGGCCGATTAGGCCTAACGAACAATACCAACGTTTTCGGAAATGGCGGTATCGGATTTCGTCGACTCAACAGCCGCGGAACGAGGACGTTCGGTGGAAGTCTATGGTTCGATGTCGACGGGCGCTTTAAAGACCTGCAAACGTTTCACCAGCTTGCGCTCGGTGTGGAAACGCAGGGAGAAATCGTCGACCTCGGAGCAATGTTCTATAAGCCAATCGGAGACCAGGTTTTTGAAGGGACTCCGATCTTCTCGCCTTTGACTTATCAGGGGAACAATCTGGTATTTACATCGGCCACCTCATCGATCGTCGCCATGGAAGGACTCAACCTGGATGGAACGGTGCATCTGCCCATTTTCCAACAATACGATCTCCGGGGTTCTGCCGGCTGGTACCATTTTCAGGCGGACGGAAGCGAAGATATCAACGGTTTCCGCGGTCGCCTCGAGATCTCGCCTGCTGATGGTTTGGATCTGATGGTTGTCGTCCAGAACGATGACCGTAACGATACGACCGCGTTCTTCGGGCTGGGATTCACGTTCTCGAAGGGCAGCAGTCTGGCCGGTTGCCATATTCCTTCGACAGTGCGTGATCGCATGACCGACCCGGTATTCCGCAACTACCAAGTCGTCATCGACGAACAAAACAACAGCGAGCAATTCATCGTGCGTGACGCGACGACGCAACAAATTGTTGACATTGTCCACGTTGACAGCGCTGCGCCGGCCGGTGGTGACGGAACTTTCGAGAACCCGTTCAATAACCTAACCGATGCCGCCGCCGTTCCGAGCGATATTGTTCTGGCATACGCCGACAGTGTGTTCGTGAACGAATCAATGATCGTCCAACCTAGCCAGCGGTTTCTTGGTGAAGGGCAAGACACGCATCTCATTGACACATTGCAGCGGGGCATCGTTCCGTTGCCGCGAGCCAGCATGGGAACGAATCGCCCAGAAATCTTGGCTTCGCTTGGAAATGCCGTCGTCGTTGGGCCAAATTCAGAAGTTTCTGGATTTCAAATCACCGATCCCGTGGGGGCCGGCATTTTTGCTGACTCATTCATCGGCGATGTGGACCTGTCTCACCTTCGAATCGACGGTGCTGCGACCGATGGCGTCTTTACCAACGATGTGGTCGGAAATGTCATGCTCGAAGACGTCGATATCGACAACAGCATCGTTCACGGATTATTCATGCAGGACTTCAACGGAAGTTTGAGCTATTCCGGCGGGAACATTGCCTCAACGACCGGAACGGCGATTCGATTTGATACCTACATTGGGGACGCCACCTTCGACAACGTGGCAGTCGATCAGACGGATGGTCAAGCCGTTGTTATCAATCAAGCGGCCGGCGGTCCTTTGGACTTTAGCAACAGCACGTTTGACGTGACCAACGGCCCGGCATTTCAAATCACCAATACGAATGCCAGCTCGAGTTTCGGCGCAACAAACGTTGTCAATTCACCGGTTGATGCCGTGTTTCTTGTCCTGAACACGGGGACACACACATTTAACGACCTAAACGTTACAACGACCGGTGCCGGCGTCCGCGGATTGTTCGCGAGCATCACAGGAACAGTCAATGTGACCGGAACGAGCAGCATTGCCTCGAACGGCGGTGCGGCTGTCCAAGTGATGGACAGTGGTGTCGGAATGACCTTCGACACGTTGGCTTCATCAAACAGCAACAACAACGGAATTTTGCTTGATAACGTTACTGGAACCTTTGATGTTACCGGCGGTACGGACATCATGGATTCGACAAATTCCGGAATCAACATCTTCGATTCGAATACTCTCGCCGCGTCATTCGCCGGCACGACAAACATTACGGGAACGGGTGTTCCTGCAGTCGACGTCGGTCACGGGGTGTTCTTGAACAACAATCCCGGCTCGACCTTTACCTTTGCCAATCTGAACATCATGACCGACAACGGTGGCGGTCTAATTGCTACCGACAGTGGTACGGTTAATGTTCTTGATGGAACGATTGACGCGACGGGCGGTCCGGCGGTTGATATTGATCCAACCGGGTTTAATCTCGTCTTTAACAACCTGACTTCAACAAACAGTGTTGCCGGACCTGGACACACAGGTAATGGTGTCAACTTCGACGCTTCGGCCGGTACATTGCTCGTCAACGGAACGACGACGGTTACGAATCCTGCCGGTGATGGAATCAGCATTACCAACGTTCCCGCCGGTGGTGGTCAGTTCACATTCACCGGTGCTACGACCATAACGAATCCTGGTGGCGACGGAATCAATCTCAATACGATTCTGGGTAACAGCTTGGTCGATTTCGGGGCAGTTGCGATCAACGGTCGCGGCGCTCGGGGAATTGACGCCAACAATGTCAACGGCACGTTTAACTTTGGTGACGTCAATATCGCCGCACCAATGGCGGGCAATGTGGAAGCTGGCATCGATATCAGCAATTCCCCAGGGACGTTTACATTTGCGTCCACTACGGTTACCAACAGTTTGGGTGCCGGAGTCTCACTTAACAATAATACCGGAAACATTGACATCAACGGTGGCCAAATCACCGGTGCGACCGGAGTTGCCTTCGACGTGATGGGCGGCAATTCGAACGTCACCTACCAAGGTAGCATCAACAACGGATCCGACCGTGTGATTCGAGTCGCCAACACGACCGGCGGATCAGTGACATTTCCAACGACTGGTGGAACGATCACCGACACTGCTGGTACGGGAATTTTGTTGGACAACGTTCAAGGCGATTTCACCGCCTCGAATGGAAATATCACCAATAGTACGAGTACGGGTGTCGACATTCAGGGTGGGACGGGAACATTCACGTTCAATTCTATGAACATTACCAATGCCGTGGGCACTGGTTTCAATGTCGATGGTGGTAATGCGGTTGTAAGTTACACGGGCGATGTCAACAACGCCGCTGGTCGTGTCGCCGCGATCCAGAATACGACCGGCGGATCGGTATCCTTCATGGGTGGGTCGTTGTCCGACAATGGCGGATTGGGTTTGTTATTTCAGAACGCCAATGGCAATGTCAATATCACCAATGCCAATTTGGCGAACACCAATGCGGCCACCTCGGCGGTTGACATCATTGGCGGTTCAGGCACCTACAGCTTTACGAACGCACTCAATATCGCCAACTCACAGGGAGTCGGCTTCAATGTTGTCGGATCCAATGCCAATGTGATTGTTGCTGGCGGAACGGTGACAGGCACTGTCGGGACGGCATTCAATGTTGACGGTGGTGGGCCGAATATTGAGTTCGGCGCTGCCATCGACAACACATCGGGCCGCATTATTTCCATTCAAAATACGGTCGCTGGAAATATCGGTTTCCCGTCGCCTGCGATTCAATCAACGGGCGGCGAAGGAATCTTGGTGAACAATTCTCAATCCACCGTGAGTATCAGCAATGCTCAAATCAACAACACGACCGGGCCTGGAGTCGAATTGACCGGCAATGGCCGCCCGCTGACGTTCTCGAACATCGATATTGACAACATTCTGTCGTCGCAGCCGGGGTTTGTCGCCACCAATAACACGGCGTTTATCTCGGTCAGCAATGGAAGTACGATTCAAACCACTGGAGCGACGGCCTTGCAAGTGACCGGTGTCAGCATTGCACAGAGAACGCCGCTTAACATGACATTCCAAACGGTTTCTGCCGGCGGTGGCGGATTCGTGAATGGAATCAATCTAACCAACGTTTCCGACACATTTACCATTACAGGAGTTGGCGCGGTTGCCACGTCCGGTGGTACAATCGCCGGAGCCACGGGAGACGCCATTAGCATCACCAACGCCGGCGATATTGCACTCAATCTGATGTCTGTAACTGGTGCAGCCGGTCAGGCCGTCAGCGGCACAGGCGTGGCCGGTTTCAGCCTCGATTCGTCGTCTGTCACTACGAGTGGCGGAGTGAATGTTGAAACGGTTTCGACTGCCGGCGGATCTAACATCTTCAACCTGTCGTCGAACAACATTGTCACGAACGCCGGTGACGCCGTGAACTGGATGGCGGACGGTGCCGGAACGACGAATGCTTTGATTTCGGGCAATACGCTTAATGGTATGGACGAGGGCCTTGATGTTCGCACGGGCGGTACGTCGCTCGTCAATCTCATCATTAACGGGAACAATATCACCGCTAACAATCCGGTCGTCGCGAACGGTGCAGGTATCAACTTGCATTCAAATTCGATCTTGAATACGAGAGTCACGCGAAACACGATCGTTGCGGCAGCTCCCAATGCATTCCAGGCGATCACCGACGCCAACACGGCTGCTTTGCGGCTCTTACTGGGTGAAATCCCGACGCCGGGTATGATGCAAACGGATGGTAACACCGTTGGAAACGACATCTTGAATTCCGAATTCATCTTGAATAACGCGGCCGGTGGCACATTCGAGCTTGGGGGCAATCCATTTGACAGTCCGCAAACCACCATCTTCGCTAATGGCAACCGGACGGTTGATTTGAACCCGGCGAACGATCCCGACAACGCGGTGAACTCAACGGTCATCGGAACCGTGATCGTCGTCGATCCTGCAACAACGCCTTTCCCGTGATCCGCCGCATCGTGAGTTGAGTTGCGATTCCACAACTAGACCACGTCTCGTTTCACTGTAGCGGTTGGCACACAGTGAACTGCGTTGAGATTAACTCGAAAGTCGCTACGTCAGTTTCGGGCAAGCTCTAACGGTCCCGGTTCTTGTCGTACACGTTTTCGCAGTCCGGCATGAACTGGGAGACAGCTTTGGTCTGATCCAAGCGATTGTTTTTTGAGACCATTCATTGCAGCGCGACAGATCGTTAAGGCCCGGCGTCCGACCGTGGTGTGCGACGCAGCAAGAGTTCGTCTGAGTCGGCAGAGTCGCCTGCTTCATGTCCTTCGTCTTTCAGACTGCCCAAATTGCTGTGCCTTGGACGGGCTGAGCTTGCGACCGATGCGACCTGTTCAATGAATGCAGAAGTTTGACTGGCTGTTTTGCGCTCATCCGCCAGTGATCCCCACGAGGTCAACTCGACTAGATTTCGCAGCTATAACAGGCATCAAATCCGATTCCATTGGGGCATTACGTTAGATTGGCAGGAGAAACTTGCCAGTCTCGCCAGAATGACTCTTTGCCGAATCGGGGATTGAACTTGCCTGGGATCTCTCATTAAAATTCATCCTAGGATTGTGCCAGTCGATTGTGATTGGCATTTCACCTTCAGGGAGAGAGAGTCATGTTTTGCTGCACTCGATTGCTGACGACGTCCGTCACGGCGGTGTGCATGCTTTGCGTTCCGCGAATGCTGAATGGGGACATCATCCGCCTGAAAAACGGAGGCGAGATTCGCGGACAGATTCTCCGTCAATCTTCTCCAGGCGACTCCGGTGAATTGTCGGTCGAAACATTGTCTGGCGCCATCGTGATCGTCGATCGTGAAGAAACCGAATTCGTCAGCCGTCGTCCGTTACTGGTCGAGCATTTTGAAGTCAAACTCAAGCAAGTCCCGCGAAATTCAGAGGACTTATGGGAGTTGGCAGACTGGTGTCGTGAGAAGCGACTCATCCAGCAGAGAAAGCAGGTTCTCGCTGTCATCATCGAGTTGGATCCGTCCGATGAGGAAGCTCACAAAGGGCTGGGGCATATGCTCTTTGACGGTGAGTGGATGACACGAGACGAGTACATGCTGTCCAACGGATATGTAAAATACAAAGGGCGATATGTTATCCCTCAAGAGTTGGAGATCATTCAGAAATCGGAAGAAGAGTTAGAAGCAGAGCGCGAATGGCACAGAAAGGTGCGACTATGGCACGGATGGTTGACCGGCCATCGCGTTGACCGTCGAAAGAACGGCTACGAAGAACTCCGACAAATCACCGAGCCGAATGCTGTCACCGCATTGGCTCGGTTTATGTCTGATGATGAGAACAAGCAGGTCCGTTTGTTCTACGTCAAGATTCTCTCCGGTATCGCCGGCGAGAAGCCGGTCAGGCCTCTCGTTACGTCCTCGCTACGTGATGTCGATAACGAAGTGCGTTACGAAGCACTAAACGCCATTTCTTCTGAGTATTACGACGAAGCGATTCCTTTATATGTCGACGCGTTGCGAGACGATCTTGTGGCTATTGTCAGGCGAGCTGCTGACGCGTTAGGGCGCATCGGTGACGATAGTGTTGTGGACCATCTTATCGATGCGTTGGTGACGACGCATCGCTATCGGGTTCGAGTTCAGGGGAGCAATTCGCCCACATACTCATTTTCGACTGATGGCCATTTTGGTGGACCTTCGTCATCATCTTACATTCCGCCAGAAGTTGAATTACAACTGCGGACAGGGCAGTATCCTAACGGTGTGATCGTTCAAAAAATGCGCACCGGTGCCGAGCAGATCATGACGAAAGTCGTAACGGTGCAGCAAGAGCATCGAAATGAGGAAACGCTTCACGCTCTCGTCAAATTGACAGGACAGAATCTGGGATACGACGAAAGATCGTGGCGACTCTGGTGGGTCGCCCACAATAACGCCGCAATTGCTCAATAACTGTCGAGCAGTCAGCGCCGTTTCCGTCCGTCGACATGGTTTGTGAGAGACCACGACGTGCCTCGCGGGTATGGCTTTGGCGTCACCAGACCTTGTATTCGTACCATGGTCTTATGCTTGACGCCACGCCTCGAATCAGGCAATAAGGGGTTCGTGCACAATGTATTCCGCAATTGAATGGAGACGATGCAAACTTGGCCAACCACGATGGATCACCATCGCCGCGCGCGCTACGGCAGTATCTCCAAGATCTTGAGCGGGCCGGCGTTACCACACTTCCGCGGATTGAACTCCCCGAAAAGCCAGTCGCCCAACCCGTTAGCGAAGGGCCAATCACTGTAGCACGACCAGCCGAGCCGTCGCCAGAATCACCGACGACTCCGAATGTTGCTGATCAATCAATTGAAGTGACGGCCCAAAGCCAACAGCCGGCTTTGCCGGCACATGCGGGCGAGACTCCAAATCAACCTTTACAGGATCAAGGTGAAGTGACGACTTCCGCCGAAGAAAGGCTGGCGGCATTAGCAGATCGTGTGGCAGCTTGCACACGTTGCGAACTGCTTGCCGAGGCAAGAACACAAACGGTATTTGGTGTCGGCGATCCGAATGCAAACTTGATGTTCATCGGAGAAGCTCCGGGTGCCGACGAAGATCGCTTGGGCGAGCCATTTGTCGGTCGAGCGGGACAACTACTCGATCGGATCATCGTCGCTTGCAAAATGACACGGGAAGAGATCTACATCTGCAACATCCTTCGTTGCCGACCGCCCGGCAATCGAAATCCCTCTCAGCAGGAAGCCGATAACTGCCGCGAATACCTTAACGAGCAGATTCAGATCGTGAATCCGGAGTACATTGTTTGTTGGGGAACGGTTGCTGCGCAGAACCTTCTCGGAATGAATCGTCCCATCGGTAAAATGCGTAAGCAGTTCTTTCAGTTTGGAACTGCCCGGGTCTTGTGTACCTACCACCCATCGTACCTGCTGCGTAATCCCTCCGCTAAGAAAGATGTGTGGGATGACATGAAGTTCCTTTTTGCCGAAATGGGCGTCAATCTTGAGGAGAATCGCTGAAATCTGGCAGTTGCGGTCTCCTGAAGCAAGCAGACGCCCGAATCTTCGAGAGTCGATCCCTAAGAGCTCGTCGTTCGCAAACATTGCATCAATTCGTTTGCGCTCGTTTTCATTTCCGAAATTCGAGACCTTGGAATGGCATGACTTCGGACCAGCCGAAACACGAATGAAAAATCGAGTTTCTCGATCATGAAAAGACGTTGCCATCGTATCGCTCTCGGAGAAAGTGTGGTTTTCCTGCCTGGCGGTCGCACGAATATGACCATTTCAAAACGATCCATCCACCCGTTTAAAAGCGCAGCCTGCTCTACAGCGTGTTACGCTGACTTGTGGTCGCGCCAATCGAGTTTTGTCTTTTGATTGCCGGCTCCCACAAGCCAGAAACGCCTCCGAGAATAAGTAAATCGCTCTGGACACCTCTTGCAAGATTGAATGTTTTTCCAACCCGAATGAATCCGGAAGTCTTCGCAAAAATCACGCTCGTGTCTTACGCCTTGCTGGCTGTGATCGTGATTGGCTATCAAGTGTGGCGATGCCGTTTTGGTCCGACTGTTTGGTGGCTGTACGCGGCAAACCGATTGTACGTCGCGTTTTTCTTTCACTGGCGCGCCAATCGGCATTGTCCATTCCCGGAGTCGGGACCTGCCTTGGTTTTGGCCAACCATCGCAGCCCGGTTGATCCCTTACTGATTTGGATGAACCATCACCTTTCGGGCGACAACAACAACATTCGTCCCATTAGTTTTCTCATGGCCAAAGAGTACTATGAAATGCCCAGTCTGAAGTGGTTATGTCGCGCAATGCAGTCCATTCCCACCGAGCGCGACGGGCAGGACATGGCACCAGCCAGGGAAGCTCTTCGACGATTGAAGAATGGGCAACTCGTTGGTCTGTTTCCCGAGGGACGGATCAACCTGGGCGAGGGGTTGCTCGAGGCGAATTCCGGAGTTGCGTGGTTGGCATTGCGGGCGCAGGTGTTGGTTTTTCCGGTCTTTGTGCACAACGCGCCTCAGGGGTCAAACATGGTTCAGCCGTTCTATACGCGATCTCGTGTGCGCGTGACGTATGGAGACCCAATTGACCTAAGTCGATACCGAGACAAGCGAAAGACGCACGAATTACTGCACGAGGTCACTGAGTACTTGATGTCCCGCCTCTCGGAATTGAACACACGCCTGCCGATCGATGACAGTGCCGGTCATCCGACGAAGGAAGCGGATTGATCGGGGAGCCGCGCCGGACTCAACTCGAATGCTCACGCAGGCAAAAGTTGGATCTGCGAACGTGTTGTCGCTTCGACTGTCTCAGGCAACTGATGGCCTACGGCTCGCGCCGGAGAATGTCCGGACGGATGATCGAAGTCCCCTTTACGGCAATTTCCAAATAGGGCCAATTTGTAGACGGCGTGATGATTTCGATTCCCCGCTTTTCGATGACCATCGTATCGCCGAGTAACGCCTGGCCGACGGAAGGATGCCAAAACACGGCCATACCTTCTGCCCAACGGAATTCGCTTTTGGGGACACAACGTACCTCGCACGGCTCATAGCCGATGACTTCGGCCTGTGGCGCAAGAGTCCATTCCGTGGAACAAGAGAATTTCTCATAAATTCGGCGAATCCGATTCCATGTTTCGAACATCTCCCAGTCGTCGACGGAGAAGAACATCCCCGTCGACTGAACCAGAGCAGCACGCTGATACCGTGCCCGAAGCTCTTGCGGTGGCTCGCCGAAGCAGACAGTGCGCGTCGCGGCGGCATGTAATCCATGTTGCTGCCCCACGACGGAAATCACACAGTAACGTCGGATCGGGTCGTTTCCGTAGCTCCAATTTCGATATCGTGCGTTACGACCATCTGCGGCGACCTGAATCGATTCTGGAACGACCTGATGTCTAATGAGTCGGTGTGCGACTGCACCGGCGACTTCTGCCTCGGTTTGCTCGCGACTGATGTTTCGAGCGCATGCTTCCAGAGCATGAGCAATTGTTGCTCCGACAGATTTGATCCGTTGCTGTTCAACCGCGGAAAGTCGCAACCGCAAATTGGCGATTTGATGAGAAGCATCGTGGGTCTGACCGAATCCTCGGTCGCTTGCAACATTCCGTCCGCGACAAATATCGTCAATGAGTACTTGTCGCGGTTCGTGCCAAGGCCGTTCCTTCAATTGAAATCCCAATCCGGCGACGTCTCGATCGAAGTATTTTCCCGAATCGGTATTGCTGCAAATTAGAACTCGCGCGTCAGGTGTTAGAAACAATGCTGCCGTCGGGTCAGAACGGTGACCTTGCACACACGTTGCGCCGGAAGTGAACCAGGCGAAACTCGATGGCTCCTGTAACAGCACGGCATCAAAACCATTTTGTTCCAGAAAGTCTGCGATGGCCTGTTGTTTGTTTTCGATGTCGACCGCGCGATCAACATCAAACTGTGGGATCTCGCCCGATGACATCGGCAGCATTGACGAATTGTTAATTACCGACATCACCGGCTCCACAGTGCCTCTCGGTCCACATTCGTTATCGAGCGATTAGGCCTAAGATATGAACTGCGAATGCATCGTTCGATCAGACTCAGATTTGTTTCCACCACGAGTGGAAACACTCGTGGTGACTTTCAGTATACTCAAAATCGCGATTATCGAACAGCATACTCGGAAGAATCCGGCCTGTTTATCGGCCGGTTTTTCCGGACGTAACGACTGAATCATGCGAGAGTTAGCTGCCGCCATCACCAGCCGAACGGAGTCGTCGAGTTTGCAGGATGCGGGCGGGTTTTCAACAATGACATCCTGCATTTTCTGAGACGCCTTGGACTTTTCTCATCGATCAAGGATTTGCAGACACAACATAGCCACCCTGAAACAACGGTCGGCAGGCGATCAGTTCATCGGGTCTCAAGCCGCTCGATGTTCAACCCGGACAATCAGCTCGATTCAGTCGGAAATAACCATGGCACGCCAAGAATCCGATCGTGAAGATCTCATGCGGGAGGCGACAGCCTTTTATCGCCGCGTCGAGTTCCGATGCGCTCGCGAACGAGTTCCGGTTTTTGGTGGCTATCGACGTACGGGGGCATTCTCGCTGTACTATGGAGCAGACCCCGTCTATCAGTTTGATCCAGAAGGAAAACTGCGGCGGGCGTATGCAGAGGGTCAGCTGTTTCGAACACAAGGAACGACACTGGCCCGTCTTACACGCTGCCGGACAGAGCGAGAGACTCGACTGATTCGCGAAAACCTATCTGCGGAGGAGCTAATCCAGTTCTATGGGAAAATGAAGCGCCGTCTGCAGCGGACGATCGAATCAATCGAATCAGGCACGGTCGAAGTCGTGAGACAGATTCCAACAGAACTGGACCTTTTGCCGCCAATCACAGCCTTCCTGCACAAGGTGCTGTCATGCGAAAGCTGGCTCGCTCCTCGAATTATTGGTAAACGATAGCAGGCGATGGACGCTTCGGGCACATACGACGCGAAGTTCGCAGAACGATTGTCTTCCTAGCGATTTACAGCGGTGGAGCTTGCCGAAGCCCTTGGAAGAATTGCACGATTTTGAAGATTCCCTGAAATTGTGTCACAGGAAAGCTGGCTTTGCAGTGCAACGCCGCCGGCTTGCTGGTAATGGAGACGCCCATATAGGAAGGGTCTGACTTCAGTTGAGCGACCGTTTCGGCGGTAATCGGCAAATTAGGGACTGTTCCACTTTCGGCTACCAATTGCATGGCCTTGACCGCTATCCCTGGTAAATCGACCAAAGCGACAATATTGGCCTCGGATAGAAGTCGGCTTCGCGCCGTATCGCGAGCGGTTTTCGGTGCGCGCTCGTTACTATCCAACCGGTCGAGAGCGGTTTTCATCGTCTCTGGATCACCCAAGGTTTGGACGACACCGTTGTCGACGTACACAAGTCGCTGCTTCATTCCCTCTGCACCGTACAAAAACTCGATCATTCGCTTTTGAAAGCCGAATGGATCCAAACTCGGATCGATTTCCTGAACGACGGTAATGACGTCGGCAGTCCTTGAGCCATATGTTTCTGCTTCACGCTCGACTTCGATTTGCTGCTTGACACCCGCGACTTCCCATTCGTTCATGATGTCAAAGATTTCGTTGTAGAACTGGCGCAATTTATCGGCTGGTGTCGCTTCGATCAGAATCGTTGCATCCAAGGCGCCACCTTCGAGATCACCCAGATCGAACGACCCGACATAGTCTCCAAATTCAACAGCTTTCAAACTCGAAATGATTCTTTGCATCTCTTCAGATTTCGAAGCCTCGTCGCGCTCACTCATCGAAACCCAGATATTCATGCCCCATTCCATGAGACCATTCATATCGCCTCGCAATCCGAAATATGCCAGCTGATCGACTGGAAGCTTGTCCAATAGCGGAAGCTCGGACGCGGAGTATTTCTTCAGGGTATTATCGGTTTGGGAATCGGGGACAACTGTGACAAATTCCTCGATGGCGATGTCTTCAGCCCCAACGGTCAAAGTTACGGAAAAAGCTTTCGTATCGCGGATCGCCTGGAGTAGCCCATGTCCGAGCGTGCTGTACATTCGGATGACCGGCTCGAGGTCCATCCCGGGCGTCGGAGGGACGAGCTGTGCGAAGTTATCCAGGACCTCATCAAGCTGCTGGTCGGCCTCGTCCAACTGCGATTCATACAGTTTTGTCAAACTAGCCACATGGACGAATACGGAAATGTCTCCCCGCTGCAGCACTTCCCGCGACGAAGAATCGATGAGCGCGATAATCGACTCACCCTGACCGTCGATCCGTTGTTGAATCGGCTCGAGAGCAGCAACATCTTCGGAATAGATAACCCAGCCGTCTTGGTGGATGGCATGAAAACTCTCACCTATCGCGCTGGACAACATCTCCCCGTCAGTCGCGGGTACAACGAACACGACTTGTGGTTCGGCGTCAGCGCGCGCAGAAACCACGAGCCACCAGTCGGCATTTTTGTCAACACCGGCCAATGTCGGGTTCGAGAGGAATGCCCCCAACTGATTCGACCAAGTCTCGATTGCAGCATCAGCACCTGGCTGAATTTGATTTGCGAATTTCGAAACTTTTTCGGTTGTGGCCTGCGGGTTCTTCAGCCGTACGACCACACTTGCAGTATCGGGAATGAGGCGAACTGCCGAGTCCTGAGCGCTCGCCTGCGTGGAAACCAACGAACACATCAGCATAAATACCATGGATACTCGTCGCATTTTCTCGTTCCTGTTCGATGGGGCCCACAAATCGGGAGTTCTTATGGATCCAGCGTGCGGAATCCACCTGTTATGCGAAACGTGTATCAAGCCCAGACGGATCAGCCCGACTTGAAGATTTTCGGTACAAATGCAGATTTATTGCGGTCAAGCCGCGTCTGATTCATGCTCGCTGTGCGGCAGGAGTTTGGCCGACAAGCATTATCTTACCGGTCGCACAGTTGAATCGCGAATCCCTGGCTAACGGTGTCGCCGTTCCTGCGACTGAATACCTTGGATCACGCCGGAGGGTTTCAACGGAAATTGATTCGTCAGCAGTTGTGGAATACTGCGTTTGTAGCGGGATCAGGGGCAGCGGTACCTGGACTTCGGCTCTCGGTAGCGGGCAGGTCGTCTTGGCCAGTATCGGCCTGCCGGCATAACCTTCCGATGTTCGTAACCTACCGACCTCTAATACTCGTTATCCGTCGAGTCTTCATCGACAAAGGAAAAGGATGACTGGACGACTTGTCGGACACGTCGTTCAGCGACTTCCTCTTGAAGCTTGGCGAGTGCTTCCTCAACGGGCATCGAACCGAGACGTCCGTCGATACGGTCTCGCAAATCGACAGCGTTTTGTTCTTCGTCACGTGGCCCGACGACCAACATATAAGGGATTAATTCCAGTTGCGCATCTCGAACCTTTGCCTGCAGCTTGGCGTTGCGTGCGTCGGTTGTGACTCGAAAACCGGCTTCCCGACATCGGCGTTCCACTCGATAGGCGTAATCAAGCGACTTGTCGCTGAGCGGTAGTACCCGCAGTTGTTCAGGAGCCAGCCACAACGGAAACGCTCCGGCGAAATGCTCGATCAACACGCCGATGAACCTTTCCATCGAACCAAACGGCGCCCGATGGATCATGACGGGGCGATGAGGACGGGTGTCGGGCCCGATGTACTCCAGTTCGAATCGCTCGGGCAGATTGTAGTCGAGCTGAACCGTTCCCAATTGCCATTCCCTACCGATGCAGTCGCGCACCATGAAGTCGGCTTTCGGACCGTAAAATGCCGCTTCGCCTTCCTGCTCGTCAAACGGCAAATTCATCTCAGTCAAAACGTTCCGCAGACTTGTCTCGGCCCGCTCCCAGTTTTCCTCGCTGCCCACATATTTGTCGCTGTCGGGATCCCGCTTGGACAATTGAATTCGGTAGTCATCCAAGCCAACACTCTTGAGTACGAATTGGACAAGTTCCAATGTGACTCGGAATTCCTCCTCAACCTGTTCCGGCGTGCAAAATAGGTGCGCATCGTCCTGAGTCAATCCCCGGACGCGCAACATGCCGTTGAGTTCGCCCGATTGCTCGTGGCGGTAAACCGTGCCAAACTCCGCCAAACGCACCGGTAAATCCCGATAGCTGCGCGGAATCGCTTTATACATCTGCACGTGATGCGGACAATTCATCGGCTTCAGCAAATACCGTTCTTGCTGTTGCTCCCAGGTGCGCAACACGGCGATTCGTTCGTTAGCCGACGATCCCGGTTTGTAGTCATCCAGCGAGCATTGCAAATGCTCGGCCGCTTTCAGGAAATCTGCTTCGGCTTCTTCGCTGAGGTCGCCTTCACGCAGGAGACCAATCCATGCATCGACCAATTGGCCGGCGTCGTGACCATAGATGGGAGAAAACTGCGATTCGCGATAGTACGGAAAGTGGCCACTGGTTTCGTACAACTCCACCCGCCCGATGTGAGGCGAGTAAACTGGTTCGTAACCGCGCAGCAGCAACTCCTTTTTAATAAAGTCCTCGAGAATCACTCGCACTGTTGCGCCGCGCGGCAGCCAAAGGCAGAGACCTTGTCCCACGTCGGCGCTAATCGAGAATAACCCCAACTGCTTCCCGAGCACACGATGATCGCGCCGTTTGGCTTCCTCAACTTGCTCGAGGTACTTTTTTAAATCTTTCTTGCTAAACCAAGCTGTTCCATACAAACGCTGCAACTGACGGTTTGATGCGTCTCCCTTCCAGTAGGAGCCGGCAACCGAAATCAATTTGAAGGCTTTGATTCGACCAGCATCGGGAATGTGTGGCCCGCGGCACAGGTCGACGAATTCTCCCTGCCGATAAAAACTCAAACTGTCATGATCTGCCAAACCGGTTTGAATGTGTTCGACTTTTAGTTCTTGATTCAAGTCATCGCAAAACTCCAGCGCTTCGTCGCGATCGAGATAGAATCGTTCGAAGGGCTCTTCCTCGGCGATGATTTTCGCCATCTCTTCTTCGATTCGAGGAAAGTCCGCCTCGCTGATTTTTTGCTTCAAGTCAAAATCGTAATAGAAGACATGCCCCGTCGTGGGGCCAAACGCCAGACCGACGTCGGGATACAGCCTCATCACAGCACGAGCCATGACGTGCGCGGTCGAATGACGCAGCACAGCCAATGCATCTGCATCACGGCTTGTCAAAAGTCGTAACTTGACCGGGTTGCTATCGGTGATTTCCGAAATCGGGCGCATGCTGTCGACAATGTTTCCGTCGACTTCAGCGGCGATGGTCGCGGCGGCCAGGCGTTCGCCGATACCGGCGGCGACGTCAAGGGCTGTGCAGCTTTCGGGTTGTTCTAAAACAGTGCCGTCCGGCAATTCAATCGAAATCATGTTTCTTTCCAGAGGAAATGGCCCTCCTCCAACTCGATTCGCCTGTACGAATGGCGTCGATTTCGGAGGATTGATCGACTGCTGATATATAATTCAGGGCGTGAACTGGCGTCAACCACTGCTCGGGTTTCGCTTAGTATGGATGTCGAGCAGGCAACTTAATTTGGCGAATGGTGCTGTTCGAGGTCCTAGCGAGGCTTGAGTTACCGTGCGCAGCCCAGCGAAGACGCTGCTCCAATGATCAACAATCTTTGAATCGATACTCTCGCGACATCTGCGATGGTGCCAATTGGATTGTTGACAGTGAGGTTGTGACACGGGTACAAAGGATAAAGGTTCGTTTTTTGAAAATACTCGTCTCATTAAGCCGGGTGATCGGCTTGTACTCAACGGAATTGTGGTTCGGACGGGTCAATCGTACAAGACGTGCAATCTCATTGTTTGACAATGTAGAGGTAACTTCGATGAATTTGCGACTGGGACGTATTGCACTGACCACATTCTGTTTCGTCGGACTCATTGCCGGTCTGGCATCAACGACTCAGGCTGGCATTATTCCCTGGGCTTGGAACGCCTTATTTGGACCTCCGGGCGGCTACTACGGTAGTTATTACGGCCCGGCGCCGGTGTACACATCTGGGTATTACGGCTACGGAACAACTTCGTACTACGGCGGCTACAGTTCGGGGTATGGCAGTTGCTGTTCCCCATGTGGAAGCAGTTGTTCGCCTTGCGGGAGTTGTTGCTCGCCCTGTGGGAGCAGTTGCTATTCATGCGCCGGGTCGAGTTGTGCCACCTGCTCCGGGGGAACTTGTGCCTCCGGCGTGTGCAGCAACACATATGTAGCACCGTCCACCGGTCAACCCGCTCCCGATTCGGGCATCCAAAGCGGACCACCGCCGACATTCGATAACGACTCCGGGGCGGTCGATGAAGGCTTTCGGCCGCGAAACGAAGGAACCAATGATTCCTCGACCCCCGATAATTTCTCAACGGAGGCATTCCGTCCGGATGGCACAGAGATCACCGTTCCGCAACGTACTCCGGCACCAACGGAAGATGCGGTTGATGCTGTCGAGGGTGCGCAAGAGGCGGGAACGGGTCAATTGCCAATTCTGCGATTCGACTCGAAAGTGACATGGAGAGTCGTACCTAAACGTGAACGCTTGAGCCTTCGGGCGAATTTCGTCGCACCTGTGCTGGTACGAAGTCGTGTTGACGTAAATTCTGATTGGGTCTCCATGCCCACCGGGACGGCGATCGTCAAGAAATAGGTCGCATGCAGAACGCGGACGTCGCGACTCGATTCGAAGAATTGGCCGACCTGCTTGAAATCCAGGGGGCCAACCCTTTTCGAATCCGTGCGTACCGCAATGCAGCCCGCACGATCGAAAGTCTTTCCGAATCGGTCGCCGATATTGCGCACGATGACGATCGTGCATTGACCGATTTGCCGGGGATCGGGAAAGACCTCGCCGAAAAGATCACGACGATCGTCGATACGAGTTCGTTGCCGCAACTTGAAGAGTTGCGAGAGCAGGTCCCGCCCGGGGTATTGGATATGCTCCGTATACCGGGTCTGGGACCGAAAAAAGTCGCCGTACTGTTTCATGATTTGAATCTGACGTCGCTCGACGAGTTAAAGCAGGCGGCCGGCGAGGGACAAATCGCGAAACTGAAAGGGTTTGGTCCCAAGACGGAAAAATCGATTCTCGCAGGGATCGAACAGATTAACACCATCGGTCGCCGGATGCGGTTGGCCGAGGCAAAATCACTGGCCGACGCGATTGTCGCTGACCTAAAGTCGCTGAAGACGGTCAAGCAGATTTCGGTCGCGGGTAGCAGTCGTCGACTCAAGGAAACTGTGGGTGACTTGGATATCCTTGTCACATCGGAAGACTCTCCCCAGGTTATGGATCGGCTGGCGTCGCATTCCTCGATCGAAAAAGTTCTTGCCCGAGGCGATACCAAACAACGCGTTCGCTTACATGCAGGTATCGAACTCGATTTGCGGGTCGTTCCGGATGAATCTTATGGAGCCGCACTTCAATACTTCACTGGTTCCAAAGAACACAACATCGTTATTCGCCGCCGGGCGCAAGAGCGCGGACTAAAAGTAAACGAGTACGGGGTCTTTCGAAATGACGAGTTGGTTGCCGGGCGAACTGAGGAAGACGTGTACGCAGCAGTCGACTTAGTGTGGGTCCCGCCGGAACTTCGGGAGAACCGAGGAGAAATCGAACAGGCGGCGGAGGACTGCCTCCCAAAACTTGTCGAGTTGAAAGATTTACGCGGCGATCTACATATGCATACCACCGCGACCGATGGCAGCGCCAGCATTCTGGAAATGGCAGAAGCTGCCAAATCGCGGGGCTTAAAGTACATTGCCATTACCGACCATTCCAAGCGCGTTTCGATGGCCAATGGGCTCGACTCCAAGCGCCTGCGTGCTCACTGGAAAGAAATCGACAAAGTGCGGGGCAAGGTATCTGGTATTGAGATTCTCAAAGGAATCGAATGCGACATTCTCGAAGATGCCACTTTGGATCTTCCCGACGATGTCCTCAGTGAAGCCGATTGGGTCATCGCCGTACTGCACTACGGGCTAAAGCAACCGCGAGACCAAATCAACAAGCGGTTGATGTGCGCGGTTACCAACCCGCATGTGTCAATTATCGGCCATCCTTCGGGCAGATTAATCGGCAAAAGACCAGCAGCCGACGCCAGCTGGGAAGAGATTTTCAAGGCAGCGTCTGACCATGGTGTGATGATGGAAATCAACGCCCATCCGAGCCGTCTCGACCTCAACGAGATTCATGCCGCCGCTGCTCGAGACCATGGCATCCCCATTGTCATCAGTACCGATTCTCATAGTGTCAATGGTTTCGATGTGATGCAGTACGGCGTTTTTCAGGCTCGCCGGGCCGGGCTGGAGAAGAAGCACATTGCGAACACCAAAACGTTCAAGCAGTTTGTGAAACTTTTACGTCGACAATGATGCGCGATTGGCATCGGCCCTATCGCCGCGTTGTATCCTTAATGCGGGACTCCGAAACATGGTGCCGGGCCGGATAGGGCGATTTTCAGTTGCAATCGACATTGATTTCCGTCTTACTGATTTCGGGCTGCGGAGCCTGTCTCAAGGGGGACGGTGTTAACGAGCCTTATTGAGTTTGATGAGTAATAACGCGATTCATTGGCCGCAGGATTCGTCGGTCACCGATCGAAATGGTCGACTGTTCGTTGACAGCGAGTAGCGAACGATTCGCGAGCAAAACCCTGGAGAAACTTAATGCGGAGCCGACATCTCGGGACTTGCCTCACTTTGGTTTTCTGGCTGATGACGACACATGTTTTCGGCCAGTTTGAAGACGAGTTTCCTCCCGGGCTGCACGCGACTTACTCAGCCGGAGGAAAAACCGTTCACCGGATTGATCCGGATATCTCGTTTGCCTGGGGTGAATCTGCACCCGATTCTCGTTTGGCCGCTGGTTTGTTTCAGGCGAATTGGTCGAGCCTGCTTCTCGTTCGGCAGGAGGGGCGATATCGAATCCATGCGTATCTGCAGGGAGCAGTCAACGTCTCGCTCGATGGAGTAGCGGTCCTGCAGGCAGACTCTCCGGAACCGGGGTGGGTGAGTGGCGAACTATTTGACCTCGACTTCGGCGAAAAGGAGCTAACCGCGCAGTTTCGCAAAACTGTCGACGGCGCTCGCCTGCATTTGTTCTGGTCATCGGACAAGTTCTTTCTTGAACCGATTCCAACTCATTTGCTCTTCCGAGACGAGAGCCATCCGAACCTCGACGCGATCGAAAGGGGCAAGAATCAATTTACCGCATCGCGCTGTAACCGATGTCATCGCCGACAAAACGATCCTTTGAGTCCCCCGGCTCCGGCTTTGACGTCAATCTCGAACAGCTTGAGTAAAGAATGGATTGTCAAAAAGCTTACCTCAGACTCTGAGTTGAAATCGCATGAGCAGATGCCATCGTTCGGTGTCACCGCCGACGAGGCAGAAGCGATTGCCGCCTTCCTGAACGCCAATTCAACGCCGGTCGACCTGACTCCGTCCGGACCACCGAAGAAAGAAGACGACCGAGACGATGTTCCCAGACGCGGCGAAGTACTGATTCGATCGATGGGATGCCTGGCGTGTCATACGATCGGTGAATATGGCGACCCGAATCCACTTGGTGGCGGAGATCTCTCAGTCATCGGCGACAAAAGATCTGCCGATTGGCTGAATGCGTGGCTCAGCGATCCCAAACGACTCAACCCCGATCACCGCATGCCGATCTTCAAATTGAACGGCACGGAGCGCTGGCATGTTGTTCAGACGCTTGCAAACCTGAAAACGAATGAAGCGACCGCGTCGGACGCGGCCCCGAGCGGCAATGACACCACACGGATTGAACAGGGACGGCGTTTGGTCGAACGCCATCGCTGTGCTGCCTGTCACCGGATTTCCGGCATTGAATCACCACAAGAAGAATTGCCCGATCTGGCGACCGGTCCAGTCAACTGGCTCGATTCTTGTTTGAAAGACGATTCGAAGGTGACCGATGGGCGACCGTTCTATGCCAAGCTTGATGCGGAAGCCGTCAAATCGTATGTCGAATCTCATTTGGGACCATTGTCACCGGAAGGACATTTTGCTCGCGGTCAGCGACTTCTCGAAGAACGCAATTGTCTTCAATGTCACGACCGCGATCAGTCGCGAGGTATTCGAACGTTGGCCGGCGTTATGGCAAGAATTGATCCCGAGCTAAATGGGAAAAGCGAGGGAATGATTCCGCCGGCATTGACGGCGGTCGGCGACAAGTTTCAAGACGACGCCTTGGCAACGGCAGTCAGCGGCCGCCAAAAGAGTGTTCGATTGCCCTGGCTCTCGGTCCGAATGCCTCAGTTCGAGCATTCTTCTGACGATATCGATTCGTTGCTGGCGTATCTGATTGGCCACGATCGGATTCCGGAAGATCCCCCGGCGTCCACTCAAGAAGGGGCGGTCGCAGCGGGCGTTACATCGGTCGATCAGACAACGACGCTGTTGGCCGGTCGAACATTAGTTGGCGCCAAGGGCTTCAGTTGTATTGCCTGTCACCAAATCGGCGAGTACGAACCAAGAAACGTAGCCCTTGGAACGCGTGGTTCCGACCTGATGCGACTCGAAGGAGTTATGCGTGAGGAGTACTTTCTGCGTTGGACTCGCTCACCATTGCGGATCGTTCCCGGAATGGAAATGCCTTCTTATACGAAGCCTGTCAAAGGGCTGTTAAACGACGACGTGGAAATCCAATTAGCGACGATGTGGAAGGCGCTCAATCATCCGCGGTTCGAACCGCCCACCAATCCGTCTGTCGTGGAGCAATTGCTAACTGTCGAAGCCGGCGAACCAGCTCGTATTGTCCGAGACGTGTTCACGAATCCCGAAAACAACGGCGGCGGATATGTTCCGCGTGCCTTGGCCATCGGGCTGAACAACGGTCACAACGTTCTGTTCGATCTCGATGCGATGACGGTTCGTCAGTGGACCCTAGGTGACATGGCCCGGCAAAGAACCGTGGGAAAGAGCTGGTATTGGGATATGGCCGGCGTGGCCATCATGACCGGATTTTCAGACCAAGCGGATATCGTCTTGCAACAGGCTGATCAGCCTGACTCGCCGGTAGTTTGGCCGCACGTGAGGCAGGCTCGCAGCGGTCGATTACAGGACTACGAGAAGTACGGAGACGGTGTCCGATATCACTACGAGATCGATTTCAAGTTGGACGAGGATGTCACGCCGCTTCGTGTTACCGAAACTGTACTTCCTGATGGCAATGCCGACGGCACCGAATCCGGTTGGCAACGGCATCTGGAAATCGCAAACATTCCAAACGGCTATCAGGCTCTCATTGCCAAGCCCACACCGAACACTGTCCTCGGCGCACCTAAGATCGAATTGATCAGCAGCAACGAAGAGTTATGGCGTTCGCTACTGGAGTCTGAGGGGCAGGAAAGCCGTCACTTTTTCGCTTTGCTGCCAAGTGAATCCGGTTCCACGGATGCGACTCTTCGCTATTCATCGGATCTGCAGCGGGATCCTTTCCAATTGGATGTGAAACCGGCGCTGGCGTCGCCGCTTGTTAGTATCACCTCTGCGCCTGGGTTTGACGGAGTGCAGTTACCGATTGACGGCACGGTGATGCCGACAGCCATGTGCTGGCGAGCCGATGGGACATTGGCGTTTACCTCTCTTAAGGGACATGTTTTTCTCGCGCGAGACACCGATGGGGATGGTGTGGAAGATTCTCTCGAGGTATTTGAAGAGGGTTTAGCTGCACCCTATGGAATCATCGCCGACGGTGACGACCTCATTGTCACACACAAGTCGGAGATGCTGCGCCTGCGTGACACCGATGGAGATGGACGCGCCGATTATCGTGAAGTCATCACAAGCGGATGGGGTTACAACGACAATTATCACGATTGGACGACGGGAATTGTCCGAGATACGCAAGGAAACATGTACATCGGTCTGGGAAGCGATTACTCGCAACCGGGACGGCCGCAGGAGCAATCGCTGTATCGCGGGAAAGTTCTTAAAGTCACCCCGGATGGAGAAATCGTTCCGTTCGCTCACTCCTTCCGGTACCCCACAGGCTTAGCCATTGACGATCAAGACCGGGTCTTTTCGACCGACAATCAGGGAGTGCAAAACTGCTTTAACGAAATCAATTATTTGCAGATGGGGAACCATTACGGCGTTCCCAGCCTGTATGAGGAAGAACCCGATGCGGAACCGGTTCGTGCTGCGATTCAGGTTCCGCATCCCTGGACGCGTAGTGTGAATGGAATCTTTTTTCTGCCGAGCCAATTTGCCGAGAATCGGCTGGCAAGACATGGTGTCGGCTGCGAGTTCAATAGCCGACTCTTGGTGCGATTTACCTATCAGGAAGTTGGCGATTCGCTTCAGGGAGCTGTGTACTATCTCACCCAGCCTGATGTCGAAAACGAAGATCAGAATTTCCTCGGCCCGCTGTGTGGTGGGGTGAGTCCCGATGGTTCCATCTACATTGGCAGCATTCACGACAGTGGCTGGCTGGGTGGTCGTAACACAGGGAGTATTGTGCGCCTGGAACCGAACGGTCGCCTCCCAAACGGCATTCGCGAACTGCGCGCAACTCACGACGGATTTGAATTGGAGTTCTTTGCCCCCGTTGATCCAGAAACGGCGGCGTTGTCAGAAAGCTACACCATTTCCGGTTATACACGCGTTTGGGAAGGTGGATACGCCACTCCCGATTCAGGACGGTACCGCGTTAATATCGAATCAGTTGAAATCTCTGATGATGCGAAGACCGTCAAGTTGCAAGTCGACCAACTGCGAGAGCAGTACGTTTACGAAGTGACTTGCAGTGACATTGGGAGAGGCGATGATCGAACGCTGTGGCCGTCGACAGGCCACTATTCGATGAATGTGATTCCGTGATGGGAATCTCTCAGGCGGCGGCGTTCTGCTCGGTCGCTTCTGGCGTTACAGATTCGCTAGTGGATCCGCCGGCTCGGAAGCTTTTGTCCGCGCTGCGGAGTTCTTGGTACGCCCATAAGGCAGAATACTTCAGTTGCACGCTGACTGCCGCCTTTTGAGCAATTAACAGGCCGAACTTTCCATCGGTAAATGCACGCTTAAGAACGTAGAACTTAAAGAACGCGAACGCCGGACGGATCACTAGGTCGCTCCATGTACAGCGACGACCAGATTCGTACATGCTTTCGGCGACCATCAAAAGCCGTTTATCAAGGCGGCTGCCGCAAAAGTAGTCCGAAAAACTCAATGCGTTTTTGCGCTTATGATAGATCCAGCCGTTGAGCCATTTGTGGCGGCTCGGGTGCGACGCATAGCGCGCATCATGTAGAACTTCGTCTCGCCACAAACACCGATCTCGATGGATCAGCCGCGACATGTAATCCGGGTCCCAGGCCGGCACGTATCGGGACAGAATGTAGTTTCGACGCTTCATCGAGACCAGGTCGTAAGATTCCAACTCTGCATCGCTCAACTCTAGGATCTCTTTGGCAAGTTCAGGCGAGCATTCTTCATCGGCTTCGACGAAGAAGACCCATTCGTTCCGGCAAAGAGTTGCACCGTATTGCTTCTGCCCGGTAAAGCCCCGCCAGTGAGTCTCGACATAGACGTCGGCGAATTCGCGTGCTATGTCGGGCGTCGCGTCGGTCGAACCCGAATCGACAACGACCAATTCGTCAGCCCAACGTACCGATTCGCAGGCCGCACGCATTGATTCAGCCATGTCCTGGCAACAAATAACAACGGAAACTTTCGCCATGGTTGATCCGTTCAGTCGTGGTAAAGGTTCGGCAAGCGCTTTCGAATTGTTGCGACAATTTGACTGCCGAACGGTCTTCTACAGGATTCGCGCAATCGGACGTATTTTGCACGCCATACCGGGTGCAATGGGGCAGTTTTTACGCGAATTGTGTGGCTCACCACAAGCCGAATCTTCCGTGGCAGTCAACACTTCTGAACGCCCGGTGGTTTTTCCTAACTAAAAGCTGATGTTGACATTCCGTTCAGTATTGGGCTATACACCCGCCGCGCGCCGCGGCCCTCGTTTGTGTGCGTTATCGGTTGTCGAGTTGCTGGCCGGACGAATTTGTCATCTATCTGGATGGGTCGCTGCCGTTTCTGTGATCCCTGCGTTTCTCAACGGCGTCTGATATCGCGGCGTTGAAACTTCCAGAAGACCCCAGTCTGCATCTTGTCGAGCCTCCCCGAAATCTCCCTAAAGCCGATTCCTGACGATGAAACTTCTGATCGTCACGCACAACTTCCCGCCGTTGGAAAACCCCAGAGCATTCCGTTGGGGAGCGCTGGCGAAGTACTGGGCTGACCGAGGCCACGACATTGACGTGATTGCCAGCCCCCAATGCGCGACAAACGGAAACGGCAAATCTCCCAATTTGCGAGTCTACGGCGTTGGTCTGTCGATGGGCTCGACTCCCGCCCTTTCAAAAATCGAAGAGGACTCGTCGGCCGACGCGGTCAGAGCAGTCCGTCAACCGGCAGTTCCTATCAAAGCCGTTGCTGGAACCGTGGTGGGAGTGATGAAGGCAGCCTGGAAAAGCGTTTGCTGGCCCGATTATGCGTGCGCTTGGTATCCATCCGCTATTCGCCGCGCTCGGATGCTTGCGAGTCGAAGCAGATACGACGCCATGATCACGGTGTCGCATCCGTACACGCCGCATCTCGTGGGCCACGTTCTCGCGAAACAACACAGCGAACTGCGATGGCTCGTTGACATTGGCGATCCGTTTTCAACGGCAAGCGCATCGCCGTTGAATAATCAATGGCTGTACGCGAATAGGAACAAGCGACTGGAAGGCGATGTGATTCGTCGGGCCGATTGCATTAGTGTGACAACGGCCGAAACAAAAGAGGAATATTGCTCAGCTTTCCCAGAAGCAGTCGCCAAAACTCATGTCATTCCGCCATTGCTATCGTTTCCCGATAATCATGGTGACATGTCGTCGCGGAAATTGAGTGGACCACGCAAATTGATCTTTGCGGGCACGCTTCATCACCCGATTCGTACTCCTGTGGGACTGCTGCAGATTTTCCGCCAGCTTATTGCGGATCCAGACTTTTCCGATCTCCAGCTGCATTTTTATGGCCGAACGGATGAATGTCATCAGGACTTCGCGCCCTATGCCGATTTGATTGGCCGTAAGATCTTTCTCCATGGTATTCGACCTCGTCAGCTCGTTTGGCAGGAAATGCAGCGTGCTCACATCTTGGTCAATATCGGCAACTCGACCTCGACGCAACTGCCGAGCAAGCTTGTCGAATATGTCTCAACCGGCCGCCCGGTTCTCAATCTGACCACTCACAAGTTGGACAGTTCCCGGCAAGGACTAAATGAATATCCCGCTGCACTTAATATCAACACGGAACAAATGCAGGATGACGAAAGTGCGATCGCAGCACTTTGCGAATTTGTTGCAAGTCCTCCACAAGTTCGATCACACACCATTGAGCGCCTCACAGCACCGTTTCAAGTCGAGATCATCGCCGAACAATACGAAGAGTTGTTGACCGGTTCAGCCCAGTCACGCCGGCGCGCGGCGTAGTCGATGATCAGGCCAAATTATTGGCAAGAGTAACTGCCGAACAAAGAACTCTCTCGGGAACAGAGAAAAATGATCATGGATTCGATCAAACAAAGGCCCGTTGATCTCGATATCGGCATTATTTACACCTACGAAGACCACTTCATGCCGCCGCTTCTTTCGTCGCTTTCTCAATCGGGAAACGACATCAAGATGAGGCTGCTGTTGGTCGACAATGCGTCTGAGCAAGGCACTGAAAAATGGGAATCCTACTTCCGTTGGACCAAAGTGATCCGAAATCATCAGCGTCTCGGCTACGCACCCAATCTCAATCGAATTTTGGAACATTCATCCGCTCCATTCGTGTTGCTGATGAATTCCGATATGTACTTTGACCCGGCGGAACAATGCCTGTCGAAGATTGTCCGCTATATGCGGCGCAATCCTGATTGTGGAGTTGTTGGTTGCCGCCTGTACCACGAAGATGAAACGTTTGCCTATCCTGCTCGACGGTTTCCCACAGTTCGCGCCATTGCCGGTCGTCGGCTTGGGCTACGATCGTTGTCCGGCGAAGTTGCCTCGCATCTCTACCACGAACGGAAGCCGACCGACACTTTCGATTGCGACTGGCTGTCCGGTTGTTTTCTGATGGTGCGTCGTCAAATTCTTCAAGATATGGAGACGCTCGACGTTTCCTTCAGAAAGTATTTTGAAGATGTCGACTTTTGCTTACGCACGGCGCTGGCTGGCTGGCGTGTCGTGTATTATGGCGAAACGTACGGATATCACTTGGAGCAGCGGGCCAGCAAGCGACTGATTTCGCGCGATGCCTGGTTGCATTTGCAGTCGTACTTGCGGTGGTTACGGAAATGGGGACTCAACCCTCAGCAGCGAATCCCAGAGCAAGTGCAAGCACTACGCAAAGCGGCGTAAACCGCTGGGCCTGCGGCAACGCGATCGTCTTGAATCACTGGTGCGGATGGCGTGGCTTCGGGCCGGTACACAATTCAGCCGGCGATTCGCTCGGCGACTGCCGGTTTCCGGCATTCGAGGATGATATCGTCCTTGGATAATCCCAAGTCCTTTGCTTCTGCCAAAGGGTTTTGCACCGCGCTCACCGAAAATCCGTTGGAGGCCAATCGTTTAGCGAGGCCATCGACAGAATAGAATCGTACATGATCTTCTTGGCCGAAATGCTCCAAGCGTTCCTCAGGCGTGGTAACATTTGCGTTCTCGTAGATGTCACCGTCACGAAACGGTGTTTGAATGTAAGCCATTCCTCCCGGTTTCAGGACTCGGAATAGCTCTGCCATTGCACGTCGATCATCGGGAATATGTTCCAAAATATGAAAGCAAATCACGATGTCGAATGTTGCATCAGGTTTGGGAATGTTCGTGATGTCGTAACGCTCATCTGCCAAGAACTCCGATTCGAAGTCGGTACTGATATAGGCATCGCCAAGCAGTTTTTTCAATCGGGGGTACAACGGACGCGCCGGCGAGAAATGCAGAATGCTTCCCTGCAGTTCGTTCGGCCGCAGCATCGACCACAGCCGCCTGTTGCGCGATGAACTCCCACAAAAGGGGCACAGTGAATCGCCGTTATCCAATTTGATGAACTGGCGCAGGCGATGTTTGCAGATGTTGCAGCGATACGTCTTTCCACTAAACCAAACGGCGTAAGGCCAACGAATCAATTCCTCATGGCGGAAGAGGAATTCGCGAGGGGCGATTGCATTTACGATTTGTTTCAGTTTTGCATACATTGAAAAGTCGCCTGACCTTGCTCGAAGAGCGATAATACTTCCTATGACTGTGACAGATCTGCAATCCGTTTTGAGCTACTCTGCAAAAGTCTGATCTTCAGTGATCACTTGATATCGTTCGCTGCGGTCTTGCAGACAAAAATGATTTTCGAAGATGCTTCATCAGCGAGAACGAAATCAGGATCGGCAAGGCCGATGCCATCATCGGCCGCATTTGGGATAAGTGATAATAGGCCCGCATCTCGCCGCGGCGCATGGCCCATCGGTTGCCGCTTAGTCCGCCTGCCGTCAGTTGCGGTCGCCCCAACTCGGTGAGCGGCGTCTCCGAAACCCGTAATTCGTACCCGGATGCGGCGATCCGCAGCCAGAGGTCGTAGTCTTCGCAATGCCGCATTGCGGGATTGAACCGCATCGGGATTGATCGGCGGACAACAACGCAGGACGTCTGTGCAACATTCCCCACCAACAAACGGTTCAATGTCACTTTCGATGGGATCTGAATTGTTTTTGGCTTTACCTCGCCCGGCAGACGATATCGATGGGCCAACCAGTCGATCTGCGGGTCATCGTGGAGCCAGCCGGCAACAATGGTTAACCGGTCGCGATCCCAGCAGTCATCTGCGTCGAGAAAGGCAACAAAGTCGCCGCTTGAGACCTCCCACCCAATGTTGCGTGCGACCGACGGCCCGCCATTAATCGGCAGCGAAACGATCTTTAGTTTCCCAGACGCGCACTCCGCAGGGTATTGATCTCGTACTGTTTCGGCGGGAAGCTCCGGGCTAGCGTCGTCGACCACGATAATCTCAAAAGGCTGCAATTCCTGCATCAGACAACCGTCAATGGCACGGCGCAGTTGGTGCGCAGCTTTGTATGCCGGAATGACGACGCTGAATTGCATGAAGCCGGTTCCTTCCCTGGATCTGGCCGGAGCGAAATCGGCGGAAATTGTACTGGAAATCTGAAGATTAGGAAAAGACCGGCTGGTCAATCGGGGCGTGCATCACGAGTCAATTCGATAAAAACTGCAGTTTCGGCGCTTTGACACAAGAGAATCCCGTTCGGAAGGTTTGAGTTTCGCCCTCGGCTATTCATCGACTTTGACCGATCCAATCGCCCGAAGTCGAAGTGCCATATCAAGGAATAGCGACATTCTTCAGTCAGCGCAACGACTGAGTATTTGCGAGCCGCTATGCATCCCGTGCTGGCTATCGTCAATCGCGATTGTTTGGAGAGTTTGGCTGCAACGCCGGTGACTGTCGCGCCAGGGAGTAGTCACGGTCTTCGATGGCGGGGTGCCCCATCGGCCCGTAGCTGTCGTGTTCTGCGCATTGATCCTCACCCGGAACAAAGTTCACATCGATGCCATCCGCGGTCACACGACAACGATGGAAGCCAAAGCGTGTATCTGCGTCGGTCCAACGTTCGGTTAATTGGGGCGTGTTGCCGGCTGACGGTGTCCGATACACGCGTATGCCGTCGACAACTTGAACCGGCCTGCCTGTGTGCACATGGCCACAAAATAGCAACTCGACGTGTGCACGCTGCAACAGCTTCCACAGGCGTCCACGATGCGGCGGATTAATCGAGAAGTACCAGTTGTCATACTGGTCGGGGTCTGTCATGTCCCACGCTGGTTCGTTCAGATGATCCATGAATGGCCAATAATGCATCATCGCCACGTGATGTTTGGCCGCAGGTAGCTCGGGAAGCCGCTCGAGCATTCGCCAAAAGCGTTCTTCGTGAGGCAAACCTGTTCCGGCGACCGCAGCAAAGAATCCGGTGAAACGCACTTGCTTATGAAGGAAGGTCCAGTGCATCGGCCCAAAGTACGAAGAAAAGAGGTCGAGCCTTTGCGCAGTCA
>JANQRQ010000069.1 GCA_028284485.1 Planctomycetaceae bacterium | reverse complement strand
TTTGGCTTTGCGGACGGTCGCGTGCATCGTCTTGATTTCGTCCGGGATGTCGCCATGGACGACCGTGCGCGTGCAATCGCCCCAGTACAGCGTTTTCCGATTCTGAGGAAAAATATCGATGATCACCGGCTGACCCGTGTACAACTCGCCCGAGCCCAGGTCGTGGCAATCCGCTCCAGTGGGCCCGCCGGCGACGATCATCTTCGGATTGGCATAGTCGCGATCCATAAACCACAAATCGACTGCCCGCCGAATACGTTCCGAGGTCAACGGTTCCCCATTGCGATACAGCACGCCGCTTGACTTCGCCTCAGCGGTCGCCACCATTTCGCAGGCGAACTGCATCGCTTGGGCCGTCATCGACTGGGAAACGCGCAAGTGCTCCACTTCTTCTTCCGATTTCTGCCGCCGTTCATCGACCCACAATTCGGGATCGCAAACGACATCGATCCCGGCCCGCTTCAGGAA
Source organism: Planctomycetaceae bacterium (assembly GCA_028284485.1). Classification (GTDB taxonomy): domain Bacteria; phylum Planctomycetota; class Planctomycetia; order Planctomycetales; family Planctomycetaceae; genus JANQRQ01. Next base: position 29,579 of record JANQRQ010000069.1, on the reverse strand, counting down.
CTCCGCAAAGATGAGTGGCAGTGATCGATCAGCCGTGACGCGATTCACGCCATCTCGGCGCAACACTTCTGCGGCCGCTTGAGCTGTGGCCGTTTCACGATCTCCCGACAGACCCGACTCTGGTGCGAAGTCGGCGGGGCAACCGACTTCATCGACCCGCGCAAATTTCTTCGCGCGTTGCATTTCGATATCACGAAGTAGCAATACCGAGCGGCTCGTAGCACCGTTGGGCAACTCGATCAAAGCCACCGGGTCCCCCACCATAAACTGAATACGCCAGTACAGCGTGCTGTTAATCGCCGGAATTCCAGCACAAATCCGTGCACCTGCTTGGTCGGCCATAGAACACTCCGTAAAGATCTATCTGTTTTCAGAATCTGTCGAACTTGTTTCACGCGTCAATAGACTCACGATTACCAACATTGCGACCGAAAGTAAAACCGCAGGCAGGACCGCATCGAGTCCTGCTAACTCTGCCGGCAGAATGCCGCCCATGGCGACCAGCTCACTCCATACCAACGTCACGATGGCTCCGCTGCAGATCGACGCGATTGCACCTGCACGAGTCGCCCCCTTCCAAACGAGCGCAGCCACTAATGAGGGAGTAATCGACGCCCCGTAAATCGTAAACGCATACAGCGCCTTCTGAAAGAAACCTGTCGATTCTGCAAACAATAATGAAACGAAATAAGCGAGTATCCCAAACAGGACGACCAGTACCCGGCTGACAACAACGATTCGTTTTTGTGAAGCGCTGGGGTTGACGTATTTGAGGTACAAATCGTTGATAACACTTGTCGCTGGGACATGCAGAAAGGAATCTGCCGTCGACACGATGATCGCCACGACCGTCACCATGAACAGGCAACCCAACGGCAGCGACAAATAGTGTCGGGCCGCATAGATCAGAATGTATTTGCCGTGCTCGGGATCAGGCGTCATGCTGCTGGCAATCCAAGCACAAGCAATAATCAATAGCTCGACGGCAAAGGCGATGAAGATCATCAGAGTGACGGCCGTTTTGGCTCCGCGGCTGCTGCGACTGGCAAAGATTCGCTGGTATTGGTTCGCATCCCCCAGGACCAGCAGGAACACCGGCAAGATATAGTTCACGAGCTGTGTCGGCGAATACACTCCCCACAACTGCATATGCGAGGCGCGATTATCCGCCAGGAATCCCTGTTCAATTCCCGACCATCCTCCCGCCTGCGACCAGTAGATCGGAAAAGAAATCAACATCGTCAGCATAATGATGCTGCCGGTCACTAAATCCATCCAGGCCAGACTCATCAACCCGGCCAATGCTGCATAGCTGACAATGAAACCTGCAGCGATCAATGTGGCAGATCGTGCGGTTAGAATCGGCTCAACAACTTCGACATGGCCCCGGCTGGGCACTTCTGTGACTTCGAATTCCTCGGCAGTCAAGTCCTTACGATCCAATCGCATGCGCGACGCCCGATTCGCCGCGACTTTAATTGAAGTATCAACGTCACGCGCTAATCCTTCCGTCGTGTTCTCTGCTCGTACCAAATCGACCGGTTCGAACAGAATGCGGATTTCATCGACATCGTCGTTCGTATCGGTGCCCCGAATTGCAAGTTCCTCCCGACCAACAAGCGCACCGTCGGGGACAAACTGTACGCGCCCACGCTTCAATTGTTGGCGTGACAGCACGTCGCCGACGGCAACTGTCACCGACGGTTTGTCGCCCACGATGACTTCCAGCACGGCCCCCCCGGCATTGAACTGGTAGCTGACAATCACCATGTACGCCAGCACAAGCGAAATCATGGCCAGATTTCGCGCCGTCGGACCAAAACGCCGTTCAATGATCTCGGGAACCGAATTCGCCTCGATATTGCGGGCCTTAGTGGCAATCAGCGACAGCAAAGCCATCCCGACAAGCGTCCCGATCGGCAACAGCATTGCTGCCATCCCCGTTTCGTAAGTCTGCTCCGCATTGCCGACGATCGAACCAGTCCCGATCCAAACCGCCAGCATCGTGCAAACCATCATCCAGGGAGAGAGAGACCGCCCAGCAACCGCGAAATCACTTTGGCTGTGAACATCGCGAGCCTTCCAAACTGCAATCCCCCCCAGCAATAGCAAATACGCCATAATGCAGGAGAAGTACACCATCGACGGTCGATTCCAATTGGCGGGTAGGTGAGTTTATCTCACATAGACTCGGGATTGATCGCACCTCGCTTCAGTCGCAAGTTTTTTGCACGGTCGCCCGATTCGTCAATTCATCAGTATTACTTGTCAGCGCCAACTCGAACCGGGAATTTGGCGTCCGTTTCTTTCAACCACTCATCCAGTTTGCCCGCGAGGCGAGCAACCGCCGCAGGAGATGACTCCGCCAGATTGCGCGACTCGCCGATATCGTCGGCTAAGTTGTACAGTTCCATCGAATCGTCGTCGTACCATTTGATGAGTTTAAAATCTCCTTCCCGGATAGCACTGCCGAGTCGATTCCGTTTGTGAAATGCGTAGTTGGGATAATGAAAATACAACGCATCGCGATCGAGAGTCCCCGCCTGCTTTAACAGCGGCAGAAGGCTCACGCCGTCGCGAGCTTCGTGATCATCGCGCGACAGGCCAACAGCTTCGAGAATCGTCGGGTAGGTATCCATGCTGATAACTGGCACATCACACAATGTGTTGGCCTCGACGACACCGGGCCAGCGCACAATCCACGGAACTCGAATTCCCCCTTCATGCAAATGGCCTTTGCCGCCACGAAGCGGCGCATTATCGCCGTTGTTCGATCCGTTGTCCGAGTTGAAAATGACCAGCGTATTGTCCGCCAAACCCTTTTCGTCCAGTGCGGCTAACAAACGGCCAATGGCTCGATCCATCCCCTCAATCTGGGCGGCATAAATGTGATTCTTAATTCCAGGGCCCACGCGATCTTTGTATTTGGCAATCAATTCTTCGGGCGCTTCAAATGGATAATGCACGGAATAGTTCCACCAGCACAAAAAGAAGGGACCGTCTCGATGCTCTTCAATGAATGCGATCGATTCATCCGCTAATCGTTCCGGAAGATAATCCCCCTCACGGCGCGGCTCGATATTGGGAATGCGATAAGGTTCGAAATAACTCGGGGGCCCACCGCGGAAGCACCCGCCGATATTCAGATCGAATCCCTGGTGTTCCGGTCGGAGTTCGATTTCGGTTGGTCCGTCATTGGCCGAACGGGGCCGATACGAGAGATGCCATTTCCCGACAAACCCGGTCGCGTAGCCGGCCTCCCACATACGTTCGGCAATCGTCGTATAGTCGAGCGCCAAATGACGGTTCCAGTCTGCTTCCGCCACCACAGCCCCTTCGGGCGCAAATCGATCGGGATTTCCAGGCGCGTGATTCGTAATCGCCAAACGAGCTGGTGACAGTCCGGTCATCATCGCTGCTCGTGTCGGCGTACAGACCGGAGCGGCGGCGTAACCATTCGTGAACCGCATCCCCTGTGTGGCCAATTGATCGAGATGCGGCGTGTCGAGTCGCTCGTTCCCCTGGCAATGCAGGTCCTTCCATCCCAAATCGTCGGCCATAATGACGACGACATTCGGCCGACTGCTGATTGAGTCCTGCGCCGTAACGGCACTCGGAACGGTTCCAGACCAACAAGCACTAGCAGCAACGACCGCGAATACTCTAAGAAGAATCATCTGCGAGCGTGTCATAAGATCCTCAGCTGATCGATGCTGGGCATTAATTCGGTTTGTTCTGTTCCGCACGCCGGCGGCGATACTCGGCCGCCGATCCATAGGGAGGGATATGGTGCGGCATGATCTCGATAAGAGTCTCTGCGCGAAGTGGTGCTGGTTCATCCGGAACCAGCGCCGCGAGCTTTTGCCGAACTTCCTGCCATTCCGGCTTTCCGGCAAGATTCTCCCATTCTTCCGGGTCGGAATCGTGGTCGTACAGTTCCTCCGACCCATCGATGTACCGTATGTATCGCCATCGCTCGTCGCGGATGGAAAACTCGCTGAAATCATAGGTGGTAATCGCGGGGTGATTCCACTCTTGCGTCGGATCACTCAGTAACGGTACAAGGCTGCGGCCATCCAAATCGCTACGTGCCGGCAACCCACACAACTCCACAAGCGTCGGATACAAATCGACCAGTGAAGTCACGCGCCCGCAGTCAACTCCGGATTGTGAACCCGACGGAAGCACGGCATTGCCACGCGGCACTTTAATCATGAGCACACACCGCGCAAGATTCTCCCACAGCGCGAACTTCCGCCAATGCTGCTTCTCACCCAGTTGCCAGCCATGGTCCGACCAGACCACGACGACTGTGTTGTCGGCGTATTGACTCGCTTCCAGGGCATCCAAAAGTCGCCCCAACATGGCATCTGCGAACGCAATCGATGCGAGGTACCCTTGAACCGCCTGCCGCCATTGGCCGGCCTCTATCACGTGCGCATGATAGTTGCCACCGCGCGAGACGATTTCTCTGGCCCGTTCTCCCAGATCATCCGTATCATTCGGAAGCAATTTCGGCAATTGCACCGACTCGATTGGAAACATGTCGAAATACTTTTGTGGCACATACCACGGGAGATGAGGCCGATAAATCCCACACGCGAGAAAGAACGGTTTCTCTTGCGTTGCCGCTAACTGTTGCGAGACCCAATTCACCGATTGAAAGTCGCCCGTTTCTTCATCAGAAATGTCAATCGGCGACCAATCGAAGTCGCCGTACATGTGGTGAAACGACGGCATGTTGACCGTCGCACCGGGTCGGGGATAGTGGTGGTCAGGCATGTTTTTGGTTTGGGATGGGAAATAATCATCCCAGCAATCGGGTGCGATTTGCGTGTAATGAAAGATTTTTCCGGCGCCACCCAACCAATAGCCATGCTTACGGAAATACTCCCCCAGCGTCACAACGTCGGGTAATGCCTTTCGCCAATCCTGGTAGTTCGAGTACATGCCTGATCGGTACGTGTGGTATCCCGTCATGACGGCGGTCCGCGAGGGATTGCACCCCGGCGAAGCGCAGTAGTTCCGCGTGAAATTGACACCCTCGGCTGCGAAACGCTTTAGGTTCGGTGTGCGAGATTGCGGATGACCACCCAACGGCTCGATCCAATCGTTGAGGTCATCAATGGCGATAAACAACACGTTCCGCCTTGATTCGTCTGCCTCTGCGGGTTCGCCAACGAAACACATCACGGCCACCGGCAAAGCGATCAAAAAAGTCCCGAGTGTTCGCAACAGATTGAATCCTTGTCTCTGCATGGTGTCGATCGTTTGTCGGCTCGCTTTGGAAGCAGTCGTTTCAGCGCTGCATCAGGTAACCCAGGAACTTGTTAATTCACATACGGCTTCTTGCGGTTGCTTCCTCGGTTTCGAGCCTTCTCTCGAATCTCCTGCTTGACCTTTTCCAAACGCTCGGGCCATTCGAACTTTGGAGCCTTCGCCGGATCGTAACCGGCCAGATGCCCCGTCAGACGAGTCGCCGGCTTCGAATAGACCAAAACCGTATCTCCGAAGACTTCTTCGCAGATCGCGGCCAAACCAGGATCGTATTCCCGCAATTCTTCTCGAGTATCGACATGATTGTGGTCGTGATCCGGCTGCCGATTATTGTTAAACCAAGACTGGACGCCTTCAGCGAAGTACTCCGCGTGATTGGTCGAGGCGTACTTGGTGTCCCACAGACCGGCGGCCATGGCTCGTTCGTACGTTTCCTTCAACCGGTCATCGAACGTCGGATCAACATTAACCATGCCACGCAGATGAATGTTGTGCGCAAATTCGTGAATGAGAATATTCTCGGTCGAGTACGGATCGCCTTCGAATCCCAGAATATTCTCTTCGGCCGATGAACAGACCGGTTCGTTTCGCGATCCGCCTAACCCGCGAGCTCGAGCATCCCAAAAGTCCTCAGGCCGTAAATGCGCATGTTCGGGAATATCGGTGGTGAACTCGGTGTACGCCATCACAATCATTCGCGAGCCACTATCGATCATCGCCTTTCGAACATCGGGACGTTTGGCCAGCATCATGTTGATCAAATAAGCCGCCTCTTTGAGGGCGTAGTCGTCGACCTTGGCGGAACTCACGACGGGATAGCCACTGGCGCTGACGTATTTCTCATAGAATTCGTCCAGTTCCAGGCTCGCCGGCGGTCGCGTCACCACAAACTCCGGCGCGGAATCGTTGCGCGAGGGCCCGTCCTGCCCCGCTGAACGTCCGATCGCGCTACCCACGACGAGCAACGCTAGAATCGTTCGATTCAACCGCGGCTTCTTCAATACGTTTTTGCTCATGCTCATGGGCGTCATCTCTTCATTGGACCCCGGCGGCAAATGTCGCGCCTGCCGACTTGCGGCATTATTGACATTGTATACAATAACAATATCGTAAAACCTCACACGTCAAATACAAGTCCTTGCCCGAAAAACCACCTGATCACGAACGGAACCTGTCAGATGAATGTCAATTGGCGCGGAGTCTTCCCGGCAGCAACCACGCAGTTTCATGCGGATGAGTCGCTCAATATCGAAGGCACACTCAAACATGTCGAAGCCATGATCGAAGCCGGCATTCACGGCATCATTATGCTCGGCACGGTCGGTGAGAATTGCTCGCTGGAATACGCGGAGAAGCTCGAAGTCCTGCGGGCGACGGTCGAGCATGTGAATGGCAGAATTCCCGTGTTGACCGGAGTTGCCGAATATACAACACGTTTGGCCGGTCGATTTGCTGCTGACGCCCAACAGGCCGGCGTTGACGGACTCATGGTCCTTCCAGCCATGGTCTACAATTCCGACCCGCGCGAAACCGCAGCCCATTTTCGAGGCGTGGCGTCGGCTTCCGATTTGCCGATCATGATTTACAACAATCCGGTTTCCTACAAAGTCGATATCAAGCCCGAGGAATTCGCCGAACTCGCCGACGAGTCAAAATTCGTGGCGATCAAAGAATCGTCCGAGGACTGCCGGCGTATTACCGACCTGACGAACATTTGCGGCGACCGGTACACGCTATTTTGCGGCGTTGATGATCTCGTATTGGAAAGCCTCGTTTTGGGTGCATCGGGGTGGGTTTCCGGGCTCGTTAATGCATTCCCGCACGAAAACCGCCTGCTGTGGGATCTGGCAACTGCCGGTCGCTGGGAAGACGCTCGCGATATCTACCGCTGGTACACGCCGCTGTTGCACCTCGATACCGACGTTAAGCTAGTGCAATATATCAAGCTCGCTGTTGCCGAATGTGGCTACGGTACTGAGACCACGCGTGCACCGCGACTGGCACTGGAAGGCGACGAGCGAGACCGAATCCTGAATATCATTCGCACTGGGATCGAAACTCGCCCGCAGCCTCAAACAGCATGACAAGCCGTGGACCACGAATATATCAACTGCAAAAATTCACAATACTGTTTGGCCGATTGATGCGCTTGGCGGAGTCGCCAATTGGACGTAATCGATGACTTCCAATAACGATCTCAATGACGGATTCGATCGAATACAGGTCATCGATACGCACACGGCCGGCGAGCCGACCCGCGTCGTCATTTCCGGCGGCCCCGACCTTGGATCCGATTCTCTGGCAGCACGTCGAGAGCGATTTCGATCGGAGTTTGACGACATTCGGTCCGCCATCATCAACGAACCACGCGGTTCGGATGTCCTCGTCGGCGCGCTCATTTGTCCGCCAACCAAGCCGCAATACGCCGCTGGTGTTGTGTTTTTCAACAATGTCAGCGTCTTAAACATGTGTGGACATGGGACAATCGGCGTCGCGGTCGCGTTGGCTCATGCCGGGAACATTTCCCCCGGCGTGCACACACTCGAGACATCCGTCGGACCAGTTCCATTCGAACTGCACGACGACAATACAACGGTGACCATCGAAAATGTTCCCAGCTATCGTTACCGCTCGAACGTCGCGGTCGATATCCAGGGGCACGGCGAAGTTCTGGGAGACATCGCCTGGGGTGGAAACTGGTTCTTTTTGGTACACGACCACGGCCAAGGGCTGCAACATGCCAACGTCGATGTTCTGACCGATTTCACGATGCGGATCCGTGCGGCGTTGGAGAGCAATGGGATCACCGGGGAAAACGGCGGCGAGATCGATCACATTGAATTGTGCAGCGATTCGAAATCGCCGGAGTGTGACAGTCGCAATTTTGTGCTTTGTCCTGGTGGCGCCTGGGACCGGTCCCCCTGCGGAACGGGAACCTCGGCCCGCCTCGCCTGCCTCGCTGCTGATGGCCATCTGCAACCGGGCGACGTCTGGCAACAGGAAAGCATCATCGGCAGCCGCTTCGAAGGCACTTATCAACCGGGCGACAATGGAACGGTTATTCCCCGCATCACCGGCCCCGCCTGGGTGACGGCCGAAGCCACTCTGCTGCTCGATCCCCGCGATCCATTTCGATCGGGAATTCGATCATGAGTTCCCAGCCTCGCCATGTGCTGGTCATCGGCGGAGGTGTCATCGGCATTGGGTGCGCGCATTATTTGCAGCAAGCCGGCTTTCGGGTCAGCGTCGCCGAAAAAGGAACGATCGGTGGTGCCTGCTCTCATGGTAACTGCGGTTTCGTGTGTCCTAGCCACGTTTTGCCATTAGCCGAACCAGGCGCCGTATCGTCGGCTCTCAAAGCACTGCTGAACCCCAATGGCGCATTTCGCATCCGGCCCCGTCTCGATCCGCGTTTGTGGAGTTGGCTGCTGAAGTTCGCCCGGCGCTGCAATCACAACGACATGGTTTCCGCCGGGCACGCCATTCAACCGTTGCTGACATCTTCGCTCTCCCTTTATCAGGACCTCATGCGGTTTGCGTCACTGGAATGCGAATGGCAGAAAAAGGGATTGCTATTTGTCTATCGAGATCACCGTGCTCTCGAGGCCTATGAACCGGTCAATAGCTTGCTGACGTCCGAGTTTCAGGAATCAGCACGACGCATGAATGCAGCCGAACTGCTGGAGTTCGAGCCGGCGTTGAAAGACAACGTCGCCGGCGCCTGGTACTACGAGCACGATGCGCATCTCCGGCCCGACCGGTTGCTCGCGTCGTGGCGTGCATTTCTCGAGAAGAAAGGTGTTCAATTCTTCGAACGTCACGAGCTACTCGGATTAGAAAAAGCCGATTCACAAGCGACCAGCGCCAAGTTTGCTGAACAATCGATCGAAGCCGATACGTTCGTTGTGGCCACCGGTGCCTGGACTCCGCAACTCTCCGAAATCTTGGGAATCCGCCTGCCGATCGAACCGGGAAAGGGATACTCCTTGACGCTGCCTCGATCAGAAAGCGACCCCCAAACCCCCATCATGTTTCCGGAATACCGCGTGGCAGTCACTCCCATGCAGACAAGCTTGCGCCTCGGTTCGATCATGGAGTTCGCCGGATATGACAGCCGCTTAAACCAACGTCGCTTGCGCATGCTGAGCGCTAGTGCATCGCAGTTTATGAAACAACCGCTGCCGACGAAAATCAACGAAGAGTGGTTCGGCTGGCGCCCGATGACTTACGACAGCGTCCCGATCATTGGCGAATCTCCTCAATTCTCAAATGTCATTCTGGCGACAGGTCACAACATGTTGGGGCTGAGCATGTCCACCGGCACCGGAAAATTGGTCAGCGAATTGATTGCCGGCCAAGAACCACATCTCGACCCAACGCCCTACTCGCCTCACCGGTTCTGTTAACTCGCCGAGCTGTCCGCAATTTGGTAACCCGACGCGTGAGCGAGGGACTGAACAGAAGAGCCCGACGTCTGACAGCCGGAGTTCGTGCGAGCAACTTTGTTTGGTAACCCGACGGACCGCTTTTGAAGGTGCGATTTTTATGCTCTGGTAACCCGACGCGTCAGCGAGGGAAACAGTCATTCAACTCCGTTCCGCGTACGGCGAGCGAACGAGATACTCCAGTGACGGTCGTTCGATCGTGAATCAATCATGGATTGCGGACTAACGGCCGCTTACAATGAGCGAACCAATGCCACAAAGGACCGCCAGCGATTTCTGCTTCTCCCCCACCTGAAAGGAGTGTCCCATGAACCGCGCCGTTCATTTCGCCGCACTACCGATTCTCTTCGTGCTTGCCGGAAATTCGACGGCGTCAGCCGCCGTCACAATCGACGATTTCGAATTGCGAACCTTCACCGCTTCGTCGGCCGATACGGTTCAGTACCGGCTGATGATTCCCGCGAACTACGACTCGTCAAAATCGTACCCGCTTGTAATGTTCCTGCATGGCGGACAACAACGAGGCAAACTGCGCTGGACGGCTGCTACGCTCCGTGGCGCCCGGTTTTGTGGCGACGAAGAGCGGCAGGCCAAGCATCCCTGTTTTGTGCTCGTGGCGCATGCACCGATTAGCGAAAATTGGGGCAGTGTTTTCGAAGGGGGGCCCTCACCGACGCTGCTCAACTTCATGGAAGCGCTCGACGCGTTGGAAACCGAATTCAACATCGATAAACGACGGGAATACATCACGGGTCTATCCGGCGGCGGGAAAGGAACCTGGATCGCGTTCCTCTCACATCCCGGCCGATTCGCAGCCGCCATCCCGCTGTGCGCTCGTCAGGCACTCGATCCAACGACGGCCGACCTTTCCCGTAACGCCGGTATGGTCGGTGATTTGCCGATCTGGATGTGGCACGGCGAGAAAGACCCATCCAACGAAGTCGAAAACTCCCGCTTAATGTTCCAGGCCCTGAAGAAAGTCGGCGCGAACGTAAAGTACACCGAAGTCCCCAACGCCCCGCATAACTGCTGGGATGCTGCGTACTCGACTGATGAACTTCACGATTGGCTGTTTGAACAGGTGCTGCCCGAATCGGTTTCAACTGCCACCGCCGACCGCGACCGACGGCGAGATGCTGTCTTAAACTCGAACCCGTTTCCGACAGTCGCCTATCATCCGACAGGTTTCATTCCGAAGTCGTACGAACATCCCTCGCGTGGGAAACTCAACTATCGCCTATTCGTTCCGCGCGAATACGACGCGTCTCGATCCTACCCGATCATCATCTTTCTGCATGGTAAGTCACGTCGCGGCTCGGACAACCTCAAGCAGATCAACACGCCCGGTGCCGCGAATTGGACGGCTCCCGGCTTTAGTTCCAAAAACCCCGCGTTCGTGTTGGCACCGCAAGCTCCGGCTGATAGCGGCTGGGGCTGCCCTGCCATTCTGCCGGAAATGATGGACCCGCTGCAAAACGTCATCGGCGCACTAGAGCAAGTCGAACAGAAATACAACATCAACAAACGCCGGGTTTATATCACTGGTCAATCGGGCGGCGGCGGAGGCGCATCGGCTCTCGTGATGGCACACCCCGACCGCTTCGCAGCGGCTGTACTCGTCTGCCCGGCCAACCGTGCCCAGAATTGGACCAAGCAGCAAGCTGCAAAGATTGCGCACCTGCCGTTGTGGTTTTTTCATGGAGATGCCGACCAGGTCGTCGACGTCAACATGACGCGCACTGCCGTCGCGTTGTTGAAAGAAGCAGGAGGATCCCCGCATTACACCGAACTGCCCAACGTCAAACATAACAGCTGGGAAAAAGCATACCGCTCCCGCGCCATGCGCACGTGGTTATTTCAACAACGGAAAGAGCAATAAGTAGGGTGCGTGCTCGCACGCACCAGCAAATGTTGATTTCGCCGTCATACAGGTGCGTACAAGTACGCACCCTACAATACTCTCCTTGCCGCACCAAACGCCCACTCGACATCAATCAAGAAACGCACCCAGAGATTTCGATGCATTACCACGCTCTACTTCTGACAGCAGCCTCCGTGCACCTTTTTGGTCTGATCCTTTCAGCGCATGCCGCTGACACTCCCAACATCGTCGTTATTTACGCCGACGATATGGGGTACGGCGACCTCGGTATTCAAAATCCCGATTCGCAAATTCCGACGCCTCATCTGGATCAACTGGCTCGCGAGGGAACACGGTTTACCGACGCACATAGTTCGTCCGGAATCTGCACGCCCAGCCGATATGCGTTGTTGACCGGCCGGTACCATTGGAGGAAGTTCCACAACATTGTGAACGCATTCGGTGATTCGGTCTTCGCACCCGAACGGCTGACGCTGCCCGAAATGCTAAAGCAACAAGGCTACCGCACGGCTTGCATCGGCAAATGGCACCTTGGCTGGGATTGGAACGCCATTAAACGCCCCGGTGCCGAGGCACAATTGGAGGGCCGCCGAAATGTCTTTTCAGCCGACGCATTTGATTGGTCGAGGCCGATCCCCGATGGCCCCTTGGCGCACGGGTTCGACTACTATTTCGGCGACGACGTGCCCAACTTTCCACCCTACACCTGGATTGAAAACGACCGCGTCGTCGACGTGCCAACAGTCCCTTACGTCCCCGATCCCCGACCAACTGAAGGCGCCCCCGAAGGTAGGCCGGGCCCCATGGTCGCCGGTTGGCAGCAGGATCAAGTGATGCCGCGCCTGACCGAACGCGCCGTCGCTTGGATCGCCGAACAAAAAGGCCGAGATCAGCCGTTCTTTTTGTACTTTCCTTGGACATCACCGCACGCCCCGATCGTCCCCACAAAAGAGTTTCAGGGAACAACGGATGCCGGCGGGTACGGCGACTTCATGCATCAAAGCGATTGGACAGCCGGCCAGGTTCTGACTGCATTGGACGAACACGGATTTCGCGACAATACCCTCGTCATCTTTACGGCTGACAATGGGCCCGAGCGATACGCCTACGAACGAGTGCGCAACTTCGATCACCGCAGTATGGGCCCGCTGCGTGGTTTGAAACGGGATATCTGGGAAGGTGGTCACCGCGTTCCGTTCGTGATTCGCTGGCCCGGCGTTGTTGAAGAGGGCCGAGTCTGCACCGAGCTTGTCAGCCAGGTCGACATTATGTCGACGATTGCGGCGATTGTTGACTTTGAACTACCTGACGATGCCGCCGATGACAGCCACGATTTAACGGAACTGCTTCGGGGAGAGGCCGCTACTCCGCGAATATCGATCGTGCATAACACCAAAGCGGACCATTACGCCATCCGTCGCGAGAATTGGGTGCTGATCGATGCGCCAACAGGCCGGATCTCGGCAGTCCCGGAGTGGTTCGATCAAGCGAACGGATATCAGAAGCACGACCAGCCTGGCGAACTGTACGATCTAGCACAGGACATCAGCCAACGCAAGAATCTGTTCGCGGAGAAGCCCGACGTCGTTTCTGAATTGCAGTCCTTGCTGCGACATACCCGCGAGCGCGGCGAGGTGAGACACCTGCCAACATTCAACAATTGAGGCGTGTAGAGCGAGTGAAAGTCGGCCCGAAACGGTTGACGCATACGAACCTACATTTCTACGAAAATCACGTCCTCTAGGTCTTTGTTATCGAATGCGTCTGCATTCGTAAGGTGGCCATCATAAGGACCTACCTTGTTGATTCTCAGTCCGTTCTTGAACACGATCTGCAGTCCATGCTCAGGCTCCCAATCGCATTCGCATTCAAGTGAAATGTAAACAGCCTTGTCTCCGTAGGCACGCCGCGAAACCATTGGCTCGCGTCCCAACTGGACGTAGTTCCATACATCACTTGCCAATTCGATATTGACCCATTCCTCGTCATCGGGATACCAATCGTCGCAACTTTTGTAGTACTGGTAGATAAAGGGCTCCGCATCTTTCAGAGCTGATTCGCCTGCACTCAAAAAGTTACTTATGGCCATATGCAATTCTGCCTTATTGGGATCACTATCGTAACGTTCAACAATGATACGACCATCGCGAATTCCAAGTATCGAAATCTCCATTGGTTCGCCATAGTACCAGTCGAACTGTTCGTGTTTTGTCACCGTGCCGATACCGGGGATTTCCATGTTGATGACCTTCCAGGAACTGTCGCCGGGTGCCACTGCTGGCTTGTCCAGCAGTGCAAGAAAACCTGTCATCTACTGTAACATATCGAATTCAAGGCGATGCAGCCTCGGGAGATTTGGCTCACATCCGTCTCCCAGTTGAAGAAACCAACGGGCACTCGAATACTTCCAATCGACAGCTCGATCCACCAGCCGACGACGGACGGGATTATTGTGAACATATTCAATCGCGGAGATGATCGTCGATGGCTCAGTTAGATTTCGATCATATCCCGGACCTTCCTGCCAAAATCGGAAAGTTGTGACCCCAGGACGTTGTCGGACAGTTAACTTCTCCAGCAGTTCGCTCCCACTATCCATCAACTGCTTCTTAATCCGAAACGAAAAGGGTCGTTTGACCGCTTTCAAAAATTCAGAGATAGTGGAAGCACCAATGTGCGAATGCACGATCAAATGGACGTGCTCCGGCATCAGGACAAACGCATAAAGCCTGTAGTTGTGGCGGGCTATCGCTCGATCGATCGCAATACACAATTCCCTCTTCCAATCGTCTCTTGATAACAACGGCATCCGGCCATAGCAGGAAAATGTCAATTCATGAATGTGGCCAGGGATGTCAAAGTGCCGTATTCTCTTTCGGTGAGGTAACTGCATAATTGGTTATCATAGCAATTCATGACTTTGAAAGTTGCGGCACTGCTGGGCAAGCCAGCAGTGGCACCCGCGCGAGCGCGGCGAGGTGAGAGCAGTATCGTCCGAGAATCCGTGATCTGACTGCGACGCGTGCGAGCATGCACCTTCTTTATTTGCGACTCCAAAACACATCCCATGGAATACCAACGCGATAACACCAGACATTCCTTATGGTGGATCTCGATCATCGCGTGGGATGGCATTCTTCCATTGCTGGTCGCGACCATTCCCATTACGGCAAGACTGCTTTTACCGAAGGATAACCTAGCCGGACCAATCGCGATCGGAGTCGTTCCCCTCGCTGCGGCACTGATTCGTTGCATGATTGGCGAGCGACAAATCCGAAGGGTGTGCAACGGCGAACTTCCCCTTTTGCGGCAAGCGGGGATGGCAGCAGCGATTGTCTGTTTGATGTTGTTTGAGATTTCTGTGTCGGTATTCGTATTTACCGATAATGAGCCGATGGCGGCTTGGTGTATTCCGTTCGCCTTTTATGTGCTGTACCTTGCCACGATTTCCAGAACGCTAGCTCCGCGGAATCGAACAGCGGCGATTGATCCGTCGCCTCCGATGCCATGGGATGATTTCCCGTAACGTCCGATTGGCTCTGGCTAAGTAGGGTGCGTGCTCGCACGCACCATTGAGCGACTTTGAAAGTTGCCGCACTGCTGGACAAGCCAGCAGTGGCACCCGTACCTGCAAGACGCACGCGAGTTAAGCTTGATCTGACTCTGTATCGACAACATCGTCCGACGCAGAATCCGGTCTGAACATGCACAACACCGCGACGATGGCCATGAGAACCGACAACCAGGCCAAACCCGAAAGCAAATTCTGGTAGACCAACCAGGTTGCTCGATCACTTCCATTCTGCAAGACGTCCGTAAAACGATCACCAAGATTCCCATCGGCTGATCGCTGATTTAGCTCGGCAACGACCAATGGTTGAATCTGCTCAACATCAGTCGACGCAAGTCGGGCAGGATGTTGCTCATCCGGCTCCCAATGCTTTCCGAAGTGGGACACATGGAGAGTGTATTCCCAATGCCCCGAAAGAAGATAGAAGCCGGGCAAGACTCCCAAGTCGGCGTAACGTTCTACAGAAAACCTCTTGGTCACGGAACGGCCCACAGCCCAGACAGGTATCGTTTCCCGCGCGGCATCTCTCTGAACAACGCGATAATCGTCTCCGTCACGGGTGATAAAGACAGGCTGTTCGAAGATTGCCGCTGCATAATTCGGCTCCTCAATCTCCGTTGGCATCGGCAAAGCATTGGCCAATCCGATCAGCACTGCCGACACCACAAGCCAGGACCACGCCGGGAGCAACAATACCCGCCGCGTTGGATTGAAGTTCATAGCGTCCCCCCGCAATCCGCTACGTTTCTCAATGAACTCTCTTGAGAATACCGAGCCGAACGGGGGTGTCAAAACCTTTTCGATGCATGTGGCTGAATGTTGGCATATCTAATAGATGCGTGACAGCGATACTTTCATTCGACTCCTTCGTTTCAACTGCCACGCAATCGCTTTACCATCGTCGCCACCTCTTTGATGGCAACCTCGATATCGTCGTCGGTGTTGAAGCGTCCGATGCCGAATCGCAGACTGGCCCGCGTCAGCGCATCGCTAATACCCATTGCCCGCAATACATGACTCGGTTCCGGCAGGGCCGACGTGCAAGCCGATCCGGAACTGACGGCGATCCGTTTCAGCCCGGTCATCAGCGCATCCCCGTCGACACCTTCGAAGCTAAGATTCAAATTACCCGGCAACCGATCATCCGGATGCCCATTCAAATGCAACCCGTCGAGTCGATCACAGAGTCCCTGCCATAGTCTTTCGCGCAAACCCACAATTCGAGCCCCTTCATCGTCGCGACATTCCGCGGCCAAACGGCAACACTCCCCGAAGCCGACGATCAGAGGCACTGGTAACGTTCCGCTGCGCAGGTGATTCTCGTGTCCCCCGCCGTCGAACAACGGTTGGATGCGAATTCGCGGAGATCGACGACGAACATACAGCGTCCCAATCCCCTTCGGCCCGTTGATCTTGTGGGCCGACATACTCAACAGATCGATTGGCAACTCCCCGACCGGAAATGCGATCCGCCCGATCGCCTGCACCGCATCGCAATGGAACAACACATCACGCTCCTGGCACATCGTGCCGATCTCGACGATCGGATTCAATGTGCCGACTTCGTTGTTCGCTGCCATTACCGACACCAGAGCGGTTTCGGGACGTATCGCATCGGCCACCTGCTGGGGATCGACCCGACCAAATTCGTCGACTGGTAGAATCGTGACGTTGACTCCAGCTCGCTGCAGTCGTTTGGCCGGATCAAGGACGGCACGGTGCTCGGCGGCATTCGTAATCAAATGACCGCCGGGTGGCGCGGCATCGAGAACGCCTTTGATTGCGATATTATTCGATTCCGTCGCACCGCTGGTGAAAATCAAAGTCTTCGCTGCTACGCCCAACACCGATGCCAGCTGTTCGCGAGCCGCTGTCACCGCCCTTTCGGCCTCCCAGCCGAAAGCATGGTTGATGCTGGCCGCGTTTCCGTAGTGTGTCGAGAAATACGGAACCATCGCGTCGACAACGCGGGGGTCGACTCGCGTCGTTGCGTGGTTATCCAAGTAGACCGGATAATCCGCCATTCAAAGCCAATTCAATCGAGCGTCACCGGAGAGACGAATCCTTCCGGTTTAAAGGCCAATACCGAGCAAGTGACTTGTGGCAGCAGTCGCTCAGCCGTATTGCCAACGAGAAAACCCGGTATGCCGCTCCGGGCCGCCGTTCCCATCATCAAGAGGTCGATCCCATGTTCTTCGATGGCCTCGGAGATGAGGATATCGGCTGGTCCGTCGAGGACGTGGGCTTGCACGCCGTTGTCGAGCGTCCGGAAATCAGAACGGGAGAGTTGATCATTCAATTTTGCCTCAGCCTGTTCGTGCAGTTCCCGTTTGTGCTCGTGAAACTGCTGCTCGGTCAGGCCGGTATGCCACACTCGGCGATCGATGTGCGAATCGATGGCGTGAATCAGGTGTATTTTTGTGTCAATCAATTGACCGAGTGCGACTGCAACATCGATGGCAGTCGAACAGACGTCGCTCAAATCACTCGCAATAAGAATATTGAAATCCGCAGGGTCAGGGTCAGGCTTGTTCACCAACACCGGGCAGGGGCAATACCGCAGCAGCTTCATCGCCGTGCTTCCCAATAGCAAACGCGTTGGCGCATTCAGGTCACGAGTGCCAACCATAACCAAATCGTACTTTTCCCGCAGCACTTCGCGAATGATTTCCATCCAAGCCGTTCCGAATCGAACGACACCGCGAGCGGACACGCCTTCCTTTTTTGCATCTGCCACAATCGAGTTGACGACCTGGGTTGCCTGTGCCTCAACCGAGTTTGCCGGATCCGTCTGGTCGCGCTCGAGAAATTCGCGTGCCGACTCTGAAATTTCAATGCCTGCAAAAAACGTCAGTTCTGCATCGGTCATTTTCGCCAATCGAATCGCGCCGTTGATCGCCTCTCGCGTCGGCGGTTTGAGATCCGCGGCCGCCAAGCGATCCGCACTGGAAAGATCAACGCCGACAAGAATATTTCGAAATTTGGCCATTTGTATCATTCAGTAGAGTGGATGGAGTGGGTCGAAGTGTCTACTTAACCGCAATTCCGTGCGCGACGGGTATCCCGCAAACGCGAAGCGTCGGCAGCAAGTATCGCCACACTTCCATATTATGGCCGACGCATGGGAATTGGTAGCGACTGCCGTTTCGAGAAAGCCCGCGGCGAGCAGATGTTTGCCCCAAGCGATTTGCTCTCCCCAGTCCTCAGCGCTATTCGTCCTGCTGTACCGAAAGAGAAGCCAGGTACGCATACAAATCGGCCAAGTCGCGGGAAGTTAAGTCCTTCAGCAGGCCGCCGGGCATCAACGATGAAGGAAGCTTGCGCTTGGTTTCGATGTCGGCCGCTTCGACTCGAATTGTCTGGTTGGTCGCATTTCGCAACAGCACGCCATCAACCGACTCATAAATGATCAGCCCGGAATAGACCTGACCCGATTTCGTTTCAATGAGCGTCGTTTGGTAACGGGGCGAAACGTCCCGATTTGGAACGGCGATGGCGGTAAACAAGTCGTCTCGCGAAAATCGGGCAGCAACCCCTTTGAGGTCCGGTCCTAATGCGACCCTGCCCCCGTGGCATTGCGCACAACTTCTCTTACGGAATAGTGCCTCACCTCGTACGGAATTCCCATGCTCCCAGTCTGCATCAGACAACAACGATTTCAGCCGATCTGCATCTTCTGCTGCCCCATTGGTCTGTCCAGCCAACTGCACAGGATGCAGCGACTCCATCCAACTTGACCAGCTGCGGACCACTTCAGGTTGCGGCCGATATCCATCGGAACCAAATTCGAAACCGAACTCCTGGCCCGTACCGCGCTGCAACAGCCGGACCAGTGTTTCCCGCAACCGGTATTCGCTTTTATCGCCTCGCAGCCGGCGTAGCATTTTGACCAGGGCGACTTGTTCACCTTCGTCACCGCTTACCGGCAGTTGAGACAGGGCATTGAGGCAAGCTTCCAGCACTTCTAATTGCGATGATTCCAAACCTTCCACGAATTTCTGGCGATCTTGCTCTTCCGGCTTTTCGGACAGCACAACGAGAACTGCCGGCCGCACGGAAAAGTCATCGTACAAGTCGCGAATCATTTTGCGGTACCGAGGGGATTCTGCTTTCCCCAAAATAAAGACCACATCATTCGTGATTTCGTAATCGGGATCTTCCGAAATCGCGCGATCGAATGCAGCAATCGCGATCGGCAAAGATTCTTCCGGCAATTCTTTTAGAAAGACTACATGGCTCGGTTGTCCAAAACTGGGATCGCTGACAACAGCGATAGGTAACGCCGGATCGTTCAGCACATGGGCTGTATACATTTCACTGACGCGTTCGTCCCAGTTGCTGTCCTGGTTTAAACTGCGATCATCGATCTTCATTTGAAGATTGACTAAAGCGGTGGCGATCTTCTCCCTTTGTGCGAGTGATCGTTCGACTGGAAGCCGTGCCGTGACAATGAGATAGTGCGTGTCGTCAACCGGATGCGACTCCCCGTCGATTTGAGCGAGCAACTTCTCCAACAAACCGGGATGATACGGAGTGATCATCGCCGCCAGGCGCCCCAATTCCCAATCGAGTTCGCGGTCTCCGGTCGGAAAGGCATCAGCAATGGCGATTCGCACGGGATCAATTTCCCGCTCGTGGGCAGACAAGTCGACCCGTGCAGCGTAACCATCAAAAACTGGTGGCAATTTCCCCATCGGCCCCACGTCTCCCAGCCCGATCTGCATCAGACGAATGGCGTCGAGCTTCAACGATGCTGGATGTTCTCCCTGGAGAATCGGCAAGCCAATCTCAAAGGCAAACGGAATAAATCCCGTTTCGCGTCGCATAAAGCCAGCCGAATTCGCCAATGCGCACTTCCAACCGGTGGCGCTTGCGGCGGCCGCCAAGCTATTAAAATCAGCCGCATTCATCTTTGTGGCAAGCTGGGCTGTCGGAAATCGCTGGTACCGATCGTTACCATTAAGCTGGTGAATTAGCCCCGAAACGACGGCGTTAAAACTCGTTGATTCGGAAGCCCCCAGCAACGCCTCAACAGCGAATCGACCGACGATCGGATCATTGTCGCTGAGAAAACGAGCAACAATCGTCGTTTTGAATTCTCCGTTGTTTGAGCGCCCATAAGACCAAATCGCGCGGGCTCGCACTTCCGATGGAGTTGCGTCCGCTAAGCGCAACAAGACAGGTTCACTGAAGCCTCCGAACATCTCGGTCACGATTTCGATGGCACGAATCCGTTGCCGAGAACTAGTATCTTCACTAACCGCTGCATCGACAAATGGCTGTTTGCCGAGCTCGTTCGCGATCGGCGTCCAAGTCGCGCGGGACCAACTCGACAGCGGCTGCGGCGCATTGAGGCATTGCTCCAATGGGCTGTCGTCGGAAGAACTTGCCTGTTGTTCTCCCGTATATCGCACACGATATACGCCCCCACGCGTTCCACGTCCTCCGACGCTCACGTAAAGGCTGCCGTCTGGCCCAACCTCGGCATCGGTTGGTGCAAATCCGAATTGACCGGTCCCGGTCATGAATTCGATCGGGCGGCTTTTCCAAGTCGATCGATCGCGTTCCAGCGGAACAGCCATCACGCGGCCGAACGTCCAATCCAATACAAACAAAGCGTCACGGTACTCTTCGGGAAATTGATGATGGCGGTAACTGACCACGCCCGTGGGAGAACCCCGCCCAAACGACGCAACGACAGGGGGCATGTCAAGAAAGTAATCCGGCCGTTTCCAACTGCGGCTGAACCATCCGGCGTGTGACCCAGGTAAAACGTGAAAGACGCGTGTCGGCCGATACCACGGAAGGGAGACCTCTCGCTCGCCGTCGCTGTCGAATGTGAATAGATCCCCCTGCCAATTGAAGGCAAAGTCGTACGCATTCCGAAAGCCATTGGCGAAGACTTCTCCACCAGTCAAATCGGGAGTTAGACGAAGCAACGTTCCGGCCTGCGGCTCTTTGACAGGCGAACTCGGAAGGGTCGCATATTGTCGGGTGATTTCCGCGTTATTCCCCGCGATGATGTACCACCATCCGTCTGGCCCACGCTGAATGGAATGCGTGTGGTGTTCGCTGCCGGTGAGAAAGTCGAGGAATTTCTCAGGTGGCCCATCGGCCTGGTCATCGTCATCGGCGTCTCGATATCGCAACAATCCACCATCGCCGATACACAAGAGGTCGGTCCCATGGAAGAACATTCCCTGAGCGCCGGTTTTGGGGCCGTCAACGAATTGCCGGGCCTCGTCGGCGCGTCCATCACCATCCTGGTCGACGAGGACTCGAACGTACCCGGCCCCCGATACGACAACCCGCCCATGCGCATCGATTGTCATACAGTAGATATCATGGGCCATATCGTCGTCGGCAAACAAAGTCACCTCGAAGCCTTCGGGCACCTTGAGCGGAATTGTCGTTTGCCCGAAAGCCGATTCAAGCAGAAACGACCCGAGTGCCGCAAACGATAAGACGAACCGAAACAATACCTGCTGATCTTGATGACGTCGGGCCAGCGGACGGCGGCTGATTGGCTGTTTCATATTCTTCAATGTCAATCCATTCGTTGTGAAGATCGAGCCCAATACACGACCGTGTTTGTCACGGAATTCGAATGCAAGTCATCTCAATCGCGACCTGCCAAACGAAACCCACGCAAGTTGTTTCCCATTCAGGAGAACTGGCGGTATATTAACCCGTTTGCCGCCATTCGAGCAATGTGGCATTCCAGAACCGGCAGATTTCTCAACCGCCGGGAATCTCCTAATTTAGCGTAATGACACGTCCATAACCCACATTCCGGAGCTTGAAATTGTCTTTCCGTTTGCAGCCGTCGTCGTTGGGAACAAAGCGTAAATCGAGGCGGCGAGGATTTGATCGCCGGTGCTGGACCTGGCTTCTGGTATTTACGGCCTTCGCCGTTTTCCACGACACCCTGCATTTTGCAGGGGCTGACGAGGCCGCTCCGGTAGAGACGGCAGAGACCGTCGATAGCCCCTCGTCAGATCCGGAAACCGCTGGGCATGATTCGGAACATTCCGATGCTGAGCCGGCCGGCCATTCCGATCCTGTTGCCCCGCTGTTGATCGCCATTACAACCATATTGTTTCTGGCAAAATTGAGCGGCGATATCTTCGAACGCTTGGGGATGCCGGCAGTCCTAGGCGAATTGTTTGTGGGAATCATCCTGGGAAATTTCGCGCTCCTGACGGGGTCTGAGGTCTTTGAGTACCTTAAAGCTCCGCCGTCGAGCGAGCTTCCCCATGTCCTGCACAAAATTGAAAAACAGGGACCGGCCAGCCTGAATCAGCATGACCGTGATTTGCTGGCACAGACCAATCAAGAATTGGACGAATTGGAAGCCGTTTTGGACAAGAGTCGAAACCAGAACGCGGATCCGTTGACCGAAGAAGAACTTCATATACTCGAAGTCGCCGTCCAACGGTCGCCATATCATGCTGGTTCAATTTTAAAAATGCTGGCCTCGATCGGGGTCATTTTGTTGCTGTTCGAAGTCGGACTGGAATCGACCGTTCGAGAAATGATGTCCGTCGGCGTCTCATCTATGTTTGTCGCCATTTTGGGAGTGGTCGTGCCCATGTTTCTCGGTTGGGGCGTGGGATGGTTACTGGTGCGCGACCTGGGTTGGCAAGTTCATGTCTTTATTGGAGCAACGTTGTGTGCCACCAGCGTGGGCATCACCGCGCGCGTACTGAAAGACTTGGGCCGCAGCCAGCAGCGCGAATCACAAATCATCCTGGGCGCGGCCGTCATTGACGACGTCCTCGGGCTGGTCGTATTGGCCGTCGTTTCAGGCGTAATCCAGCAGGGAGAAATCAGTGCCGGAACATTGCTGATTGTTGTTGGAAAAGCATTCGGCTTCCTGATCGGCGCACTGCTCTTGGGCAACCTCATCTTTACTCGTCCATTATTCAAATCGGCTAGCTTTCTTTATGGCCACGGATTGTTAGTCGCTGCTTCATTGGTGATCTGCTTTGGATTCTCCTGGTTGGCGAACTTCTTTGGGTTGGCCCCGATCGTGGGCGCGTTTGCCGCCGGTCTCATCCTCGAACGGACTCATTACCGGGAACTCGGCGACAAGGAACAACATAGTCTCGAAGATGCACTGGCGCCGCTGTCGGCATTGCTTGTCCCAATCTTCTTCGTACAAATGGGTATCCAGGTCGATGTTTCGGCCTTTCTCGACACTTCGGTGCTACTGTTAGCAGGTGCCATTACCGTTGTCGCTATCATCGGAAAACAGGTTTGTTCTTTAGGAGTCCGCGAACCCGGCCTGAACAAAATTGCCGTGGGCTTGGGAATGATTCCGCGAGGAGAGGTCGGACTTATCTTCGCCGATGTTGGACGCGGATTAAAAGTGGCCGGCAAACCGGTTATCGACGATGCGACATTTTCTGCAGTCGTTGTCATGGTGATGATCACCACCATGGTCACGCCGCCTTTGCTGAAATGGTCGATGACCCAAGATGAAGCAGAACCGTCGGACGGACAAACAGAAGAACCCACCGAAGAATAAGCAGGCGTACGATATCGGCGGCAATGTTGAAAGGTAGCCGCCGAAGCACTACCCAATTCAATTGACACGATCGAGCGCCCAACTCGCCGGCAGATGG
This sequence comes from Planctomycetaceae bacterium, assembly GCA_028284485.1. Lineage (GTDB taxonomy): Bacteria > Planctomycetota > Planctomycetia > Planctomycetales > Planctomycetaceae > JANQRQ01. The sequence continues at coordinate 5,777 of JANQRQ010000069.1, read as the reverse complement.
GCGCGAGTATCGCGAATGATTTCCAGAATCGCTTGCCGTTCTTCCTCCGGTAGGTACTCCCATTCTGCGGTATCGTCTTTACCGCGAAGAATGTTCGTCAGCCGATCAAACAGTCGCTGCAGGACATCGCTTGGCAACGCCCGGAACACGTCGGTGTATATCAAATAGCTCAAGCGGTATCGGAACACCCGAGTCGTTAGCTCAAGCTGGCGCAACGAGCGCTTTTGGCTGTCGTGCGGGCCGCGGCGTTCGAACTGTGATTGGAAATCGGTCGACTCCTTAATCGGTTTCTCAATTTTCGCCTCGTCGGCGAATAGTAAGTACCTCAGCAATCGCTCTTCCGCGTCAGATTTCCGCTGCAATCGGCTTTCGTAATTGACGCGAACGATCAAGTTCAAGCCATACGATTGATGATTGAGTATCAAATGCGCTACGACATCACTTTTGGTATTGAGGTACGCCGAAGCGTCGAAATGCTTCGATAGGTCACCAGTCGCCGGCGGAATTTCCTGCACTTCGTCCGCTCGGCCGTATCGATTGCCTTGGTGTGGATCGACTTCATGGCCACTGGTCACATACCAACCGCCCCACCGTTTGGCATACTCGGTGTCGTGTGTGACCTGAGAGTACCCGTCGATCGGAGTTCCATTCGCATCAGTCCGAAATGAGCGCACCATAAACCCCGGAACCTGTAAGGTCGTACTGCCGGCATGGCAAGCGAGGCAATCGGTTCGTCGCTCGAATCGCGGCAGTTCGACCTTCCGTTGTGACAATGTGTAAAAAATGGGTCCTTTCAGCGGGTCTACGGACATCACTTCCAGCGCTTCGGCTCCTGGAACCCAGGCAACCGAACTTTCGTCGTTAAAGTAGATGGCACGCGGCGTTTGCGGATTGATCAGTCGCTGATTCCGGGCTGTTTTTGAAAACACCAATAATTGCGACGCGTGAGGGATGGAGAGCGCTCGCAACACCGAATCGAGATATCCGCGGGGCTCTCGAAATTCCAGTTGTTGACGACCGTCCGCCAGTCGGCCCTGGAGCTGTTTCGCGGCATCGTTGTGGGCGTTTCCCAAGTAGTCGACCGGCTGCATACCGTAAGGAAGTCGCTCGGAGAACCCAATTTCCCGTATTTCAGCCTCTTGCGGGTACGCGAGTGTCGGACATGAGCAAAGTGCGAACAGCAGCATCGTGCCAAACGAAACTGCAATGCCCAAGTTTCGATTCTCGTTGGGGATAGGGCTGCCTTCCTTTTTTGAATTCCCAATTTCGTGACAGAGACGAATCGGCAAAAATTGCAGCCATGTCGACCGATACGGTATTATTGTTGATAACCGGCTTAGCATTTGCTGGAATTCGAACTCAAACCAAACACGTCGATGCAGTTGTGTGGAAATTCATACAGACGGCGTGAGTTCCCACGCCGATACTTATTCTATCGTAACAGGTTGGAGTAACCGTACATCAAACGGGCACTTGGTGGCGAATTCGCGAACGGGAAGATTTCGCAAGCGAATGGGCGAAGTTTGGCTCTGCACTGGCGGATCAATCGCTGCAAAGTCATATTCCAAAGTTTAGCGTAACAACAAAGTGCATCGTCGCTTACTGTCGAACACTCAAGGGAATGTGGTTTCAGCCACTCGACGGCTGAGCTGCGGAAGGCGGAAAGATGAGACGTACAATCGCCGGGTCCTTCTGGACGATGGTCGTGTTGGCATTGCTGGCAACGCTGGGAACAGCAAATGGCCAAGCACAAATTCATTTCCAGGATCCGCTGGGAGACATAAACAACGGCCGCCTGCCGGCCGCGTCGACTCCCGCAATCCCTCATAAGGTTGAACTGATCCCACCAACGGCCAAACCGGGAGAAATGGTCACGCTACGCGTTACCGTAAACCCGGGCGAAAAAGCCTATACGTACTCGACGTCGCAGGAAAAAAACAAAGGTGCTGCGACGAAGATCGCCATCACGGCGGGGCGCGGTTTGGAACCGGTTGATGACCAGTTTTCCGCCAATCACAAACCAAAAACCGTTTATGAACCGCTCTTCGGGTACGACGTGGAGAAGTACGTAAAGCCAGTTTCGTGGAGCCGGCGTTTTTACATCGCAGATAACGCGCAGCCGGCCGACGTTTCGCTGACAGGAGAACTGCGCTACCAGATTTGCGACGAGCGCAATTGTAAACCTTACAAAGAGTCTTTCACGGTTGCCCTTGGCGGCGCGCAAACGGTCGAAAACCGCTACGAATATCAAATCAGACCGATCCGCAAAGTGGGGCAAAGGCAATCCCCGGATAACATCGCCTATCGCTTTCGTCTGACACCCGAGAATGCAAAGCCGGGCGAGACCGTTACACTCAACATTAGTGCCAAAGTCGATCCCGCGTGGCATACATTTGCATTGATTCCGGGTGAGCAGCAACCTGGCAAACCAACCAAAATCACTCTGGAGACTCTCGAAGGTCTACGTCCCGTCGGTGAGACATTCACTCCCAGTAAACCATACAAAGCTGAGAAGATTTCGATCGGCGATTTTTCGATCGAACAGAATGTGCATTACGGCCAGATCAACTGGACACGGAAGTTCACAGTGCTGGACTCGGCAGAATCGGCCGGTTACGGCCTGCGCGGCACGATTGATTGCCAACTTTGTAATGAAGGGACCTGCCTCACACCGAATCCGATGAGTTTTGCGCTGGGAACCCTGTGGACTGTGCCCGTCGGTGGAGTACCGGACGATCAAACCGAATTTGATGAACCAGTCGCCGCTGGACCTGTCGCGTTCGATTTTAAGCCGCCGGCCGATACGTCCTCGCACGGTCTCGTTTTTTACCTAATTTCCGCGTTTTTCGGCGGAATGATTCTGAACATTATGCCATGCGTTCTGCCGGTACTGGCCATCAAATTGCTCAGTTTTGTGCAACAGGCGGGTGAAGATCGGGGGCGGATCCTGGCCCTGAATGTCGCGTACTCGGTCGGAGTTGTCGGGGTCTTTTTGATTCTCGCGACACTTGCGGTATCGATCGGCCTCGGGTGGGGCGGCTTGTTTCAGAACTCGGAATTCAACCTGGTCATGGCCTGCCTCGTTTTTGCGATGGGGCTTAGCCTGTTGGGCGTTTTCGAGATACCAGTACCGGGATTTGTGGGTTCAGCGGCAGGTGGTCAGCAGCAGGAAGGCCTGCTGGGGGCCTTTCTCACAGGTATTTTCGCAACATTATTGGCGACACCGTGTAGCGGCCCTTTCTTGGGGGTCACCCTAGGCTGGTCGGTGCAGCAAAGCCCGACGATTGTCTATCTCGTATGGGGAACGATGGGACTTGGTATGGCGTTTCCGTACCTTGTCTTTGGATTGTTTCCTGGCGCAATCAAACTCCTTCCGAAACCGGGCACGTGGATGGTCCGCTTCAAAGAACTTGCCGGCTTCGTCCTGATGGCGACGGTGATTTTCTTCGTCTACTTCTTGGAAAAGACCTTCGTCGTCCCGCTGTTGGTAATGCTACTCGGCATCGCATTGGGGTTGTGGATGCTCGGCAGCCTGTATCAAACAACTTCGCCGCCGCGCCATAAGAATATCGTGCGAGTAGCAGCCGTCAGCTTTATCGCTATCTTTTGTACAGTTGGCTATGGAATGTCGCAGTACAAGGGAAGCGCTAACGAACTTGCTTGGGAGGGCTTCAGCGAAGAACGTTTGCTCGATTCGGTGGCGAATAAGAAAACCGTTCTCGTTGACTTTACTGCCGACTGGTGCCTGACCTGCAAAATGGTCGAGAAGACTGCCTTAAACACCCGTCGAACTAAAGAGTTCGTCGAAGACAATGGCGTCGTGACTCTCTATGCCGATTACACGAACGAATCAGCTGAGATTAAGGCATGGTTGGACAAATTCGATAGCGAAAGCGTTCCACTTACCGTTATTTTTCCCGGCAATCGCCCACAAGAACCGATTCTGATCCGCGACCTTTATTCACAGTCGATCCTGCTTGAAAAGCTTCAACAGGCAGTCGAGTTGAAGACCGACTCGCCGGTGCAAACAGCCGGAAACCCCGTGACGCATCAGTAAATGTGTCTGGAGGCGACGCGGGACTTCAAAGGCTGTGCTTGATCAATGCCGCTGCGGCGTGCGCTCAGATGGAAAGTGTCTGAAGAAAATATCGCGCCGACCATCGGCCTTCTCAGCGTCCCACCGTCGGGTCACGACCTCTTTTCGTGATCAGACTTGAGCGCGCGATCTGAGGTGCTTGATCGGTGGACAATGGGCCGATGAATCACGAGGAGGGCGAATCCGACAAAGCACGTAAGCCACCGATTCGCTGCCTGTCGTCGCAATAGCCCTACTCCGACACAACCTCCGAGGCGACAGCACCTTTTACAGGCTATCGATTCAACTCACGAACCGCAGTTTTTCTATTTTGAACATCACTGCTATCGGACAAGTGAAATCGGTTCCGTTGCCGGTCGCCTTTTGCCGTTCTTGGAGGCCGGTCAGAAGAATTTGCCGATTTTGGACCAGATAATGCCGTTGTCGCCTCACGCCACCGCGACCAAATTGCCGATTTGAAATCAGGTTGATTCTACCACTTGTCGGAATGCGAGAATTCCTGCCGTCGGATCGACGGTCGGCGTTCCCGCAATCGGGCAAAGATAAAAAGAGGGCCGCCGCGAATTCCCGCTTTCCGCGACGGCCCAGGACCCTGAATCAATCAGGATTCGAGGAGGTTACTGGGAGCTGGCAGTGGTCAGCCTGTTACAGCCCCAGTAACTCCTCTTCTTCCTCATGGATGATGATCCGAGGCGTGACCATCAGCATTAAGCTTTCGGTCTCCCGCCCCACACCGGTGTTCTTGAAGAGCCGGCTGATGTAGGGAATCTTGTTCAGGATCGGGACGCCCTGCATATTGCGTCCTTCACGCAGTCGTTTGATTCCACCCAACAGCACGGTACCGCCGTCCGGTACACTCACGGTGGTTGTCACTTGGACGAACTCCAGAACCGGTTGCTGAATGGTGATGTTGCCACCCGCTCCACCGCCGATTCCGGCAGCACCGCCTTGGCCGGCTTGACCGATCTGGCCACCACCAGCTGCACCACCGGCTGCACCACCGGCACCGCCGCCGATACCACCACCGACGCCGCCACCTTGGCCGCCGATACCGCCGACACCTTGGACTCCACCGCCGGCACCGCCGGCACCACCGCCGATACCACCGGCTTGGCCGCCTGCTGCACCACCAGCTGCACCACCGGCTGCACCACCGGCTGCACCACCGAGCTGGCCACCGCCGCCGCCGCCGCTGACGAACGAAAAGGTGAAGACGTCAGTGACTTGGCTGAAGAACGGAATGACCGTCAATCGGACGAAGCGTCGGTCGGCCGAAATGACTGCGGATACTGTTAACTGCACGCCTTCCTGCAACACGGTAATCGTTGGCGTGAACCCGACCGCGAAGAAGCCAACCGTCGGTGTCAAACTGGTAACGAACGGTCGCTGAACGTTGTCGGTTACCGTGGCCTGTTGGCCATTGAACAAGGTCACCTTGGGAGCAAACATCAAGTTCGTCCGCGAGTCACCCTGTGCGGCTTGGATGAAGAAGAAGGCTTCGATATCGCTGAGGATGGCCATACCAACCTGGATACCAGCGTTCGGTTCGAATCCACCGAAGTCTGGGACGCCGATATCGAATGATCCTTGTCGGAAGGCAATGTCTAAGTCCGGTGTGAACGATTCCGGTGTGGCCAACCCAACGATGGTTCCACCACTCGGGTACGTATCTCGGCTTTGC